>CALYPF010000074.1 GCA_945271245.1 uncultured Enterobacteriaceae bacterium | reverse complement strand
ACGGTAAGTGGATCACTTTTTACCCGTTGTTGACAGAAATAATAATGATGCCTTTCTCCCGCTGGGCCAGTTCGGCAATAAGCTGATAAATTTCAAATTTTGCCCCAACGTCTATCCCGCGCGTCGGTTCATCCAGCATTAATATTTCCGGCTGCGTCAGCAGCCAGCGGCCAATAATCACTTTCTGCTGATTACCGCCGGAGAGCGCGCCAATCTGCGCGCGATGCCCCGGCGTTTTAACCCGCATCGCATCAATCACCCATTGGGTGTCGCTTTTCATGCGGCGATCGTCGAGCAGGCCAATTTGATTCTTATAGCGGCGAATATTTGAAATTAGCGAGTTAAAACCGATATCCAAAAACGCGTAGATCCCGGTGGCGCGCCGTTCTTCGGTTACCAGCGCAAAGCCGTGATTAATCGCTTCATGCGCGCTGTTGTTCTCCACCGCCTTGCCGTGCAGATAAATCGTACCGCCCGACTTTTCACGGATCCCGAACAGTGTTTCAACGATGTCGGTACGCTTCGCGCCTACCAGCCCGGCAATCCCCAGAATTTCGCCTTTGTGCAAATCAAACGAGACATCGCGAATCGAGGGCTGACGCAGCGAGGTCAGATGCCGCACCTGTAAAATCACTTCCCCGGGCTGATTGTGCCGCTCCGGGAAGCGCTGGCTGAGCGAACGTCCAACCATCATGGCAATAAGCTTATCGATATCCAGCTCGGCTATTGGCTGAGTGGCTATCCACTGGCCATCGCGTAACACCGTCACTTCATCACAAAGCTGGAAAATCTCTTCCATTTTGTGTGATATATAGACAATGCCGCAGCCGCGATCTTTGAGCTTACGGATGATATTGAACAAGTGGTGGACTTCTTTTTCGGTGAGCGAGGACGTGGGCTCATCCATGATGACAATGCGCGCATCGTAAGAAAACGCTTTGGCGATTTCCACCATTTGCATTTGGGAAACCGACAGGGTACTCACCCGAGCGTGGGGATCGATATTGATATCCAGCTCATGGAAGATAGCCTGCGTATCGCGCAGCATTTTCGCCCGATCGACGAACAGCCCTTTACACGGGTAGCGTCCCAGCCACATGTTGTCCATCACTGAGCGCTGCAGCACCAGATTCAGTTCCTGATGCACCATGGAAACGCCGTTTTCCAGCGCCTCTTTCGCGCTGGTGAAATTCACCTCGCGCCCCTGAAACACAATGCGCCCGCTGTCCTTTTTATAGATACCGAACAGGCATTTCAGCAGCGTGGATTTCCCGGCGCCGTTTTCTCCCATTAGGGCGTGCACTGAATGCGGGCGCACCCTGAGATTGACATTATCAAGCGCTTTTACCCCGGGAAATGACTTATTAATACCCGTCATCTCCAGCAGGTACGTGGATGCAGCGGCAGAATCATGACTCGCCATAAAGGTTTCCGGGTTGCTTAGGGTATGAGAGGGAAAATGAGATAGCCCCACCGCTAAATCCGCCAATCGGCCGGTAAGGCGGCGCCACCCGACCGTCGACTGATTTATAGGGCCGGCCGATGCGCACTGTCACGCACCGGCCGACCGTGGGCCTCTTCACCGGGAATGAGCTATTTACCGATGAACTGGCTCAGATTGTCTTTATCGACGCCCACATACGGCACCCGCACGATTTTGTCCTGCACCTTCCAGTCTGCGCCATCGGCCGCGGGCTTACCGTTCGCCAGATTCTCTGCCATCTGAAACGTCACTTTAGCCTGGTTACTGGCATCATTTAGGACGGTACCGGCCATCGCGCCTGATTTTACCAGCGCCAGCGCTTCCGGCAGGGCATCTACGCCGAATACCGGCAGCGCGGATTTTTTATGCGCTTTCAGCGCCTCTACCGCCCCCATCGCCATTGCATCGTTATTGGCGATAACCACTTCAATGCCGTTGGCGTTCGGGCCGGAAAGCCAGGCGTCCATTTTATCTTTCGCCTGCGCGGTATCCCACATGGCGGTGTCCATCGCAAGGCGCTGGGTTTTAATCCCCTTTTCCTCGAGCGTCTTCGCCACCCAGGCGGTGCGGGCTTCAGCGTCCGGATGGCCCGGTTCGCCCTTCAGCAGCACGTATTGAATTTTCCCGTCTTTGTTGAGATCCCAGGCCGGGTTCGCCTTCCAGTGTTTAGCGATTAATTCACCCTGAATCACGCCGGACTCTTTAGAATCGGTTCCTACGTAATAGGCTTTATCGTAGCTGTCCAACGCCTTACGGGAAGGTTCTTTATTGAAAAAAACAACCGGTACGTTCTGCGCGCGCGCCTTATCAATAATGGTACCGGCAGCGGCCGGGTCCACCAAATTAATGGCCAGCGCTTTTACGCCGCGCGCCAGCAAGACGTCCACCTGGTCGTTTTGTTTGGATTGGTCGTTTTGCGAGTCATTCATCAATAACTTAACGTCAGACGCCGATTTGGCTTCTTTTTCAATGGCTCTGCGCACCACCGACATAAAGTTATCGTCATATTTATAGATGGTAACGCCAATACGCGTATCCGCGGCGTGGGCACCCGCACCGAGCAAAATCCCCGCCAGCGCGACAGAAACGGTCAGAAGTTTATGTTTCATGGTCTCTCCGGTTTGTTCAGTAACGTCGATCGGCACCGGATGATGTTGTTATTATGTTACACATCGCCAGTTTTGACCGACTGTAAATCGGATTCCTGTCCTGCCGTGCTCCATAATGAAATCGGCGAATTTCTCTGCCGTTTCCTGAAAAATAGTCAAATATCATCGCAATAATGAAATGACTTCGCTAAACTTCGTAACATAATAGAAAATAAAATGTTAATTAACCGTGAAATAAATCACAACTTGAAACCGTTTACATTATTGCGTGTCAGCCTGCGACTGATAGACAGAATGGCGGCGTACCAGAGTCGGCATAAAACAGTGGCTGGCATGCGCATCCAGCCGCCCGGCAGCACCGGCAAGCGCCAGCTCCGCCGCCAGCGTTCCCATAGACGTAATCGGATAACGCACGGTGGTTAATTGAGGATCGGCGTAGCGCGCGCCTGGCATATCATCAAACCCAATAACAGAGAAATGCGCCGGCACGGCAATGCCATTGTCTTTAAGCGCCGTCAGCGCCCCTACCGCCATACTGTCGTTATAGGCGAACACCGCGTCCAGGTGAAGATTTCGCCCAAGCAGCTCTACCATTGCCGCCTCTCCACCCTGCATATCGGGCGAACCGGCAGCGCTCCAATTTTCCGGCGCTTCAATTCCTGCGCCTGCCATCGCCTGCCGCCAGCCCGTACAACGCTGCGTGTCATCTTCGATGCCGTGATCGGAAGCCAAATAGCCTATGCGCCGGTGCCCGCTGGTGAGTAACGTGCGGGTCGCCAGCGCGGCTCCGCTGACGTTATCCAGCCCAACGCTTCGGTGCTCAAAACCGGGCACGATGCGGTTAATCACAATCATTCCAGGAACCTGGCGCAAATAATCGCTGAGTTCGGCGTCGCTCAGAGATTTCGCATGTACTATCAGCGCGCTGCAGCGCTGGCGAATGAATACCTCAATCGCATGGCGCTCTTCCGCTGCGTCATGATAGCTGTTGCCAATAAGAACATATTTGTGATGGCGGCGCGCCACGCCGTCCACGGCCTTCACCAGCGCGCCAAAAAAGGGATCGGAGACATCCATCACCACAACGCCAATGGTATCGCTCACCTGCGTTGCCAGCGCCTGGGCATTTGCATTCGGGTGATAATCGAGCTGCGTAACCGCACGCATGACCGCTTCGCGCGTCTCTGCGCTCACCAGCGGACTGTGATTCAGTACGCGTGATACCGTGGCAACGGAAACGCCGGCCACACGCGCCACATCCCGAATTGTCATCATAATTCGCTTCTCGCAGGGATAAACGGATTGGCACTCATCGCTTCTGCGCCATCTTTAACGCACTATTCTGTCAGTGCGTTGGAGAACGCAGCGTGAGGCGGGTCACAGGATGGAAGCGGTTACAAAAAGAATGTTAAGTATATGTGACTCAGATCCTGCAAATATGTTTATTTTTGCATCCATCTTAAAGAGAGGGTCCGCCAGCCCCACTCCAGCGGCCCCTGTGGAAAATAGCGCAGCCAGAGCGTCGAAAACAGCAGATTGACCGCCCAGATAGCGGGGATAAACGCCAGTAGTTGCCAGCGGCTGAAAGACATAAACAGGCCGCCATACCAAAATAGCCCGACGCATAATACCGACTGTAGTAAATAGTTAGTTAACGCCATGCGCCCCACCCTGGCGACGGCGGGCACTATAGCGCAGCGAGATAATAGCGGCCAATAGCCAAACGCTAGCGCAGCATAGCCCAGCGCCTGGAACGGCGCGCTGATATCCCGGGGCACCTGCAGCAGAAACGCACACCAGCGATAGTCCCAATTAACGCGCCACTGCCCGAGAATCCCGGCCCCATTGATAAGCATGCCAAGACTAACAAACACCCAGCCGCAGCGGCGATAGTGACGCTGGCTAAACCGTCCTGCCAGCCAGCCGCTACGCATCAGCGCGGCGCCGGTCAGCATCATTCCCGCTAATAGCCAGCCGTATTGCACCCCTAACGCCAGCAGATTTTCGCCCAGCATATCCAGCCGGTGAGCAGCGCCTGCCGTACCGCCGCCGATGCGCCAAAGGCGTTCATCAATAAGCGAGGCCGCATCCGGCTGCCATTCACGGCCGGTGCCGCTGCGCTGGAGCCCACCCAGCAGCAGGAGTATCGCAACGCCGATGCCATAAAGCATGATGCCTGTATTCGCTAATTGGCGAGTGTTCTGGGCATCGCGGATCATCCGCCAGCAAATTAGCCCCACCAGGCCGTAGGATAAAAGAATATCGCCTTCCCACAGCGCGAGAATATGCAGGAAGCCAAGCAGGACGAGTAATGAAAGGCGCGTCTGAAGCCAGCGCTTCCCGCGCGCAAGTTGACTGTATAATCCAGCGCCAAACAGCAGCGCAAACAGAGTCAGGAATTTGGATTGCGCGAATAAATCGAGCAGCGCCCAGGTCAGAATATCCCCCGACGCCGTCTCGCCTGCCCAGGCAGGATTTAAATAGGCGGCTTTCGGCAGACCAAATGCCACAATATTGAGTAACAAAATGCCGAGGACAGCAGCGCCGCGAATAAAATCCAGCGTAGGGTTTCTCTGCATACGTTCCGCCCGATGATTATTAGCTAGCAGTGATGTCGCACCGCACGCAAAAATTCCTGCCGGGTATTCTGGCTGGATTTAAATAACCCGCCCAGCGATGTAGTGGTGGTAGCACTGGTGGCGTCGCGGATACCGCGCGCCTTAACGCAATAGTGTACTGCGTCGATAGAGACCGCGACGTTGTTCGTGCCAAGCAGCGTTTGAAGCGCCACTAATACCTGCTGCGTCAGCCGCTCCTGAACCTGCGGGCGACGGGCAAAAAACTGCACGATACGGTTAATTTTCGACAGCCCAATCACTGAATCTTTGGGAATATAGGCCACCGTGGCTTTCCCGTCGATGGTGACAAAATGATGTTCACAGGTGCTGGTTAACGTGATGTCGCGCACCGTCACCATTTCATCCACCTTCATTTTATTCTCAATGACCGTAATTTTAGGGAAGTTGCGGTAATCGAGCCCGGAGAAAATTTCATCAACGTACATTTTCGCAATGCGATGCGGCGTTTCCATTAAACTGTCATCATTCAGATCGAGATTAAGTAATTGCATGATCTCGGTCATGTGCCCGGCAATACGGCTTTTACGGATTTCGTTATCCAGCGTTTGCGGCTGGGAATGCAGCGGCGTTTCCAGGCCGCGCGCGACCAGCGCCTCATGTACCAGAGCGGCTTCTTTACTGAGTGATGACATTTATTATTCTCCTGCAGGTGTGGCGTGTACTGCCTGAGCGAACAAGGCAAGAACGCATTGTGCGGCAGCGCACGCCCAGAATCCAGCGCTGCTGGCGATTATTATTGAAATAGGCGCGCCAGTAGATAAGAAATTTTAACGTATTTTTCCGGCAACATGCCGCCGCGCTTTATCCATCGCCTCTCTCACCGGCGCTTAGGCATAGGAGTAACAAGCGTCGGCGCTGGCTGCTATGATAGAAGGCTGTTTTTTTATCTTATCGCAGCGGCGCAGTCGCGCCTTCACGGGAGCGCAGTATGGAGAAAATTGAAGAACATCGCAGTTTTGGCGGCCGACAGCAGCGCTGGCGACATGATTCCTCAACCTTAAACTGCCCGATGACGTTTAGCCTGTTTCTACCGCCCGCACATGATAGCGGCGCGCCGCCGCCGACGCTGTGGTGGCTGTCAGGATTAACCTGCAATGATGAGAATTTCACCCATAAATCCGGCGCACAGCGGATGGCCGCCGAGCTCGGCATCGCGCTTATCATCCCGGATACCAGCCCGCGCGGCGAACACATTGCCGACGATCCGGGCTGGGATTTAGGGCAAGGCGCCGGGTTCTATCTGAATGCCACACGGTCGCCCTGGTCGACGCATTACCGGATGTACGATTATCTCAGCATTGAACTGCCAGCGCTGCTGGACGCACATTTCAGCCTCAGCCCCCGCACGGCAATCAGCGGCCACTCCATGGGCGGGCACGGCGCGCTGATTATGGCACTAAAGAATCCGGGCCGCTTTTGCTCCGCCTCCGCGTTCGCCCCGATAGTCAATCCCACACGGGTCCCCTGGGGCCAAAAAGCCTTCAGCGCCTATCTTGGCGAAGAGCGCGAAAGCTGGCAGGCGTGGGATAGCTGCGCGCTGATGCGAGCTGCCGCCCCCGATGCATATATTCCCCTGTTAATCGATCAGGGCGACGCCGACCCTTTTTTGCACCCTCAACTCACTCCAACCGCGCTGGTCGAAGCGGCGCAAAGCTGCCAGTGGCCGTTAGAACTGCGGTTCCAGCACGGCTACGATCACAGCTATTTTTTTATCGCCAGCTTTATTGAAGAACACCTGCGCTTTCACGCGGGCTACCTCTTCAAATAGGCTTTTTACTCCCGGCGACCCTGGCACAGTAAAACCGCGTCAAGCGCTCAGGCCAGGGGGCCGCAATTCAGCGCGGCATAAAGCGCGCCAGAGGCTGGCGCTGCTGCCCATCGCTGAAATTCTCCGGCGCCAGCCAGGCTTCCAGCGCCCGTTTCACATCGCACCACTGTTTATCAATGATGGAAAGCCAGGCGGTATCGCGAGTGCGGCCTTTGTAGATAAGCGCCTGTCTAAAAACGCCTTCAAATACAAAACCCAGCCGCGCCGCCGCGCGCTGCGACGGTTGGTTCAGGCTGTCACACTTCCATTCATAGCGGCGATAACCCAGCGCATCGAAGACTTCCTTCATTAATAAATAGTGGGCTTCTGTGGCCATTGCCGTTTTTTTTAGCCGCTGTGAGAAGACAACGTGCCCCACCTCCATCACCCCATATTCCGGCCGGATACGCATTAAAGCCAGCGTACCGCCTGGCCGCCCCGTGGCATTATCCAATACCGTAAAGTGCAGTGGATCCTTACCGTTCTCCATTGCGCCGATATACGCTTCAAATTCTGCAAATGTATCGAACGGACCATAAGGCACGTAGGTCCAGTCTTCGGGAACCTTACCGTAGGCGGCAAACAGTTCGCGCGCGTGCGCCAGAGTCGTGGGTACCAAGGTACAATAACGCCCTTCAATGCGTCGCAGGGACGGTCTTGGGCGTGCGCACCACGCAACCATTGCCTCGCCGGTCGGCTGCCCAAATTCATTAATTACACTCACTGCGGCTATCCTCTCTTTTTTGCTTTTCCCGTTCGTTAAGTCATGGGATAGTAGCCGCGATGGCGGTACTCTCAATAGAGCCACTCCAGCAAAAAGAAAAGGATCCACCGGATGCGGATATGCCCTCACATCTAGCCCCACTGCTGTTAATCAGCCCGCTGAGCGCTGACACCGCGGGCGCGACGCCCCGCTATTATCAGTTATATCAACGCATTAAGTTTCTCATTTTAAATAACCAGCTCCAGCCAGGGGCAAAACTCCCTTCTACGCGCGCGCTGTCCTGCGAGCTGGCGCTGGCGCGCAATACCGTGTTACGGGCTTATGAACAGCTCCAGGCTGAGGGGTTTATTATCGCCACGCCGCGCGGCAGCGTGGTAAGCGAGGTACTGGCGGGTGATGAGTTATCCGCCGGGGAAATAACCGGGCCGCGCTACCGTTTATCGCTGCGCGGAAAGCAAATTGCCGCCGAAGCCGCACCTTCAGCGCCCGGAAAATGTCACCCGGGCATCCCCTGTCTTTCTGCATTTCCGACGACGCGCTGGCGTCGGGCATTATTAAGCGCCAGCCGACAGGTTCAGTATTGCCAGGAAAGCAGCCCCGCAGGCGATATTGCGCTGCGCACGGCCATTAGTCACCACGTTGCGTTTACGCGCGGCGTAAAATGCCATCCCGGGCAGATTGTTATCACGGAAGGCTCGCGTCAGGCTTTTCAGCTATGTCTGACGCTGCTCACCGACGCAGGCGATCGCGTATGGATGGAAAATCCCGGCTGGAGCGGCGTAAAAACGGCGATGCACACCGCCAATGTCAAACTGATTCCAGTAGACGTTGACGAGCAAGGGCTGGCACCGCCGGCGGCTTTATGGCAGCAGGAAACGCCGCGCCTGATTTACACCACGCCAACGCATCAGTATCCCACCGGCGCAGTGATGAGCATGCAGCGCCGTCAGACGCTGCTGCATCAGGCCATTCAGCGCGGCGCGATTATTATTGAAGATGATTACGACAGTGAGTTTCGCTATCACGGCGCGCCCGTTCCCGCCATGCAAGGGCAAATGCAGAATGCGCCGGTTATCTATATTGGTTCATTTAGTAAAACGCTGTTCCCGGAGCTGCGCGTTGCGTTCATGGTTTTCCCCACCGCGCTGCTTGCATTACTGAATGTGCCGCTGCAGCGCCTGTTAAACGGCGGCCCTTCACGGCACATTCAGCTAACGCTGGCTGATTTCATCCGCGCCGGGCACTTCGCAACTCATATTGGCAAGATGCGCAAACTGTATCGCCAGCGCAGACAAGCGCTGAGCGCAGGGCTTCTCGGTTTATGCCCGCGGCAATATGCATTATCCTCCCAGCCGTGCGGCATGCATATTATTCTGTATTTTCTCCAGCGACGGGACGACGTAGACGTCGTCAGGCGCTTGCGTCACCGTGGAATTACGCCCATTGCGCTTTCAACGCTGTATCACGGCGCGGCCCGCCGCTACGGTCTATTACTGGGCTTCGGCAATATTTCCGTGGATGAAATATCCCGCCTTATTCCACACATTCAGCGCGCCCTGAATACCATGGAGGGCGATCAATTACCCGCTCCGTAGCGGCTGCGCTGCATACGCCGGGAATCCAGTGCAATTAACAGTACCGCTGATACAATCAGCAGTGTTCCGGCCCAGTCGGGTAGCGTAAAAGTAACACTCAATAATAACAGCGATAAAAACGCACTGCTGAGCGGCTCGGCGCAGCTTAAAATACTCGCCTTCGGACCACCAATAAGCTGTGCGCCTTTCAGGTACAGCGTGAATGTCATCGCCGTTCCTACCACGATGAGATAGCAAAATGCCGCCAGCACGCCGCCATCCAGCGCCGGTGCGCTGCCGCTGCGCCAATATAGCGGCATCATCATTATGCCGCCCATGAGCATACTCCAGCCGACAACCGGCAATGTGCCGTAACGCGCGATGAGGCGTGAAGGCCAGGTGGTGTAAAATGCGGCGGCAAACGCCGAAGCGATACCCCATCCGAGCGCTTCGCGAGAGATGCTGAGCGAAGTCGGGCTGCCGTGCGTAACCAGCAGAAAAGTGCCGCAGAGGGACGTCACTATAGCGGTAAAAACCAGCGGCCCGGTTCGTTTTCGCCGCACCAGCGCGAGCCATGCCACAATAATAGTCGGCGACAAAAATTGCAGCACCGTCGCCGTTGCCGCGTTCGAGGCGCGAATAGTCATCAGGAAGGTAAGCTGCAGCATGAGTGCGCCAAACAGGGTAAAAAACAGCAAATTCGCCACATCGCGTATCTCGTGAAATAGACGAAAAACCGCATCACCCTGCATAAAGGAGAGCGTCAAAAGAATCAGCCCGGAGAATAACAGGCGGATCATCGTTACCCACTGCGCGCTTACGGCGCTCTGTTCCAGAATATACTGCGCGCATACGCCCGAACTCCCCCATAGCACCGCGGCCAGCAGCACATAGAACATCCCTTTTTTTTCCATCGCTATCGCGCCTCCACGCAATATTGTCGTTTGTCCGCCGAGGGCGTTACGATGCGATGATACCGCATTCCGCGCCGTTACCGCACGCCGGGCGCGTCAGCGCGAGCCGCCAGCCACAGGTTTGCCAGCCAAAAGGCAGGCCGCACAGACCCCGGCCTCAGCGCGATTGCCGAAAGATAAAGCCGCCGCGCAGACGCATATCGGCAGAGTGACCTAAACATAGGCTGCAGCTTCTGCGTTCATTCAAGTCGCATTAAAAAAGCCGTCTTTGCAATAAAGACGGCTTTTCGCTAATCAAGAGACAGGAATAACGCCCGGGTAAGATTAGGATTTACGCACGCTATCGGGGAAAGTCATTTCCGCATAGCGTACAAAACGCGTTTTCTTCGTCAATTTATAGCCCAGCCAGATTACCAGGAATAACGGGATGCCGATGTACGTCGCGGCAACGCCCATCCAGTCGATGCGATCGGCCAGAAATGCCTCATAGTTTTGCCCAAGCGTGATGATAAGGCACAGGATAAATGCGAAAATTGGCCCCAGCGGGAAGAATCCGGAACGATAAGGCAAATCGTTAATATCATGCCCCTGAAGTACGTAACCGCGACGGAAGCGATAGTGGCTGATAGCAATCCCCAGCCAGGCGATAAAGCCAGTCATACCCGATGTATTCAGCAGCCACAGATAGACGGTTTGGTTACTGAACATCGAGCTGAGAAAGCACAGCGCCGCGACAAACGTGGTGGCGTATAGCGCGTTGCGCGGTACACCGCCCTTTGACAGTTTGGCGAACAGGCGCGGCGCCTTGCCGTCACAGGCCAGCGTATATAGCATCCGCGTAGACGCATACATGCCTGAGTTACCGGCCGACAGTACCGCCGTCAGGATAACGGCGTTCATCACCGCCGCCGCAGACAATAGCCCGGCATGCTCGAACACCAGGGTGAAGGGGCTAACGCTGATATCTTTCACGTCATTGCGCAGCAGGCTCGGATCGGTATAGGGAATAATCAGGCTGATTATCAGAATAGCGAATATGTAGAACAGCAGAATGCGCCAGAACACCTGACGCACCGCGCGCGGTATATTTTTGGCCGGCTCGGCGGATTCCCCGGCGGCAATACCAATCAGCTCCGTGCCCTGGAAGGAAAAGCCGACTATCATCGCTACGCCTATCATAGCGGAAAAGCCGCCGGCAAACGGCGCGTCGCCGACGCTCCAGTTGCTCCAGCCTGACGGAGCTCCGCCTTTCAGAATACCCATTATCATGAACACGCCGGTAATAATAAAGATAATGACCGTCGCGACTTTAATTAGGGAGAACCAGTACTCCGCTTCCCCGAATCCTTTTACCGAGATGTAGTTCAGCAGGAACATGATACCCAGGAATAGCGCGCTCCATATCCATCCCGGAGCGTCGGGAAACCAGTAGGCCATGACTAACTGCGCGGCGACCAAATCGACGGCTATCGTCACCGCCCAGTTGTACCAGTAGTTCCAGCCCAGCGCAAAACCAAAGCCCTCTTCTACGTACTGCTGCCCATAGGTGGCAAACGAACCGGACACCGGCATATACGCCGCCAGCTCGCCGAGGCTTGTCATCAGGAAATAAACCATCAGCCCAATAAGAATATAAGAAAGCAGCGCACCGCCCGTCCCGGCCTGGGAAATGGTCGCACCGGAGGCCACAAACAGGCCAGTTCCAATCGAACCGCCGATAGCTATCATCGTCAGATGGCGCGCTTTAAGCTCGCGCCGCAGCCCGGCACCTTGCGTCTGATTATTTTGCGAAGTCATAGAAAAAGAGTACTTACTCTAAAAAAAGAAAGCGCAATTGTAGCAGAAAGCGCTATTCACGCCCGGCGTAAAACGTGGTTATAAGAGAGCTTCATGATAGCCGACGAGTTATAAGTAAATCATTGGCATGCACGGCGTCGAATTTACAGCGCGCAATAGCGCAAGAAACGCTCAAGCGCGCTGGAAAGGTGTTTTTGCCGGTGCTGAATGCGCCAGAGCTTACGCACCAACGGCGGCAGCGGAACCGGCACCTCGGCCAGCAACCCGCTGTGCAACGCTTCTTCTATTACGCGCCGGGAGAGGCAACTTATCCCAAGACCGTGACGCACCGCGTGCTTGATAGCCTCCGAGTTACCGAGCTCCATGCCGAGACTAAAGCCAGGTAAGTGCGATAGCAGCATATACTCGACAATTTCACGGGTGCCGGAACCCTGTTCGCGCAGAATCCAGGGCGTAGACGCCAGGCTTTCCGGCGTCACCGGATGCTGCAAAATCGGCGCCCCCGGCGCGGCAAACACCACCAGTTCATCTTCCAGCCAGGCCTGCGTCACAATATCACCGCGATGACACGGGCCTTCGATAAACCCGACATCCACGCGAAAATCCGCAACCGCCTGAATCACATCCTGAGTATTACCCACGCTTAATTCGAGCGGCAAAGCGGGAAAATCGCGCCGGTAACGGGCAATGACCTCCGGCAGAATGTAATTACCGATGGTGCTACTGGCATAGATGCGCAATGCGCCGTTGTCGCCCCGGAATAATTGCTCAATCTCGCTGGCATGATCCAGCAGCGCGACGACGCGCGGATAAAGCAGCCGCCCGTGCTCATTGACTACTAGCCGTTTCCCTACCCGGTCGAAAAGCCTAACGCCAAGCTGACCTTCCAGGTCGGCCAGCGCGGCGCTGACCGCCGATTGTGACAGCGATAGCCGCTGCGATGCCTGAGTGGTCGAACCGCTTTTCAGGACTTCGGCAAATACCTCTAGCTGACGCAGCGTAATGTGCATATTTCCCCCGTTATTGAGCATCAACCACTTACCACTTACCACTTACCACTTACCACTTATAATGGTTAATTATAAATATATAATCAATTTTATATTTATCCTGGATCTCCGTAAGCTAGCGGCATACAGGAGATTTGATTATGACAACACTGACTTTCCCGGCCGCTCGCCGTACGCTATCTCATTTACTTCCCGGCATGGCGCTGAGCGCCGCGATTACAGGCCTTGCCCTGTGGTCAGGCGCAATTCCCGCCGTTGCCGGTGCCGGGCTGAGCGCACTCACGCTCGCTATCCTGCTCGGCATGCTGGTCGGCAACACGTTTTTTCCACGCATCCAGACGCCGTGCGACGCGGGCGTGCGCTTCGCCAAACATCACCTGTTACGACTCGGGATTATTCTGTACGGCTTTCGCCTTACCTTTACCCAAATCGCCGATGTCGGCGTTAGCGGCGTCTTAATTGATATTCTGACGCTCTCCAGTACCTTTACTCTCGCCTGCTTCCTCGGCCAGCGCTGCTTTAAGCTGGACAGAGAAACGAGCTGGCTAATTGGCGCAGGCAGCAGTATCTGCGGCGCCGCTGCGGTACTGGCATCTGAGCCGGTGGTGAAAGCAGAGGCGGGTAAAGTCACCGTTGCGGTGGCGACGGTAGTTATTTTCGGAACGCTGGCGATTTTTATCTATCCTGCGCTCTGGCCGCTGATGGCGCACTGGTTTACGCCGGAAACCTTTGGTATTTACACCGGTTCAACGGTGCATGAAGTGGCGCAGGTGGTCGCAGCAGGGCACGCCATCAGTCCGGAGGCGGAAAACAGCGCGGTCATTACTAAAATGCTGCGCGTGATGATGCTGGCACCGTTCTTATTATTGCTGGCGGCCCGAGTGCGCCAGCTCGCGCCAGCGCAGGCGAATAGCGCCCGCAGCAAAATTACTGTCCCCTGGTTTGCGCTTATTTTTATCGTGGTCGCCGTATTCAACACCTTTCATGTATTGCCTGATGCTATTGTTCGAATACTGGTCACGCTGGATACGATTTTGCTGGCGATGGCCATGGCGGCACTCGGGCTGACGACCCATATTAGCGCACTCAAAAAAGCCGGTATCCGCCCCCTGCTGATGGCGCTGTGTCTGTTCGCATGGCTTATCGTTGGCGGTGGTATCATAAATCTGGCCGTCCACGCCGTAATCGCTTAACGGTAAATAGCGACACATTCAGTCTGTCAGCGCGCTGACAGACTGTAAAACGCGCTCTGAGCCTCGGCTATTGCGACTTATACGCCCTCCCCACGCGACTATCTGTGTCTGAAAGCGCCAGATATGCTCGGGCGCTAAATCCCCTGCCGGCATCTGTTGCAGCGCCGACTGAAATTGAGAACCCCATACGCTCCTGCATCATCGGCCAGGGAAAATTTTTGCGTTACCCGCTATCATAGGAGACTTCCCGATTCACGGGGATAAGGAGAAAAGAGCATGAAGTTTATTGGAGCGCACGTTAGCGCCTCCGGCGGCCTGGAAAACGCCGTCATTCGCGCAGCGGAACTGAACGCTACAGCCTTTGCCCTGTTCACGAAAAATCAGCGCCAGTGGCGCGCGGCACCGCTCAACGACGAGACGATTACGCATTTTAAAGCGGCCTGCCAGCAATACGGCTATCGGCCTGAGCAGATCCTGCCGCACGACAGTTATTTGATTAATCTGGGGCACCCGGTCGAAGAGGCGCTGGAAAAATCGCGCGCCGCGTTTATTGATGAGATGCAGCGCTGCGAACAATTGGGGTTAACGCTGCTGAACTTTCATCCGGGCAGCCACCTGAAACAAATCAGCGAAGAGCAATGTTTGGCGCGTATCGCCGAATCTATCAATATCGCGCTGGCGCAAACCGAGGGCGTGACGGCGGTAATCGAAAATACCGCAGGCCAGGGAAGCAATCTTGGGTTCCGTTTTGAACATCTGGCCGCCATTATTGACGGCGTTGACGATAAATCCCGGGTCGGCGTTTGTATTGATACCTGCCACGCGTTCGCTGCCGGTTACGATCTGCGCACCGAGGAAAACTGCGCGCATACCTTCGCGGAGTTTGAACGGATCGTGGGCTTTCGCTATCTGCGCGGCATGCACTTAAACGATGCAAAAAGTGAATTTGGCAGCCGCGTCGACCGCCACAACAGCCTTGGTGAAGGGAATATCGGCCATACCGCATTTCGCTGGATTATGCGCGATCCGCGTTTTGATAATATTCCGCTGATCCTGGAAACCACCAATCCCGATATCTGGGCGGAAGAAATTGCCTGGCTGAAGGCCCAGCAGGAGCAGAATGCCGCCGCCTGACGCATAGCTGCGGGCTGGCTCACGCCGCCGAACCGGTGCCGCCAGCCCGCCCAACTCTGCGCTACTAATGGAAGGCCGCCCAGAAATCAGGCGCGAAAAGCGTGCCGTTGAGTAGTTAGTGAATTTGGACACCAGCTATCCGCTGCGCGGTATTTTCTGCCATATTCTCCACCGGGCGGCTGGTACGAACACTTCGCGTCAGCCGGCTTAACGGCAAACCCGCCCGAGCGGGGCTTGCAGAGTAGGATTGGATCCTTTATTCAGCGGCCGATAAACATATCTTGCCTGCTCCCAGCAGCCACTCCCCTCTAGCAGACGCGGCTCAGGCTGCCGGTCTCGATTTCGCGCAGGGATTTGGCTGCCATGCTACAGCGGATGAAGCTCGACGCGCGCCATCATTGCCGCAAGCTGGGTTCTGTCGGTGATGCCCACGTTACTTTGGCTAACCGCCAGCGCGGCAACCGCCGTGGCAAGCCGCAGCGTGTGTTCGCTGGATTCACGCATTAAAAGCCCATAAATTAGCCCGCCGACCATCGAATCCCCGGCCCCAACGGTGCTGATAACCTCGCAGTGGGGAGGACGCGCCAGCCACTCGCCGGACGCATTAACCCACAGCGCCCCCTCCGCGCCCAGGGAAATTACAACGTGCGCGATACCCCGCTCCCGCAACTGATGCGCCGCAGCCACCACATCGGCAAGCGCGGGCAACTTGCGCCCCGCCCAGATTTCCAGCTCGCGCCGGTTCGGTTTTACCAGCCAGGGCGCTGCCTGCAGACCAGCCTTAAGCGCTTCGCGGCTGCTATCAAAAATAATGCACGGGCACAGCGCGCGCAGACGCATCATCCAGTCGGTGAACGCTTCCGGCGTGACGCCGCTCGGCAGACTACCGCTGACGCAAACCATATCGAATTGCCCCAACCAGCTTAGCGAATCGGTAACGAATCGTTCCCAGTCTGTCGACGCCACGTCAAAACCAGAGAAATTAAAATCGGTTACTTCCCCATCTTTCTCCGTAAGCTTGACATTGATGCGGGTGCGCCCATTCACCACCTGAAAGCGGTTGGCGATTCCTAATTCGCTGAACAGCTGCTGAAATCCGTCCTGGTTTTCTCTACCTAAAAACCCCCCCACGGTGACATCAATACCCAGGTCTTTTAAAACTTTCGCGACATTAATCCCTTTACCTGCCGCGTGCAGGCCGGTAGTGCGGACTAAGTTAACTTCCCCACGCTCTATCTCAGGCGTATAGCCGACTAAATCATAAGCCGGGTTGAGGGTAACGGTGGCAACGCGCCGACTCATGGCAATGTCTCCCCAAGCCCGGATGCAATGGCATCACCAATATGTTGCAGCGCCAGTTCAGCGTCTTCACCACGCGCATTGACGCGCAGGCGATGTCCTTTTTTTACACCCAGAGCGACGATTTTCATCAAACTACGCCCGTTTACCGCCTTGCCCGTTCCATCTAAATTCGCCACGGTAATCTCACTTTTAAATTGTTTAATCGTATTGACCAGCATGGTGCCAGGACGGGCGTGCAGCCCGTATTCGTTACGTATAATGAAATCAGCGACATGACCATTTTCTGCCTCATCGCCGGTAAGCAGCGCTATCATTGCAGGTTCGTCTGCGCGCTGTAATTTTTCTGCCTGCCCTTCGCCCAGTAAATCACTCAGGCGGTTTAATACATGCAGCGGTTCATCATCGGCTACGACAATACTCACCAGAAGTGCAACCGGTTTACCATTCTGTTCGAAAGGCGCAATCGGTCGCGCTACGGCGACCGCGCTTCGGTTATTGCCTTCGGCACAATCGCTTAACCAGACACCTTCGCTAAGGTATAGCGGTGGCTGTTGCATGCATGCTTGCCGATAAGCGCTATCTACCGAACCGGTGGCGTATAGCATTCCGGCATTCAGCCGCTGCAGCGCGGCTAAATCTCCCGTCGGGGCATTAAGGGCCAGCGTGCACCGGTCCAAAATCAGCGAACGTTCATCCAGCGGTGCCATAAGCGCTTCCATTAGCGCCGGCGCGCTCTTCGCGTTTTTCACAAGCCGTACCCGCGCTTTATCGCACAGTAAATGCCCAAGATGGGACAAAATCGCCAGGTGCCCGGCGGCATCGGCAGCGATACCAATAACCAGCCACACCCGCTGACCGGTGCTCCAGTCGATATTCTGCGCATAGCGAAATACCTGAACGCCGGATTGAATCACGCCGCCGTGAGGGTCTATCGCGCCGTGTACAATAGCCACGCCGCACCCAAGACAGGCGGAAATTTTGCGCTCACGTTTTAGCAACGCCGCGGCGTACGATCCAGTAATGAAACCCGAGTGCTCTAACGCCGCGACGACCTGACGCACCGCGCTTTCCTGGCTCTCTGCCTGCGCATCAACGTGAATGTCCTGTAGCCGCAGATGTAACATAAAAGCCCCGCGAGTTGAATCGTTTCAGTTTATCAGTGATCGTTTAGTGTAACTCACCGTGGATTTATCGCGTAGAAAATCGTTAATAACGATGAGAAAGCGCGTAAAATCTGGAAGTTAGGGAGATATTTATTGCCGTCATCCAGTAAAAAAACGCTTCAGCATACTTCAGCCAGGGCTTGCCAAAGCGGTTTTACGGAAAAATATTCACGGCCCTCTGCGCGTGCGCTGGACCGGGACCGTATTGATTTTTACAGCGCCGCGCTGCGAGAAGAAAAATAAAACTTTGGGTCAGAGATTTCAGAGTAATTAAATAAGTCACCGCCTGCCGCACATTTCTATACAAGCCGGCCACCCGGCGTACACTCCAAGGCACAGCGATGAACCAAATAGCCGGCAGCGCGGCGTTTCATCAAACTGGATGCAGAGCGTATTGGCCAATTTGACTCATATAGGGTTATTCGCTGTTTAAAATTCATATCCCAGCAGCCAGCATCTGGCTCGTCTTAACCGGTTTATCAGTACGCTATAAACCCAGGTGATATTCAGGTGGTCGAGCTTCTTCTGTGAAGACAGCGCGCATACCCGCCGGCACTTGAGATAATTTTCCGCGTGGGGTCATATAAAGATTAATGACCAAACGTTCGATTTATAAAACCACCTGTATTTCAGCGGATCGTGGTAGGAAATATCAGTGCTTAAATCTTTGGCTAGCGTCTGAATACGAATTGGCTACTAAAAGATGAGATTCAACCAGGGCTAAACGTGGGTTAAGAGATATCTCCCAGCGATTCACCGCTGTTAGCCGCTATTGAAGCGCCAGGCGTGAAAATAGCGGCGCAGGAAAAGTTGCAGATGTCGCGCACAGCTAAAGATGAAAATTGTTCTACGTCAAAGCAGACGTAGCCTCTTCTAACTCTATAAGGTAAACCATAGCGGCTTCTCGATCGGTAGCACACATATCCAGGGACGGTTGAAGACTGCCGCATACTTTTGGGCGCAGGGGTGAGCCAAAGATGCGGCATAAGTTATCTTCCGATAGCTGCACGCACCTTACATTAGCGGGTTTACCCTGCGGCATGCCTGGAATTGGGCTTGAAATTGAAGGTGCAATACAACACGCCCCACAATCAGTACGGCACTTCATTACAGATTCCTGCTGATAATCTATTTGATTATCGACAGTAACAGAGTGTCTTACTGACTTGTAGCCTATCGTCTATATTCAGGGTTTAAAGATTTAGTCTTGATTTTCTAATACATTGAAAAATAATTGAAATAATAGATTCACACCTTCCTTAACTCTTTATTTTTTCAATGTAGAATATCGCTTAGATGTTATTAGCATGCTACTTATAACATGGAGTTACTATGAGCTTTTACACAGGGAAAAGTATCCGCGTTGGGCCGATGAGATTTAGTCTATCTAAATCTGGAGTCAGTGCCTCTGTTGGTATAAAAGGATTGAGATTCGGTACTGGCCCAAGAGGGAATTACATCCACATCGGCGCCGGTGGGGTTTATTACCAGGCTTCAATTTCATCAGGCGCGGCGCCCCAAAGTGGAAGCAAGGCTCAACGTGTGCCAGCTTATACTCCGGAAGAATGTGACAATACGCACGCCCCTCTTGAGGAAATCGAATCATCTCATATTTCGAAAATCATTGATTCCAGCTCCCGCGAGCTGCTCGAAGAGCTAAATAATAAACGTAAGAAGCTCCAAATATGGCCGTTCGCCATTTTCCTTTCGATTGCGATATTACTTTACAGTTTTTCACAGCCATGGCCCGCGTGGTGCATTGCGATAGTATTGACTATCGGGAGCGCCGTCTCTGTTTTTGCCTACGCGCACGACCAGCTAAGAAAGACTACCGTTTTATTTTATGACTTTGATGATGAAATGATGGCATGTTATCAGCAACTTCATAATAGCGTATCCATGCTCGCCACCTGCTCAAAAATATGGCATATCGAAGCTTCCGGAGCCGTCTATGACCCTAAATATCATGCCGGAGCAACCAACTTACTGCGCAGAAAAGCAACCGCTATCGGTAAAGCAAAGCCTCCCTTCGTTAAAACAAACATTGAGACGATTGCCGTCTATGTCGGCCGTCAAACACTATATTTCTTTCCAGATAAGGTATTGGTTTTTGACCGTGACGGCGTCGGTGCCGTTAGCTATAACCAGCTATTCGTTAACGTTGGAAATAGACAGGTCGTTGAAAATGAAGCTGTACCCAGAGATGCCTTAGTCGTTGGCAAAACGTGGAAGTATGTTAACAAGTCTGGAGGCCCGGACAGAAGATTTAAAGGCAATACAGAAATTCCAGTGTGTCTGTATGAAAACCTTTCGTTCACAAGTCATTCCGGGCTAAATGAGTTATTACAACTGTCTAAAACGGGCTATGGGGAAAGTTTTTCACACGCAATTGAAATTCTTGGCAAAAAAGTCATAACTTCTTAGTTACATCGTTTATATGTAGTGAACAATTGACGGACAGGTTTATCGTTCAACGCACCGGCAATTGATCTGGCTATCGGCGGCGGCATACAGTTCGCACCGCGGTGCGCGCGGCGCTTCATTTAACGTCCCCTTGCTCAAAAGGCGCTCTGGCAGCCGCGTTGCGCACGCATCAACCGTATTGTTCCGCGCCCGACGGCGGCAGGGCAAAAAGCCTTGCCTGAATGCGCCGTCGCGGGTACCTTGTCGCGATATTTCGCCACACCATTTACAGGACTTCATTATGGCAAGAGCTAATGAAATTAAGCGCGGTATGGCCATTAATTACAATGGCAAGCTGCTGCTGGTTAAAGATATTGATATCCAGGCCCCGAGCGCCCGCGGCGCGTCCACGCTGTATAAAATGCGGTTTGCCGACGTGCGCACCGGATTAAAAGTCGAAGAGCGCTTCAAGGGTGACGATATCCTCGATACCATTACCCTGAGCCGCCGCCCGGTCAATTTTTCTTACGTTGACGGCAGCGAGTATGTCTTTATGGACGAGGAAGATTACACGCCCTATAGCTTTAATCAGGAACAGATTAGCGAGGAGCTACAGTTTATTCCGGAAGAAGGGCTTCCTGGCATGCAGGTGTTGACCTGGGATGGGCAAATCCTGGCACTGGAGCTGCCTCAAACGGTAGATCTACCGATTATTGAAACCGCTCCGGGCATCAAAGGAGCCTCCGCCAGTGCGCGTACCAAGCCTGCAACGCTGTCTACCGGGCTAGTGATTCAGGTACCGGAATATCTGAATAGCGGGGAAAAAATTCGCATTCATATCGCTGAGCGCCGCTATATGGGCCGCGCCGACTAACCGCTGCACCTTCTAAGGCGCTGCCAGCGCCGGAACCGCAGGCCTGCGGGCTTACCGGTGCCGGTGTATCAGGCGAGTCTGCCGGGCTTTTGCCCGGCATCTGTTCTATATTTTACTCAGGCGGCGCCTGTAGTAGCGCCCCGCCTGCGCCTTAGCGCTCACATCCGTAACTTACCTGGCATTAACGCCGTACGTTTATTTAGCGCATTGCCGGAAAGCCCGGCGCTGGCAGCGCGATAGCTCTGATAGTAAAGGCCGAAATTACGCCAACCAATCACAGCAATTCCGGGAACATCACGCGTTTAAGCGCCAGTTCGACGCCGCGCACTTCCGCCAGCCCTTTTAGCCGCCCAATCGCGGAATAACCCGGATTGGTTTTCTTGCGTAAGTCGTCCAGCATCTGGTGACCATGATCGGGCCGCATTGGAATTGGGCGCGCATTACCGGCCGCCGCGCGTCGGGCTTCTTCCGTCAGAATCGCTTTTACCACCGCGACCATATCCACATCGCCCTGCAAATGCGCAGCCTCGTGGAACGTTTTCGGGTTATCTTCCCGGCAGGTTGAGCGAAGGTGAGTAAAATGAATCCGATCGCCAAAGGTTTCAATCATGCGTACCAGATCGTTATCTCCCCGCACGCCGTACGATCCGGTGCACATGGTAAACCCGTTATAGATACTGTCGACGGTTTGCTTCATCCACTGCATATCTTCAATAGTGGAAACAATGCGCGGCAGGCCGAGGATTGGGCGCGGCGGATCGTCAGGATGGATAGCCATACGCACGCCCGCCTCTTCCGCCACCGGAATAATCGCCCGCAGGAAGTACGCCATATTTTCGCGCAGCTGCGCTTTGTCGATGCCGTCATATTCCGCCAGACGCGCCCGAAATTGATCCAGCGTATAGCCCTCTTCCGCCCCGGGAAGACCGGCGATAATATTGCCCGTCAGTGTTTCAATTTGCTGCGGTGACATAGCCTGGAAATAGGCGAGCGCTTCGCGCTGCTCTTCGGCGGAGTAATCGGCCTCTGCGCCGGTCCGCTTTAGGATATGCAGTTCAAACGCCGCAAACGCAATCTGATCGAAGCGCAGCGCTTTGGAGCCGTCTGGCAATGTCCAGGCTAAATCAGTGCGCGTCCAGTCGAGGATGGGCATGAAGTTGTAGCACACGGTATCAATTCCACAGCGCGCCAGATTACGAAGACTTTCCTGATAAGCCGCAATGTAGCGCTCATAATTACCGGTATGCGTTTTAATATCTTCATGAATGGGGATACTTTCCACCACAGACCAGGTTAGACCTTTTTCTTCCACTATTCGCTGGCGCGCACGTATCTCTTCCACCGGCCACACTTCGCCGTTTGGGATATGATGTAATGCAGTCACTACGCCAGTCGCGCCCGCCTGGCGCACATCATCCAATGACACCGGATCGTTCGGTCCATACCAACGCCAGGTTTGCTCCATCATCGTCTCCTTAAGACCTGTTATACCAATTATTGCATTACCACTTAAGGTACCATACAACCCCAGGCAATAGCGTCAAATGATGTGCGGGAATTGGTTGATCGACCTCACATTAATGGGTTAATTCAAGCATACCAATACCCTTTTCTGTCATATAACTTTACACTGATGGGGATGATTTAGCGCCCGGCAAGGACTGTGTTTTCATGAAAACTATCGCATCGGTTCAACTTCCTGCCGCTGTCCGGCAACCTCAGTATGACCGCAATCAACTCCGCTCCCGCATAGTGCATCTTGGTTTTGGTGCCTTTCATCGCGCGCACCAGGCGCTACTGACTGACCGCGTGCTCAATCTTAAAGGAGGCGACTGGGGAATATGCGAGATAAGCTTATTTAGCGGCGATAAATTAATGCAGGCTCTGTGTGAGCAAAAGCACCTGTATACCGTGCAGGAAAAAGATAGGGCGGGTAGCAAAACAATTATTGTTGGAGCGGTTCATGAGTGTCTGAATGCAAAGCTGGACGGGATGCCGGCCATTATTGTTACCAACGGTGCAAAACTGATCCACCCCAGCGGTTGAAAACTGATCCA
>CALYPF010000073.1 GCA_945271245.1 uncultured Enterobacteriaceae bacterium | reverse complement strand
CTGGATCAGTTTTCAACCGCTGGGGTGGATCAGTTTTGCACCGTTGGTAACACATGCCGCAGAAATCTATAATAAAAACGGCAATAAGCTTGATCTGTACGGAAAAGTTGCAGCAGAGCACAACTGGATCACCAGCGGTGATACTACTAATGGCGACGGCACATACGCCCAGCTTGGTTTCAAAGGTGAAACCCAGATTAACGACCTGATGACGGGTTATGGTCAGTGGGAATACCGTATTTATGCCAATAAAGCTGAGCCGGAATCTGATGCGCGCACGCGCCTGGCTTACGCGGGTCTGAAGGTTGGAGAGTACGGCTCTCTGGACTATGGCCGCAACTACGGTATCGTCTATGATGTTGAAGCCTGGACCGACATGTCCCCCTCTTTCTCCGGTGAAACTTGGGCGGGCAACACTGATAACTTCATGACTAACCGCACCACCGGTGTTCTGACTTATCGTAACAGCGATTTCTTCGGACTGGTCGATGGCCTGCACTTTGGCGTGCAGTATCAGGGCAAAAATGAAGGCAACCACGACGGCGATAACGTTAAAAAACAAAACGGCGACGGCGTTGGCTTCTCTTTAGGATATGACTATCAGGGTTTTGGCATTATCGGCGCGTACAGCAAAGCCGATCGCTCTGACCTGCAGGCTCTGGACGGTAACGGCGATAATGCCGAAGCCTGGGCTACCGGTCTGAAATATGATGCCAACAATATCTACCTGGCAGCGGTTTACTCCGAAACTCGTAACATGACTTACGTATCTAACAGCACGAATTATACCGTTGCAAATAAAACCCAGAATATTGAATTAATCGCTCAATACCAGTTCGACTTCGGCCTGCGTCCCTCCTTCTCTTACGTGAAGAGCAAAGGAAAAGATCTGCCGGTGGGCCGTAATGGCTACAGCGACGCCGATCTGGCTGAATACATCACCGCTGGCGCCTCTTACTACTTCAATAAGAACTTCAGCGTCTATGGTGATTACCGCTTCAACCTGCTGGATGAAAGCGACTTCACGCGCACTTACGGCAGCTTTGTCGGCACCGACAATCAGGCAATGCTTGGTGTGGCCTACCAGTTCTAATTTTTATTATAACGATATGTTATCCACCTCATTTAACAGGGCTTCGGCCCTGTTTTTTATTGCCAACTGAAAACTACGTCCTGTGGGCGTGGTCATCAGCAGGTTTTGGCTCTGCCCTGTTGTTTTGGGATTCAAATCTCACAAGACTGGCGGAGACTTTTTTTAAGGAATTCGGTATGCCCCTCCGGGGCATCAAAGCAATGCCGCCTTCTATGAAGGCGGATTTTTACTTCGATAACACTCGAAGTTATTTGATATTCACCGCGCTTTTTCCCGCTAACGGTTGGCAATTTAATTTTCTACCGTTACTCTGGTTGTGAATCCTTTCTGCTTGCAATGGAACCTCGTCATGTTTGAAAACATCACCGCCGCGCCCGCCGACCCTATCCTGGGGCTGGCCGAACTGTTTCGTGCCGACGAACGCCAAAATAAAATTAACCTCGGGATTGGGGTGTATAAGGATGAAACGGGGAAGACGCCGATTTTGACCAGTGTCAAAAAAGCGGAGCAATACCTGCTGGAAAATGAAACGACTAAAAATTATCTGAGCATTGATGGCATTCCTGAATTTGGTCTTTGTACTCAGGAATTACTGTTCGGCAAAGGCAGCCCTATTGTAGAAGCAAAGCGTGCACGTACGGCACAAACGCCGGGCGGCACTGGCGCTCTGCGCGTAGCGGCCGACTTCCTGGCTCGTAATACCGCTGTAAAGCGCGTTTGGGTCAGTAACCCAAGCTGGCCAAACCATAAAAGTATTTTTAACGCCGCCGGGCTGGAGGTATGTGAATACACCTGGTACGACGCCCAGGCCCACGAGCTAGATATGCCAGGCCTATTAAGCAGCCTGCAAAATGCTCAGCGCGGTGATGTGGTACTTTTTCACGGCTGCTGCCATAACCCTACCGGCATTGATCCCACCCTGGAGCAGTGGCAACAGTTAGCCACTCTTTCTCAGGAAAAAGGCTGGCTGCCGCTATTTGACTTTGCCTATCAAGGATTCGCCCGAGGGCTGGAAGAAGACGCCGAAGGGTTACGCGCTTTTGCCGCTACTCACACCGAGCTACTGGTAGCCAGCTCTTATTCTAAAAACTTTGGTCTGTACAATGAGCGCGTGGGCGCCTGCACGCTGGTTGCCTTCGATGAAGAACAGGCAGGGTGCGCATTCAGTCAAATGAAAGCCGGGATCCGCGCCAATTACTCCAATCCACCGGCCCACGGCGCCTCTGTGGTCGCCGCTATTCTGAGTAATGACACGCTGCGAGCGATTTGGGAGCAGGAGTTGAGCGATATGCGGCAGCGCATTCAACGCATGCGCCAATTATTCGTTAATACCCTTTCAGAAAAAGGGGCCAGCCAGGATTTTGGATTTATCACTCGCCAAAACGGCATGTTTTCTTTTAGTGGATTAAGCAAAGATCAGGTCATGCGGCTGCGCGACGAGTTCGCCATCTACGCCGTCGCTTCCGGGCGCGTAAACATTGCCGGTATGACACCGGATAACATGTCCCCGCTCTGTGAAGCCATTGTTGCTGTACTGTAATCTCTTATTGCGCTGGCTGCTATTTGCACCAGCGCACCTCTCACTCATCTCTCCAAATACTCAATGTTTCGTATTTTGTAGGCCTGTTTTTTTGCTGCCAAAGCCTGTCGCGCGTTGTCTAATCCTTACGTTAAGACACTCAAGTTATACGCAGAGGCTAGCTACCCCGGCAACCGGCCTCTTCTGCCGTAAATAAATATCTTCATTAAAATCGAAAAATTAGGACATCATAGAGTAAGGGGAGAAAACGGCGGGCAAAACGCATGTAAGGGGTAGAAAGAATCACTGACCCCGTTCCGAAGAGGGGCCGATATTCAAAAACTACCCCTCTTGGAGGTAGCCTCGATATTTTTTAGCCGTCAAGCCGGGCATTATTCGGCCGACGTTAGCCCCTGTAAAAAAGGGTTGTGCCGACGTTCATCGCCCAGCGTTGAGTTCGGCCCATGGCCTGGGATAAAAATTACGTCATCCCCAAGGGGTAATAACTTATTGCAAATGGACTCAATAAGCTGCTGATGGTCACCGCGAGGAAAATCGCTACGACCCACTCCGCCTTTGAAAATCACATCGCCAGAAAACAGCAGCCGGGAATCGTCATGGAAAAACACGACGTGGCCGGGCGTGTGGCCTGGGCTGTGTAGAACGCGCAGCACAATATTACCCAGAGTGATCCTATCATCTTCGTCCAGCCAGCGGTCAGGCGTCAATGGCGGACAATGCGCCAGCCCAAACATTTGGCTCTGCTGTGGCAGCCCCTGAAGCCAGAACGCATCTTCTTTTTGCGGGCCAACAATAGGCACGCCATAGTGAGCCGCAAGTTCTGCCGCAGCGCCAACGTGATCAAGATGTCCGTGCGTCAATAAAATTTGATTAACGGTAACCTGCTTTTCCGCCACGACCTGCTGAATTCGCTCAGCATCACCACCGGGGTCAACCAGCGCCGCAAGACGGGTTGCATTACACCAGATTAGTGAACAATTCTGGGCAAAGGCCGTTACCGGAATGATGTGATAGTTCATAGAGCTCCTTTAATCTGGCTACGGCCACTGATTTATCTATTACCAGTGCCTGACAGGGCCAGTATCAATATGCACAAAGTTACTTCGTGGGTAATATCCTACACCACCGGCGCGCATAGACAGAGCGGCTTTGCGTATCTGCGTGAGCGCAACCCCTTCAATATGAAAATCCATCGCCTGCCCTTTCGTGTGATAACTATGTTTCGCCACACCCCGACTTTGGGAGCGAAGATGGCTATTTGTTACCGGCGAACGATAGCCTGAAATCAACTGAATTTGTTTACGGGTGCCTAATAAGCCCTGCAGGCGAAAAAGCTGATCAAACAGGCGGGGATCGATATTCCGGGTTTTATTTGCGCGAAAATCGCGGAAGAAATAATTCAGGCGGGCTAGCTCATCTTTAATATAGCGCTTGCCATCAAAGAACTCCGCCTTAATGATTTCGCCCGTATGAAGATTATTAAGCGTCAGGATACGCGGGCGTGGCGTAGAGAGCATTGCGAAAGACGGCGTTGGTAACATAGCCGCGCCCAAGGCCATTCCCCCCAGCGTCAAGAGTTTACGGCGGTTAGCGTCGAATTTATCCATGATAGTCAGGTCTGCAAGGTAAAATAGTCAAACTTCCCTTCACTCACTGCGAATACCCGGCGCTCATGGCGCGCGTAGCTCATAAAAAATCACTGAACGAAAGCATTCTTTGGCCGGTTTTACCGACTCAACAAGTGGCAAAGGTATAAATATGCACATCTGGCGCACTGTGCGAACATTAACCGCCAAAAAAGGATGCGTCAAGGCACGGCTGTAGGCCAGAATGCACGTTAATACATTATTCAACGTACATTCTGGACGACCATGTTGACGTTAATTATTTAGAATTACTACATTACTGAATGAGTTGCCCGGCTTTAGCCAATATTTTAACGCCGCTGCGGGCAGTGAGATCGTAATTGTAAATATCTGTACGATACTGTATCTGTCCGTCTTTACCGACAAAAGCAGTCAGGTAATAGAGGCTGACGGGAATATGCTGGCGTATATTCACATAGCGCGTATTCCCCTCTTTTAGCGTCGAAGAAATACGCGCATCATTCCAGCCGGCATCCTGCAATAAAATATTCGCTAAGTCCGAAGCTTTATTTACCCTGACGCAACCAGAGCTTAACGCCCTGGTACTTTTATTAAACAAATTATGATTTGGCGTATCGTGCAGATAAATAGCATCTGAACTGGGCATATTAAATTTATAGCGCCCCAGTGAGTTAGTCGGTCCAGGCGCCTGCTGAAAACGAAATGGTATATTGGTAGGGCTGATACTTGCCCAATCAACCCCCCATGGATTTACCGTATCGGCATTACTGCTCCAGCCGCGTAATACGCGATAATTATGGCGCTCCAAATAGCCAGGATCATTGCGAAGTTTCGGTAAAATATCGTTACGCGCCAGCGTCGGTGGAACATTCCACGGTGGATTGAGCACGACATTATTTAGGGCGCTGCTCATCATCGGCGTTTTACGGTCGGGCCTCCCGACAATCACGCGCGATGCCAGCGCCTGATTACCGTTTAGGTAATAGACCAGTGAAAAATCAGGAATATTTACCAAAATAGCGGTTTGCGTATTACCGGGCAGCAACCGTAAGCGCTGTATATTTAGCGCGATCAGTGCCGCACGCTCCTGGGGTGTAACATTAAGCCACTGGCGCGTGGAAGGGCCAATAGAACCGTCCGCGCCAAGTCCCTGCCACGCCTGAAAGCGCTTCACCCCCTCCACTAGCCTGCGGCTATAAACCTGCCGCCCCGGGGATGTAGTCTCGCTTTCACCGGGCAAAGCAATCGAATCCCCTTTTTCAAGCATGCCGGTACGTTGAAGAATTTCACGCAGTGCAGGTACATCCGCGCTAACCTGCCCGGGGCGCAAAGTCGCCGTTGCCCGCAGCATTGGCCATGGCCGCGTATCTGCAGCCAGCTCAAGCAATGACTGATGCAATGTCTGATATTGGGGATTTTGCGGTGCCAGCGTTGCGATAAACGCCGCCGCATTGCCGCGGTCGACCGCCAGCTGCCATTGATTAATCACCGCCAGCGGGGGCATTACAAGCGCGTAGGGCCGGGTGCTGTACAGCCAATTATTGCCGTGTACCGGCAATGCTGCCACGTACTGCAAATAACCCATCATTGCATCAGACAGCACGATATCACGCGCGATGCCGTTAATATTCGGATCGGTAAGTAACTCTACCCATCGGGAAAATTGCGGTTGAAACCCCGCTATCGCCACTTCCGCCAGTTGCTGCTGAAATGCGCGCACCGCATCGCGATCCTCCCACATAGGCTGCATATTGCGCGCGCCATAGAGCAGAGAAAGCGCGTTCATATAAACCGGCGTATATCCGGAAGGCAGCGAGGCTTGTAGCTGTGAACGACTCTGCGCGACGCCCATATTGCCTTCGGCAGGCGGCATACCAAACAGCGCCGCCATAGCAGGCGACGGCGCTTCTGGCTGCGCTAATCCTTCTGGCTGCGGCGATATGGTAGAAGCGCCATCGGCGGCAAGAGCGGCGGGTTCATCTGCCCACGTCAGCCCCGATAACGTGAGACTTAAAAGTACGCTCGCGGCTAGCGCCCGGCGTCGAAAACATCTTAATTTCGTAAGCAACATCCCTTGCCTCCTGGTATTTATAGTTGCTATATGCCAACGGGCGACTGCGGTATGAAGGCCTTATTCGCCCCCTTCACGGGACCGGTACAGTCTTCGCCACGGCGCTGTGCTTTTACGCACGTCCATGTACGCCAGGCTCATTTACGCCAGAGACGGCGTTAAAATTAGCGATAGCTAATAGTTACACCGTTTACTCCCAGTATATAAAAGAGAAAAAATCCGTGCCTGTGTAAGTGTAAAGAAAATTCAAACCGGAAAATCGTATTAAATGCGGTTAGCGCACTCACCTGCCACATCAGAGGGCACCCATGTGATTACGCACGGCTCGTGCTCAGAGCCAGCGACTCGCCGCTATTGCCGATGCGATATCCGTCAGATGAATAAAAAGTGCGCTGGGGCGATACTTAGCCTCAGCGCACTTTTCAAGAGAACTTACGCCCTCAGTGCACCGAACGTATATCAGGGTAAGGTCGCATCAGCGGCCTGGGTTTCGCCGCTGGTTACGCTGCCGGGAAGCGGCGGCGCGGCAAAACCGCGTAAACCCACAACGTGCACGTGTTCATGATTATTATGCACTTTACGCACCAGCTTGTAGGTAGTCCCTTTCTCGGGGCTGATATTTTCGGGCGCAGCGATAACCAACTGCATTTCAAGCCGCTCACACAGTTCGAACAGCGTATTAATAGAGCGTGCATCAAGGCGCGCCGCTTCATCAAGGAATAGCAGCCGACACGGCGAAATATCCTTTCCGCGCAGCCGATGCGACTCATCTTCCCACGACTGTACAACCATCACCAGGATAGACATCCCGGTACCGATCGCCTCACCGGTTGAAAGCGCGCCGCTTTCAGCCCGCAGCCAGCCGTCTGAACCGCGATTGACCTCAACCTCCATTTCCAGATAGTTGCGATAATCCAGCAGTTCTTCGCCGATAGTCTGTGGAGTGCGATTTCCCATATCAATCTGCGGATTCAGGCGCTGATAGAGCTTCGCCAGGGCTTCTGAAAAAGTCAGGCGCTGGCTGTTAAACAGATCCTGATGCTGTTCATGCTCCTCAGAGAGCACTTCCAGCAGCATCGCATGCGCTTCGCGTACATTAACGTTAAGCCGCACGCTTTTTACCTGTCCGAAAGAAACGCTTTGCAATCCCTGGTTGAGCATCCGAATGCGGTTCTGCTCACGCTGAATGGTTTTACGAATAATATTCGCCACGCTGCGCGAGCTGATAGCCAGCTTCTGCTCACGCGCAGTCAGCTCTTCCGTTAAACGATTAAGTTCAATTTCCATCTGCTCGATAGCTTCTACCGGGTCATCGGTACGAATAATATCCTGACGAATACGCTCGCGCAGATGCTGGTACACCGCGACAAAAAACTGGATTTTACGTTCCGGCCGTTTGGGATCTTCCGATAAACGCAGTACGTCACGCAGATGCTCGTTATCAGCCACCGCCAGACGCAGCGCACCCAGCGCTTTATCCGACATTGAGCGTAGATCGTCTCCTGACTGGTACGCCAGTTCGCGGCGATGCAAACGGCGCTCAACGCCATTTTCTTTCACCATGCGCATCACAGCGCACCAGCCCGCTTTCGATACCACTACCAGTTCGCGTTTCTCACAATATCCACGCTCAAGGCGCTTCAGTGAGCGGGTCAGGTTGTCCATTTCCGCTTCGCAATAAGTAAGCTGTTTTTCAAGCTGATTACGTCGGGCGCGATTATTACTGAGCATTGCATGTAACTCATCGCGCCGCATCCGGGCGCGTTCCTCTGCGCCAACATCGGCGCGAACGCCGATATCTTTTAACTCACGATGCAAATCCGCCAGCAGTTCGCGTTTGGTATCAAAAGAGCTTTTTAACGACGCCAGAAGCTGGTTTCCCTGATTAAGCTGCGCCACGTGGCCCCGCAGTGCATCGCGCGCGTGGGAGCGCTCCGTTTCGGCCTGCTCTAGCCGGCGACGAAGTTTTTCGTTCAAATCGCTATTGCCGCTGAGCATTTCGGCCGAATCCGTATAGCTGAAATGCGCGCGACGCTGTACGACTTCCGTCAGCGCAAAGGCCTGCTGGCGTGCTTCACGCTGCGCCTGCTGCGCCCAGGCATAATCCTGTTTAAGCTGCTCAAACTGTTCCGGATCGCTTTGCAGCACCGCAGCGATTTGCTCCAGTTTACTCAGGGAATTGCCGTGCTGCTGAATAAAGCGCGCATCTTCCTGCGCCTCATCGAGCCGCTCTCTCACTTCGTCACAGCGATCGGCCAGCGTTTCATCAGTAAGCAAATCCAGCCGCGGAAGCAGGCGGTTAAGCTGTGAAACGCCCTCTTTCGCCTGCTCATACTGGGCGCGCTGCTGCTGATTATCGCTTTCGTGCGTATTTAGCGCGCGCTCAATCTCGCTACGCCGCCCGTTAAGCTGACGTATCGCCGCTTCCGGATCGTCTTCAAAGGCGACCGACAAATGTTGGCCGATAAAACAGCTGAATGCCTGATGCAGACGCTGGGTTTTCTGTACGTCGAAAGAGAGCGTCGCATAGCGCTCCGCCAGCGTTTCGCGTTCGCCATGCAGTGATTCAATCCGGCTTTCGCGCGCCGCGCGCCCAAACAGCGGCAGCGCCGGGAAGCGCGAGTAACGCCACTGGCGATCGGCGACTTTCACCACCACCGCTTTCTCCAACTCTTCGGCGCTGAATACACTGTCATCAAACGACTGGGGATCGCCTTCAATTAAATAAAGATCTTCCGGGCAATCCTCCAGCCCCTCCAGCAGATCGCGAACCCGGGAAAGGTCAGGTACCACGATCGCATGGCGGGAAGGCCCGTATAGCGCGGAGTAGTAAGGCGCATCTTCCAGTCCGACATCATCGTAAATCTCAGATAGCAGCACTCCGCCAAAACGTTCAGCCAGCGCGCTCAGGCGCCCGTCCTCCGCGCCGCCGGGCTGGCTCAGCCGCTCAATTTCTTCATCTACAGCGCGCTTGCGGGCACCGACCTCATCGCGCTCGACCATCGCTTCACGCTCGCGCTCCAGCAGCTGCTGCAAATACCCGGTCACTTCAGCGCCCGAAGAGAATGTTTCGCCGCTTTGCTCGCTAATCTGATTGAGGCTATTTTGGGCTGCAAGCCAGACCGGCGCACGTTGGGTGAGGGTTTTAATCGACGCCTGCAATTGCTCCAGTTCCTGACGCAGCGACAGACGCTGTTCGCTCGCCGCCGCAACATCGTCCTGCAGCGCGGCAATGCGCGCTTCAAGCTCACCGTGCAAGGCGTCAAGTTCATCTGGCAGGTAATCACGCCCTTGCCGCTTACAGAACTCGCTGAGCAGCCGCTCCGCATCCTGCTGTTCGCGCAGCCGCTGTTCAAGTTCGTTTAGTCGCGCCTGCAGCCCCTGAAGCTGCTGGGCGCTATGGCGCCTGTCGTTCGCCTCGCGCAGTAATTCGCGAGCGGTATTCCAGGCATCGCCGCGCGCCAGCGGGCCATTAATCGCCACAACGAGTTGATATGCCTCCTCAAAACGCGCATGCGCCGCCTGGGAGACATTCATTTTCTGCTCCAGCGACAGAAGATTTTCCGTCGCCTCACGCTCTTTGGTCTGGAAAGTATCCAGCCACTGCTCCGCGCTTTCCGCCGTTAAATCAGGCAGATGACAAAGCTCCCGCGCGCGCTCAAGCGCCTGCAGTGCCTGCTGGTATTGAATAGCTCGCGTCTGCTGCACATCCAGTGCCTGCTGATAGTCGGCAAGCTGGCTCTTTAGCTCGTCGACTTCCAGCTCCGCTGCCTCGGCGCGCGCTTCATTTTCTTCCTGCCGCTCCTGGGCTTCGGCGACGATTTCACTCTGCTCTTCAAGACGCATCTGCAGCTCTTCGAGGTCGCCCTCATAGCGCTCGATTTTTTCCTGCTGTCGCAGCGCCGTCTGCACCAGGTTCAGATGATCGCTGGCCGCCTGATAATCCGTTTCTAAATCGCTTTCTGCACCGGTGTGTTCAGACAATTCGCGGGCCATCTCTACGTGTTTAAACTGCTCAGAAGCCAGGCGCTGTCGGCCGGTAAATAGCTCACGGCGCAGCGCGATAGCCTCATCGAGATGGATGCGCCGCTCATTGGCGTGACGCATATAATCCGCGGCTACATAGTCCGTCGCTTCGGAGATCAGATGCTTAAACAGGTCGCGATCTGATTGCGTGACTCTGATAGCCTCAAGCGTCATGCGGTTTTCCCGCAGCGCTGCTTCCATATCCTGGAAGGCTTTGCGCACACCGCCGTTCTCCGGCAGCAAATAGTCGCGCAGAGAACGCGTTATCGCGCTGGAAATCCCGCCGTATAGCGAGGCTTCGATCAATTTATAGTATTTGCTGCGATCCGATGCCGAGCGCAGACGACGTGCCACCACGCCTAAATCGAACATCAGAGAGTGGTAGTCGGTGATGGAGTTAAACTGTTTGAACTGAACGCCCTCAATCGCCTCCGCTTTATCCTTCAATTCCTGCAGAGTTAATACACGCGCCTGACGTTCGTTTAGTGTTTCAGTGAGTAGCTGAGTCGGCAGTATCGCCGTCGGCAGCCCCTGAATAGCGAAAGGTTTGATATCGACTTTACGGTCGCGCCCCGCCACCTGCTGCAGCCGAACGCCAACCAGCACGCGCTGGTGCCGCGAGTTTACGACGTCGAGTACAGAGTAACAGACGCCCGCTTTGAGTTTACCGTGCAGCCCTTTATCGCGCGACCCACTGGTTGCGCCAGCTTCAGTCGTGTTACGAAAGTGCAGCAGGGTTAAATCCGGGATCAGCGCCGTAACAAACGCCGCCATGGTCGTTGATTTCCCGGCGCCGTTTCCGCCGGAAAGCGTGGTCACCAGTTCATCCAGATCAAACGTTCTGGCGAAGAAACCGTTCCAGTTAACCAGCGTCAGTGAGCGAAATTTTCCGCGTTCAATCATTATCGTCCTCGCCCTGTTCCTGGTGTGTATCGTCGTCGCTGTCTTCGTCGTTTAATTTCAAATGGCTTTCCACCGGCATCGCTTCACCATCGCGGATCATGCGCAGCTGCGCCTCACGCGCATCATCACCGGAGCGCACATCTGCGCCAAACCGGAACACCGACTCAGTGATTCTGAATTTACTACTGTCATGACCGGTAAACCACACCATGCCCAGCCGGCGCAAGCGGCTGAGTGAAGAGCGCATTTTTTCCTGCAGCTTTTGTCTGTCAAGGTCAGAGCCGGTAGAACGGTTATTCACCAGTTTCAATAATTTGCTTTCGTCCGCCAGCGCCAGCAGTTCATCGTACAGCTCCTGCTGGGTAAAAATACCTTCGTTCGCCAGGCGCTCCGGGCTGAGATAGAGATAACAGAGGATTTTTCCGACCATCATATCCAGCTCGGACAGCACCGAACGTGAAATTAATGTCGTAGAGCGCGGGCGCAGGTAAAAAAAGCCTTCAGGTGCGCGAATCAATTCGACGTTGTAACGCGCATAAAACTCTTCCAGCTGCTCCTGGAAGTCCATTAAAAAGGCATGGTTATCCAGCTCGTCCAGGCCAATATGGCGGCCCGCCCGAAGCTGACTATCGAGTGCCGGAAAAAGCGGGTTCGCCAGCGCCTGTGCCAGCTTTACCGGCATGATGTGTTCAATATTGGTCAATGACATGCGCCTGTACTCTGGCTCCGTAATCGTTTATGGGCTGCCACGGAGCGGGTAACCCAATGAAATCAGACTGCGCCACGCCCAGGCGTAACGCCTGGTCAACGATGATTCTCGCGACGTCAAAATGGCGCGCGCGGGGATATTCCACCAGATAATCGCGCATCACGATGCTTAAATCTAACGGCTTGTTCTGTGCCTTATAGTCCTGTAATGACATTTCAATGATGGCCGCAAGCTGTTCGCGAATCGCATTAAACTCTTCATACTCAAGCTCTACCGGCAGTTCGCCGGTAACTTCTTCATCGCGCAGCGCCATTTCTTCATCGCGCATATCCAGCAGGCGATCGGCGCTGGCGTGCGTTAGAGCCCACGGGGCATCAAAATAATTTTGCACCGATTGGCGCAGGCGCTGAGCGAAGACGCGGTTTTTATCCATATCAATCGCGGTACGGATAAATTTATGTACGTGGCGATCGTAACCGATCCACAGGTCGATAGCCTGCTGTCCCCAGCTAATAATGCGATCGAGTTTACTCTGTAAATCAAAAATCAGACGATCGATAAAATGCAAATCGTCCCTGCCAAGCAGCGTTTCCTGAATCAGTAGCAGATTTGCCTGCAGCTTATCGCCTGCCGCCTCCAGCGTATCCTGCAACTCTCGCAGCGTACCCGAAGTTTCCGACAACAGCACCTCACAGCTAGAAATCGCGGCGCGCCAGTCTTTATTCAGCAATTCAGCGATATCGTCTTTAACCTGCTGTTGCTGTTCATCCATGATGCGCTGCGTAATATCGATACTGTCGAAAATTTCCGCAACCGAGTATTTTAACGGCGCAAAAACATTGCGATGCCAGTGTAATTCATCGCCCCCTTCTTCCGCCGCGCTGGCGGCGCTTTTAAGTTCGCCGGCGACCACTGAAAGCTGCATTGACAGGCGCAGCGTTGAGAATTCCCGCTGGCGAATATAGTAGTCAGTGATCCCCATACCCAGCGGCGTAAGGCGATAAATGGAGTTGCCTTCCGTAATTTCGCTAGTAAAGCGATTTAGCAAGCGCTGGCGCACCATATCATTAATCGCATTATTGGCGCGCATCGCGATAGTTTCACTACTTTGTTCGTAGACATCGCTAACGTGGCGAAACGCATCGACCAGTTCGCCTTCGCTAAGCTCGCCGTCCAGCCGTTCGCCGTTAAGAGTGGCGATAGCCAGTAAAAACGCCAGCCTGTCTCCCGGCAGTGAGATCGAGAAATCATTTTTTCTGGCCCAGGCTACCAGTTCCGGCACCGTCTGGGAAAAATCGCTCATAACTTATCCTGATTCTCCGGGTTATGCGCAGTCACATGAATATAACGCCCAAGACTTATCCAGGGTTCCTGACGGCAGTAACGCGTTTCCAGCGCTAAGAGCTGGTCATAGTCATCCCGCTGGCGCTGCTTTTCGCGTAAATAATCGTGAAATACGCGCACGCCGGTTTTACCGGTGATACGCCCGCCAATTTGCTCCAGCCAAAGGTAAACCTGCTCTGGATGTAGCGGATTATCGGGCGATAGCGTCCGTTTTTTACGTTTAGGCATGCCCTGTTCGACATAGTCGAAATTCCCGGCCACCATATTATGCAGCAGCAGCCCGTTGGCATTGTAGAACATCAGCGACAACACGCCGCCGGGCGCCAGATGGTTCCAGAGCGAAGCAAGCGCCGCGCGCGGATCGCTTACCCATTCCAGCACGGCATGAAACAATATCAGATCTACCGGGCTTTCCAAATGCTCACCGAGCGCCTGTAGCGGAGAATGTACAAAATGCATACGTTCACTAACGCCGTTTTTATCGGCCGCCAGGCGCGCGCGCTCCACCATTTCAGCCGAAATATCGCACAATGTGACGTGGTGCCCCTGTTTTGCGAGGCGGCAGGCAATTTGCCCCTCACCTCCGCCAGCATCGAGTATTCTCAGCGGACGCGTTGGCAAAGCGGCCAACTCTCGCTCCAAATCCTGCCAGACAATCGCCTGTCGCAAACGGCCTTTACTGGTGCCGTAAATATTACGCGCGAATTTATCCGCTATATCGTCAAAATTACGATCGTTCATTGCCCTGAGTTCCGTTTGCGGCCAGGCACGATATCTGGCAAAGGCGCTATTTTGTCATACCCGGGCGTAGAAGGAACCCTTATGATGTAATATCAGAGCACTTTCTCCGCTATATGGTTAAAAAAGGAACCGAACGTCATGCTGTTCGCTTTAAAAAAATACGTCGGAGGCCTGATGATGCCGCTACCTTTATTGCTGTTGTTAACCGGTATCGGCCTTGTCATTTTGTGGTGCACTCGCTGGCAGCGCAGCGGGCGAATTCTGATAACCGTGAGTTGGTTATTACTGCTGTTATTGAGTCTTCAGCCTGTCGCTGACCGTTTACTGTATCCAATAGAAACGCACTACCCCACGTGGCAGGGCGGAACGCAGGTTAATAATATTGTGGTTTTGGGCGGCGGTTATACGTGGAACCCCGCCTGGGCACCCAGTTCCAATCTGGTGAGCAATAGCTTGCCACGCGTAGCGGAAGGAGTGAGACTGTGGCGAGCAATGCCGGATGCAAGGATGATTTTTACCGGCGCGGCAGCACCGTCTAATCCGGTAAGCACCGCTGAGGCTGGCGCCCGCGTTGCGCAAAGCCTCGGCGTGCCGCGCAGCGCAATCATTACGCTCGATGCCCCCAAAGATACGGAAGAAGAAGCCGCTGCCGTCGCTGGTCTTTTGGGGCAACAGCCCTTCATTCTGATTACCTCAGCCTCCCATTTACCGCGCGCCGTACAATTTTTCCACGCCAGAGGCCTGCATCCTATTCCCGCGCCGGCTAATCAGTTGGCTATTACTTCCGCGCTCCAGCCGTGGGAATATGTGATACCGGCGCCGATATGGCTTATGCACAGCGATCGCGCGGTTTATGAACGCCTGGGCCGCCTGTGGCAATGGCTTAAGGGCATCTCATACGAGCCAGGGCAATAATTCACGCGCCGCAGCATCAAACGCGGGCGCGTTTATCGCGCCCGTCATCACCAGCCGTCTGGCTTCATGCCACAGTAGGTAAAGCCAGCGGCGGGCGACAAAAGCATCATCCACCGGCGCCCGTTTTAAATAAGCGCTCAATAGACTTGCTGGCGCACCGGCTTCCCACAATTGGAATAGTTCATATTCTCGCGGCGCCCATAGCATCACACCGGGGTTAAGAATAGCGGTGAGTTTATCGGTGCGCGTGTCTTTCAGCATATTACGTAGCGTAATATTGCCATGCACCAGCACACAGTCATTACTGAACCCGCGAAACAGCGCGTGCAGTCTGTCGCGGGAGCGAAATAGTACGCGCCGGCGCTCCATATTCATTTCACTGTTTTTCAGACGACTGATGGTGCTCCAGATCACTTCCACTCGCTGCTGGTACCAGTGCGGCCAACTATTTTCCTGTGTACTATCCACATCTCCCACACAGCCGTCACTGCCAACCTGATGCCAGGTTAATAGGGCCTCCACGATTTGATCATTGAGCGCCGCCCAGCGTTCCGGCGTACGCGCCGGCGCCTCGGTGGAAACACCGCGTAGCCGCTCAAGTAGCAGAACATCGCCGCCGTCTTTATCTTCATGTGTAATCACGCCATAAACATTCGGCATACGAACCGTGCTATAGCGCGCCAGCAGCGCTATTTTCCAGGCGATACGCGCCGCCACGCCCGGTGCGGTAAAGGTTTTTGCCAGCAGGGGAAGCGCGAGACCGCTTTTGTCATAGAGAGACCAGAGTGCCGTTTCTGGATGGGCGTTAACGCATTCCAGTCGGCTGAGGTTTTCTCCCAACAGATGACTTAGCTCCTTACGCAGACGTTCCATAATAACGATTCTCTTACACAATCCAGGCCTTTTATAATGCGCTACCCTTTCTTCGTTGTCATGCGCGATGGTACCCGGCAAAGAGGCTAAGTTATAATCCACTGCCCGAGTCCGTCTGTGTGAAATAAGCGGTTTGAGGAAGGTAAGGGAAAGAGCCTGCCGGCCGACAAAATTTAGGCGCCATATCAGGCCGTGCGTTATCGCGGCTCAAAAGCCTCGCCCAGGCATAATCAACTACCCGCGAAAATGGGCGAAATCAAATATCGCTGCCTGACGGAGAGACAGCCAGGCAGCAGAAAGGAAAAACCAGCAAAAATTAAGCGCTACTGCCCATTGCCATGCGCACGCGTTCGAGATCTTCCGGCGTATCGACACCGGTGCCAGGAACCTCTACGGCCACATCTACATGAATTTTTTCCCCGTACCATAACACGCGTAATTGCTCGAGTTTTTCGATATGTTCCAGCGGACCGGGCGCCCAACGCACATAGCGGCGAATGAACCCTGCGCGATAGCCGTAAATACCAATATGGCGCAAAAGGGTATCGCCAATCTCAGCCTTACTAAGCGCAAAGCGATCGCGGTCCCAGGGGATCGTGGCGCGTGAGAAATAGAGCGCAAACCCCTGCGCGTCACGCACAACTTTCACTGCATTAGGATTAAAAGCCTCCTCGGCATCGTGGATCGGTACGGCGAGCGTGGCCATACCGACCTGGCTGGTTTCCAGATTCGCGGCGACCTGGCGGACTATCGTCGGTGGGATCATGGGTTCATCCCCCTGGATATTGACAATCAGCGTATCGTCGGCAAAACCGCATTTTTCTACAACCTCTGCCAGCCTCTCAGTACCAGATTCGTGATCCGGGCGCGTCATACAGACCTCCCCGCCGGCCGCTTCTACAGCCCGAGCGACCTCCGGGTGATCCGTGGCAACAATGACGCGCTCTGCGCCGGCTTCCCTGGCACGCTCCAGCACGTGAACAATCATCGGCCTGCCATGAATATCTTTTAGGGGTTTACCCGGTAACCGCGACGACGCATAGCGGGCCGGAATAATCACAACAAAGCTCATGAGTTCATCTCTTCTGCATCAAGAGCGCGCGCCTCGCTTTCCAGAAGTACAGGAATACCGTCGCGCAGCGGGAAAGCGAGAGCATCTGGTTTGCAAATTAGCTCCTGGCTTTTTTGGTTAAACCAAAGTTTTCCATTACATACCGGGCAGGCAATAATTTCGAGTAAGCGGTGATCCACAAAAGCCTCCTGACAGGCCAGCTAAAAAAGAGCGTCAGCATAGCACAGAGGAATTGGGAATTTCCCACCCTTTCCCCCATTTCGCCGCCAGTTGATGCGGTAACCTGTTGATTCGAATGCGGCTGGCCCCCTGCCAACGCGCAAACGCATTTAACGCCTGCGCCAGGCCGTTTAGCATTCGGAGGCCTGGCTTAACGCCCTCTTCCAGCCACAGGTCAATAATTTCAAGTTCACCCGTTTTGCGGTGCATTTTGGCATCCATGCGCCCTATCAGAGCGCCGCAGTGCAGCAGCGGCAGCGCAAAGTAGCCAAACTGCCGTTTGGCGGCCGGCGTGTAGCATTCCAGCCGGTAGCGGAAATCGAAGAAAGCCTCGACGCGTCTGCGATCCCATACTAAGGGATCAAAAGGGGATAATACCGCTGTGTGCGTTGCGCGTAGTTGGTTTTTTTGAGCTGCCGGCAGTAAAGGAAGTAGAGAATGATGCAGCCACATTCGCCCCAATCGTTCAACTTCAACCGGCGTGATAACGCCTTCATGCTGCCATGCATCTAACTGCGGCCCGATGGTAACGTGCCGTAAACGGTAGTAGTCCGCCAGCCATTCAGCGCGAAAAATCCCCAGGCAGCGTGCACTGTTTGACAGCATAGCCAGTTCAGCCTGCTCTTTCGGCAACGCGTCTCGCGTATCACACCATTCTGGCATCACGCGCTCAGTGAGATCATAAATGCGCTGAAAGTTATGCCGCGCCGTCACCATGAGTTTACCGGCAGTAAACAGCCCCTCAAGATGACGCTTATGCGGTTTCCACTGCCACCAGCCGCCGGCTACACCGCGCGGCGTGCTAAGATCTGCGGCGCGTACCGGCCCTTTATATTCAATAACGTTCAGGAGTTCAGCAATTTGCTGGCGGTGCTCATCCATCCATTCAGCGCTGTATTTCCAGCCCATTTTTTCAGGCGCCTGCATGCGGTGGCGGACTAATGCAAAATCGGTACGAGGCAAAAAACAGGCCTCATGCGCCCAATACTCGATAAGTTCGCCGCGTGCCAGCGCTTCATCCAGCCACCGCTGGGGAAATGCGCCTAAGCGGCTAAACAGCACCAAATAAGGGCTGCGGGCCACCACATGAATAGTATCTATCTGAAGCAGGGATATGGACGCAACGGTCGCGGTAATATCTGCCGGAGAGGCGCGACGCCGGGGTTTACGTAGCAGGCCAAGAGCCGCTAAATGCAAATGGCGTGCGGCCCGCAGAGAAAGAGATAGAGTTTCTGCCACCACAAACTCCTTATTGATACAGAGATGCGCGGGTATTAGCGGCTATTGTCCGCTACCGGTGGCCAGTGCCTGCAAATCGTCCAGTAGCCGTTCAGCCTGCTTATCTTCAAAGTTGGCTTCTACCGGCAAGTACCACCAGTTTTCCTGCGCAACGGCGCGATACTTAACCGCATCTTTTTCCGTCATTAGCAGCGTTTGCCCCGGCTGGTACAGTTGGCTTAATTGCTGTACATCCAGTGTCTGATGATCGGCGAGCGGCACCGTTTTTTGCGGGGTAAGCCCAGACTGCTCCAGAGTAGTAAAAAAACGTGGAGGATGCCCGATACCGGCTATCGCGACCACATTTTGCAAGTCAGCAACCGAGCGTTTTTCACCGTTCAATAGGTTGACTGCCAGGCCCGGGCGCAACCGCATGCTAATTTCTCCGGACCGTGCCACTCCGCCATTCACGATAACGGCATCTACAGAGTTCAATCGCCCGGCTCGCTCGCGCATCGGCCCTGCCGGCAGCCACCACCCGTTGCCAAAGCGGCGAACGCCGTCTACAACTACAATTTCTCTATCCCGCGCCAGCGCATAATGCTGAAGGCCATCATCGGTGATAATTATTTGCGGTTTCCCCGCCGCCAGCAGCGCGCGTACTGCCGCACTGCGCTGCGGCGCTACTGCAACCGGCGTGCCGGTACGCTGAAATATCAGAACAGGTTCATCGCCTGCCTGCGCGGTTAGTGTTTTCGCATCTAATAATAGCGGATAGTGCGGCGCTTTCCCGCCATAGCCCCGTGAAACCACGCCTACACGCACGCCCCGCTGCTGCAGGCGCTCGACCAGCCAAATAACTACCGGTGTTTTACCGTTACCGCCCGCCGTCAGATTACCGACTACGACAACCGGCACCGGCGCTCGCCACGCTTTGCGCAACCCCACCCGATAGGCTAACTTTATCGCACCGCTCACCAGCCCGTACAGGAAGGAGAGCGGCAGCAGTAACAGCCACAGTGGGGATTGCCCGGACCAGATGCGTTCAATCATTGGCTAAATTGCATTTTGTGCAACTGTGCGTAAGCGCCATTTTGCGCCAGCAGTTCACTGTGGCTTCCGCGCTCAACAATGCGTCCATCCTCAACAACGACAATTTGATCGGCTTGTTCGATGGTGGACAGGCGGTGCGCGATAACCAGAGCGGTACGATTTTTCTGCAGTTCATCAAGGGCGGCCTGAATGGCGCGTTCAGATTCAGTATCCAGCGCCGAGGTAGCCTCATCAAGGATCAGGATAGGACAATCTCGCAACAGCGCGCGCGCAATCGCGATACGCTGCCGCTGCCCGCCCGATAGCAGAACGCCGTTTTCACCGATAACGGTGTCCAGGCCGTGGTCCATTTTCTCAATGAAGTCCATGGCATGCGCCATACATGCCGCTTTTTCAATATCTTCACGGCTATATTGTTCGGTGCGGGCATAAGCGATGTTATTGGCGATGGTATCGTTAAAGAGATGAACGTTTTGCGACACTAACGCCACCTGATTACGCAGTGATGCCAGCGAATAATCACGGATATCATGCCCATCCAGTACAATTTCCCCGCAGTCGATATCGTAGAAGCGCGTAATCAGACTGGCAATCGTGGATTTACCTGACCCGGAACGGCCAACCAGCGCCACCGTTTTACCTGCAGGAATTGAAAGATTTATCTCCCGTAAGGCGGGCGTATCCCTGCCAGGATAGCAAAATGTCACATTACGAAAATCAATATCGCCATTGGCGCGTTTAATCGTAAGCGTTCCACTGTCCTTTTCCTGTTCCGTATCCAAAATAGAGAACAGCGTTTGGCAGGCGGCCATACCGCGCTGGAATTGCGCGTTTACGTTAGTTAACGATTTCAATGGCCTCATAAGCGCAATCATTGACGAGAAGACAACGGTAATCGTCCCAGCGCTAAGATTGGCCATTACGCTTGGAAAGCTGGCGGCATACAGCACGAACGCCAGCGCCAGCGACGCAATCAACTGAATCAGGGGATCGGAGATGGAGGATGCAGATACCATTTTCATCCCTTGCAGACGCATGCGGTTGCTGACTTTGTCAAAGCGACCGGCCTCAACCTGCTGCCCACCGAACATCAGCACTTCTTTATGGCCTTTCAGCATCTGCTCTGCGCTGGTCGTTACCTGCCCCATTGTGTTCTGCATGCTTTTACTGATGCTGCGAAAACGCTTCGACACAATGCGGATCGCGACAGAAACAATAGGTGCTAACACTATCAGGATTATCGATAACTGCCAGCTATAGTAAAACATCATAATAAACAGGCCGATAATTGACGCCCCTTCGCGCACTACGGTAATCAGCGCGCTGGAAGAGGAGGACGCCACCTGCTCAGAATCATAAGTAATGCGTGAAAGCAGCGTACCGGTAGATTGTTTATCGAAGAATGATACGGGCATGCCCATCATATGGCCAAACAGACGGCGGCGCATCGTCATAACCACTTTGCCAGACACCCAGGAGATGCAATAGCTGGAGATATAACTCGTTACTCCACGTAGTACCATTAACCCAATAACTACTAGCGGCATCCACATCAGTACAGAACGGTCCGTCTTACCAAACCCGTCATCCAATAACGGTTTAAGAAGCGATAACATAAACGTATCGCTGGCTGCGTTGAGAATTAAGGCTACACCAGCCACGATCAGTCCCAGTTTAAACGGCGCGATCACCGGCCAAAGTCGGCGAAAGGTCTGCCAGGTGGAGAGATCTTTATCGTTATGCATTAAGTCGAACCAGCTTGTAAGGAAATAGCCGCATATTCTACCTGTTAACCGGGATGACGCCAAACCACTGATGGTACCAGCGAGGTGAAATCTGCGAGCGGAAGCCCAGCACTCTTCTCCTATCTCCATGAAATTCTATTGAAATTTGCCCATGTCTCGCCGTATCCAGCCATTGGATATTACTGTCAAAATAGCGGCGAACTATCCCTGTTGCAGGTAAACGCCATGGGTTATACCGCGCGACGGAGATCAACGCCAGGGACGGTGATACCTGATGAATCAGTGCGGGCGTGGATGAGGTTCGACTGCCGTGATGCGGAACGACCAGCGTTTGCGCATGCAGCGCACGCCCAATCTGACCAATCATCGCGCGCTCCGCTTTTGCTTCTATATCTCCGGTTAAAAGCACCCGGTGCAAACCATCTGATATTATTACTACGCAAGAGCGATTATTCCCCACTCCCTGCCAGTCTGGGGGAGGCCAAAGCGCGCGCACTTCCAAACCCTGCCATTGATAGTTCATCCCCTGCCGACAGGGAGCATGCCCTTTTTCTCCCAGCGATCTGTCTATTTTTAAGCCAGGCCACTCAGATATCAGACTTTTCAGACCGCCAATATGATCGAGATGCTCATGACTGATAATGATGCGCTCTGGCACCAAACGATGCCAGCGTAGCCAGGGAATAATCGTCTGGCGTCCAGCGTCGCCGCCCGGCCAGGCATTACCGCTATCGTAAAGCAAAGCCCGCCCGTGACGTTCAACGACGATTGCCAGGCCATGCCCGATATCCAACAGGTGTAGCCGCCAGCTTACGCTGTTATCCATGCGCCAGAAAGGCACACTCAGCGCAACGAGCAGGCTTATCATACAACCGCCCCAGTAGCGCCATCCCTGAAATTGCCAGGCTATTAGCATTGCCCATGGTACCAGCGATACGCCTACAAACCGCGCATCCACCTCCAGCCAACCCGCAGGCAGCCAGCATAGAAAAGTAAATACGCCTTCTAATGTTCCATCCGCCATCTTTAATAAGGTATGTGCAACAGGGCTTACGGATGTGAGGAGCATCGCGAAGAGAATGAGCGGTACGGTAATGAACGTGATGACGGGAACTGCCAGCATATTCGCCGGCAGTGATGTGAGGCTAACCCCATGGAATATCCATACCTGAAGAGGAAGTAGCAGCACCATCATCCCTGCCTGCAAATGCCCAAGGCCCACTATTTGACGAATAGCCCATTGGCGAGTTTTTAGCGTTACAGGAAACCACTGATACCAAAATAGCAGTCCGCCCACGGCAAAAACAGAAAGTAAAAAGCTGTCGGATAACACTGAAAGAGGGTCGAGAAAGAGCATAATCGCCACACACGATAACAGAATCTGCCAGCCGCTCCAGCGCTGGCCGCTGAGCTTAAGTATTCCACTGACTATTAATGCTGTTAATGTTCTGAATGCCGGAGGCTGTGCGCCTGCAAGCCAGGTGTAAATAGCCGCCATCATCAAACTAAATATCAGCGGGAAACGCCATCCAATATATCGTGCTGGCATAAGTCTCTGCAGCAGGCGAGCAAATGCCCATCCCATAATGGCGGACAGCCCAATGTGTAGGCCCGAAATCGCCATTAGATGCGCCGTTCCCGTATCACGCAATAGTTTGCGATATACATCATCCATACCGGCGCGCTCTCCAAATCCTAACGCCAGCAGAACCTCTTGCCATACCAGCCCTTCACTCTGCCGTCGAATATGTTTAATCAGATGCCAGCGTAGACTGCATGAAAGGTCCATCGGCTCCGCGCGTAAAATTCGTGCTCGCAAAGTAATGCCCTGAGCCAACATAAAACGTTGAGCATCAAATCCACCGTTATTGAGCTGCCCATGGATAGGGGATAAACGCAGCGTCATGCGCCAGCGCTGCCCCGGGCAAGTTTGCATACCGGGCGGGCTGTGAACTACCTGTACACGTAAAGGTGGAAATAGCCACTGTGAATGTATTTTTTGTATTAGAAGGTGGTATGGTGTCAACAACGGGTAAAAAGTGATCCACTTACCGTCACCACCAACGGTCTA
>CALYPF010000072.1 GCA_945271245.1 uncultured Enterobacteriaceae bacterium | reverse complement strand
TATTAGACCGTTGGTGGTGACGGTAAGTGGATAACTTTTTACCCGTTGTTGACATTTATCATAGATAATCTGACTGTCTTTAATATAGTCGGCGGCGATTTGGGCGCTGCTGGCTTCGCGGCTTGCCGATGCAGCAACGCTATTCCCTATCGCACCGGACACCGCTGGCAGGGTCTGCATCATGCCTGCGGTTAATTCCTGCCGATGGGAGCGATAGGTGTCGGGATGCAGCTTTTGCAGCTTTGCGTCCAGTTTATTAAAGCCGTCAAGCTTACGGCTAATCCACGTTTCCGCAGATTTCTTCTCCGCCGCGCTGAGATTCGGGCTGCGCATTTTTTCTTCAAGCCAGTCGGTACACGCGCTGCGCTGCTCGGCTATCTTTTTACTGACCTCCAGATGGGTAGCGCTTCCTTCGCCGGCGGTTTTCAACAGCCCTGCCTGAAAAACCCCCTCTTCCTGCGCGCCGCGCGCCGCCCATTGCTCATCAAGCGACTTCAACCCTTCGCGACGAGAAGGGCGTTCGAGCCACTTCGTGGTTTTGCCGTCGATTTTAGCCAGCTGCGTATTCAGGCTGGTGGCTTTTTTCTCCGTCAAATAGCCCGAAGGGTTCTTCTTAAATAACCCACCGCCCACGGCGGTTGCGACGCCAAGCCCGGCGCCCACGCCGCTGAAAATACTGTTGATCATCGTCGCTTTTTTATTCGCGTCCGCGGCATCGTGTTTCTTAGCCACCGACGATTTCGCCATATCAAAACTGTTGATGCTCTGCGATACGCCAAGCTTCTGTAATAGATCGCGCTGCTTCTGAAAAACTTTTTGCAGCAGCACGATGAGATCGTCGATATGCATGGCACCGGCGCCGCCGCTGACAGCGCCTGACACAGTGCTATCGGTTCGCGACGCCGACGTCGTGGTTACTGATGAAGAAATTACCGTCATTTTATACTCCTTTGTTTACACCATTGAGCCTGCAAGCCGGGAGCGCAAAGACCCCGTATCGGCGATCGCCTGACTGGCGCTTTGCGCGACGGTTGCGGCTCGCGAAATGACATTTTCCAGCCGGGACGCTGCGGCCTTTTGCGCGTCCTGCAGCCACGCCATTTGCAGCTCATCCCAGCTTACCGTGGCGGCGATATGGCCAATATCGCCCTGCAGTTCGGCCTTTTTATAGCCCAACACCGACTGCGAGACGCCGTCGCCTACCGCGGTCACCGCCTGAATTCGCTGCGTCCAGCGCATTATGCCCGCGAACATTTGTCGGGTGTTGGAGCCGAAGAATTGCCCAATCCGACCGCCGACGCTGCCCAACATACCGCCCATCATGTTCATGGTGCAGGCCATCATGGCGATGCCCGCCAGCATATCGCCCACCCGATCGGCGGTTTTCAGCCACTCCGGCGCTTCATCGCCCATCACTTTATTGGCGATAGAGAAGCCTGCAGCGACGCTGGTAACGGCCAACAGCCCCAGCGTCATAGGCAATGACATTGGGGACAGCAAGCTTGAGACGATGGCCAGCGGCAGGGCAATTTCACTGATATTTTCCTGGATCCAGTCGAGAGCCTCCTTGATGCCGGGAATTTTCTTAATTAAATCGATAACCGGTTTGATAATGACCTCAAACAACTTGGTTATCGGGCTGAAAATCGCGTGCCAAAAGCTGGCTTTCTTTGACATTTGCGCCTGTTCCTGCGCTTTGGCCAATTGTTCCCGATAATCAGCAACCTTTTTATTGGTGAGCCGCTCCTGAGCGTCTCCGTGGATTTTGATAGTTTTGCTGATGGCGCTGGCGCTATCGCCGAAGGTTTTCAGCCCGAGCGTTGACGCCTGCAGCAGCAGGCCGTCCAGCGGCACCTGCACCAGGCTACTTAATGAAACGCGGTTATCCTGTAAGATATGCTGCGCCGCCCGCTGCGCCTGAGCCTCATCTACCGTGGCGGCAGCGGGCGGCAGCACCATCGCCAGCGCTCGCATCGCTGCAGGATCCAGTGCTACGGTATCTGCATCGGCATCTACCGCGCGCGCCCCGCCCGTCAGCCCGGCGTCGTGCGGCGCAGGCGCGGCATCGCCACTGCGTTTGGCCCGCGCAGCGGTAACCTCCAGCTCATCTTCCTCTATGAATGCTTCCCGATCGGGGGCGTGGCGGGAGCCAGACTCTCCATCCTGCTGCTGGGGGTAGCGCGCGCTCACCAGCGGTTCTGCATCGGCGAGGCACGGCTTTTCCTGCTTAGCACCGACGCCATCCGCGCTTTCCCGGTGGAGCAACTTTTCGTCAGCGCCCTCAAGCAGGCTTTTAACGGTTTCCCGGCAGGCCGGCTGCGTTTTTGCCAGATGCTTTAGCGCGCCGGTGAGCGCCTCACCGCCGCCCCGACGCACCGCCGTGGAAAGCTGTGAACTCAACTGTTTTAACGCCTCCGGCGTCACCTTACCCTGCTGAAACTGCGCGATGAGCCTGCGCAGCGGCGCGCTTTGCGGCACGCCGGGCTGCTTTAGCGCCTGAGCAAGCCGCTGGGCGGCCTGCTGCGCCACCGCAGGCGCCGTGTCCAGCGCGCGGATTTGCGTCTGGTAGCGCACGCAGACATTATCCAGCGCGCGATGTACCTGGGTCTCACGCGGTGCGGCCATTTCCACCAGCGGCGCAAGCTGCCGGATGATATCGGGTTTGACCTCCGGTACCTGCTGCATTAATCGCATGACGCTATCCGCCATTCCCGCGCCGCTGCCGCCCGCCTGCGCCACGCTGCCTAAAAACTGCATGACCTGAGCGCCCGTGACCATCGGCGCCGCCGTGTGACCGTTTCCTAACGTTTGTGAACTGAGCGTTTGATTTAACGCGTTATGATTCATGATGTCGCTCCTGTGTAGTTTGCTGCCGACAAAGGGCAAGCTGCTGATGCGCGTCTGCGCTCAGCGCGCGCCATTCGGCGCGTCCGTTCGCAAGCGTTAGCGCGCCCTGATAAAGCTCGCCCGCGCTTTCCCATTGCTGCAGCGCCGCCGCGCTGCGCGCCAACAGGCTGACCGGACGGGGATCGGTGACCAGGATTTGCGCCGCCTGAATCAGATACACCACCGCATCCTGATGCGCGTTAGTGAGCTGGCAGGCGACGCCCAGCGAAAGCAGGTAATCGCTGTTCCACGCGTCGCAATAGACCAGTAGCTGAAACAGATTACGCGCGCTGGCCGCCTTTCCCTGCTGCAAGAGCTGGCAGCCATAGCGCCACAGCCTATCCATCTCCTCCGGCGAGGTATCGTTTAGCATCCGCAGCGAGCCGCCGCCGGCGAAAAACGCCCGTAGCTGCCCGATATGAGAGGCGTCCATCATTAACGGATCCCCTGCGCGATAGTTTTATTCATGTCCGAGAGCATGCTTTGCAGACTGTTGATTAACGAGACGCAAACGTTATAGGTCTGCATCATTTTCTGTAGCTGCAGCTGGGCGGTAGAGATGAAGTCAGACGCGCGGTTGCCTATGTTATCCAGCGCCCCTTTAATCGCGGTTAATTGCCCCTGATCGAAACTTTTTTTCGCCGGATTACCGGCGCTGATGTGCCCCTTATCGTCCGCCCAACCCCATTTTCCTGAGTCATCGAAACCGCATACCCCATCGATGGCGATATGATTCTCTTCCAGATACTTTTTCACATCATCGGGGATATCGGCCTTCGCTTTGCTGTCTCCTTTAGCAGACAACTGCGCCAGCACCGCATCCACCTGCGAAGCGTAATTTTGCGCATCCCGAGAGATAGCGGAGTTCTTTTCCATATCGGCATAGCTGGCGTTCGCCTGGTCGGAAAGCATCTGCATAAACAGGAACAGCACGCTCAGGCCATACGAGAATACGCTGTCCCCCTGGTATAGTTTCCCGCTGGTTGATGGCCCCGTGGATGAGGAAACCGTCGTATTTTCACTGCCGTTTTGCGCCACAGAGAAGCGCTGCCCGGTGGCCCGCACGCCCTGGACCACCTCCTCATCATGTTCTTCCGGCTGCTGGTGCTGTTGCTGTTGCTGCTGTTCCTGGCGTTCCCGCACCGGTATAAATAGCTGCGCCTGCCCTCCGCCATCGTCGCTAAACAGTTGCTGATGCACGCGCAGAGCGAATTCAGGCACATTTTTCGCCAGCGCGGCGTCCGGCAAGTGCGCCGCGCCCAGCTCCTGTTTTACCTGTTGAAGCAGCGTTTGCAGCGTATCATTGCCCTTCGGCAGCGCAGACAGCGCGTCGCTTTGACGCAGCTGCTGCAGCACGGCTTTCAGCTGACGGCTAACGTCGTTGCCGACATTGCCCTGACTAAGCTGACGCAGAAGGCTGAGCGCCTGTTTTTCCAGTTTACCGTCGCCGCTGCCGGCGAGGCGGGCGCCCAGTAATTGCGCCAGATCTTTCAGCGCGGGCAAATCACCGGATTCCGGCGCACTAAACTGGCCCAGCAACCGGCTTAATCCGGACGCCAGCGCAGGCCCATCGCCCGACGCTTCCTGCAGTAGCAAAGACAGCGCCTGCTGCAGCTCGGGGGAAAGCGCGTCGCCATTTCCGGCAAGGTTGAGCATTTTATCCGCAGCCCGGGCGATATCGCCGCCGCTCAGGCTCAGGCCGTTTAGCTGCTCCATAATTTGCCTGGGAGACAGCAGCGTTGGTTTCAGACCGACAGATGGCCCAATGCCGTGCGGGCGCGTAGTGACTGTTGAGATCATTTCACCTCTCCTCATACAAAATGGCGCGGGGTACGCTTGCGCGAGTCAACGCGCGCGCTGGCCGCCTGCGGGGCGGCGAGGGATGGCGTAGACGGCTGCTGCTGCGTCGTTTCCGCCTGCTCAATCTGGCGGCAAACGCGCCCCAACTGGTGGTTAAGTTCGCTCAGTTTGGCCTGCGCCTGCTCACAAAGCGCAGCAAAAGCAGGATCCTGCTGCAGCGCGTTTACCTGCCGCAGCCGTCTGTCGGCATCCGGGTCTGAATCCGCTTTACTCTGTAGCTGCGCGAGGGTCGTCTTTAATTCTTCAAACGCGTTGTATTGTTTATTTAGCTGCGCGCTGTCTTTGCGCAATTGCTGAATAAACAGTTGATATTCATCGTGACTCACCAATGTATTCCTCCTCTTCCATCGCCTTATTGTGATAACGCCGATACAGCGTATTCACGGTCTGTTCTGCGGCTTCGCAGGCGGCTGCGAGCCGCTGGCAGGCGTCCCACTCCTGCGGCAGTGCCTGACGGCGGGTCTGCAGCAGGCGCTCGCGCCGGCGGCGCAGTAGACGCTGCAGTTTTATGGCGTGGCGGTGCCCATCGGGCCGCCGTAATACCTGTTCAAGCTGCGTAATCGCGGGCATGGACTTTCCTTATAAGTTGACGGGGAGATGCAGCAGACTGCCCTCACGTACCAGGTCAATGCCCGTTTGCACAGAGATATGCGCTATCTCATAGCCCGAAGCCAGCCGCGCCCCCACCTGTAAACGACGCCCGTCCGAGAGCGCCACGTAAGGCTCGCGTTGATTACCGCCAATGCTGATAATCGGCTTCGGGAAAAGCGCATCGTCTGCGGCGGCGGCGCTGATATCCTGAAAAACCAGAGAGATGTTTTGTTTTTTCTGCCATTCGGCCAGTTCCTGACGCAGCTTTGCGCGCTGCGGCGCGCTGAGAATACCGCTAACAATTAGGCGCTGCGCCCGCCTTTCCAGGCTGACTTTCCCCAGCACGCCCGCGCGCCGGGCGATGTTAAGCAGCGTCTGACCGTCCTGCGCGCCGCGGCGGCTAACGCGCCATCCTTTCAGGCCATCCAGCGCAGAGAGCTGACTGACTACCTGCTCCCAGCGCCTGTCCGCCTGAATATCGCCGTCGATTACAATATTGCCCGGCATACGACCATCGCTGACCCGGATATCGCGGTAACCGTTTTGCTCCAGCAGGTCGGCAACCAGATCGCGCAGGCTATCCTGGCACTGGGTCTCCAGATGCCAGAACACGCCCCTGGCGCGCAGCACTTTTAGTAGCGCATTGAGATCGCGCTGCTGCAGGCACTGCCCGTATATGCGCAGCGTGTCGTCGCTCAACCAGTCGAAGCCCAGAGTGCGCAGGGCCGGCGTGCGATGCCGCTGAGCCAGCCAGCGCTGCACGCCGAGCCGGTCGACTTTCTCATCGAGCGTTTCCTGATGCAGCCAGAGATAGCCTCCCGCCAGCGCGCCGCATAACAGCAGCAGCAGCAGCGCGCCTGCGGCGATGCGCCGATGCGGGCGCGAAAGGCGCCAGCGCCCGGGAGCCAGGCGCTCGGGGATGCGCCGGAACGTGAAGGTCTCGCCCTCATTGAGTAACACAAAGGCCTGACCGGCCAGGTCGATAATTTTGCCGGCGGGCAACCGCTGGCCGCGTAGCGCATAGCCCTCGACCCAGCAGGGATGCGGCTCCAGCAGTTCGACGGCATCGTGTTGCACCTGCAGCGTTGCCAGCGAGATGCCGTTTTCAAAGACCATCTGCAAATCAACGTCGCCCAGCCCCAGCGTGACCTTGCCCGGCGGGAGCGTTAACGCGCGCCCCTGCATCGGGCCGTTCAGGAATTTCAGTGTCACCGCCATGTCGTTACCCGCCTAAAGAAATCGGTGTCGCTTTGATAAGAAACAGGCGCACGACGCTGTGAACCTCGCGGTGCGTGGTACTGAACAGGCCGCCTAAGAATGGAATATCACCGAGCAGCGGTACGCTGCGGCGCGAACTGATTTGCTTATCCTGAACAAAGCCGCCCAGCAGTAGACTCTGCCCCGATTTCAGCGTCGCCTGGGTAGTGATTTCTGAATTTTGTACCTGAGGAAGCGGCTCATCCTGGCTGGTGACGCCCGCCTGCTGCCCGTCCTGGATATTAAGCTGCAGCATGATTTCGGGCGCAGTACCCTGTCCTAACGCATCTTCAATTACGCGGGGAGTCACGCGCATCAGGGTGCCGGAGGTGACAGACTCCAGCTTTGCCACTTTTTCGCCCTGTAATTTGGTGTAGAAGGTAATATTTTTGTCGAGGATCGCCTGTACGTTGTTCTGCGTTACCACGGAGGGTTGCGACAAAATGCGCGCCCGGGCGTTTTGCTGTAGCGCGCTCACCCGCGCCATAAAGTCAGCAGAGTTCCCGACCACGCTGCTCATATAGCCGCTATCGCCGCTAATGCCGGTGTTAAAACTGGCGCCGATGCCGCCGTGACCGAGGGTGCCAGACCAGTCGACGCCGAGCTGTTTGAGGTTGCCTTCGTCTACGTCGATAATCGCCACCGAGATTTCTATCTGGCGCTGGCGTCTGTCCAGCTGCTCTATCAGTTTTTGATACAGCGGCAGGTCGACTTCACGCGCCCGGACTATCACCGCATTTTGGCTGGGATCGGCGGAAAACTGCGGGCTGGAAAGATCGCGCGAGGCCTGGCTTTTCCCATCCCCCAGCGGCAGTGCGTTTCCACTCTTCATCTGGTTAAGCACGCTGACAATGCCAGGCACCACGACATCCTGCTGACGGTACCGATAGCGGGTATCTGCCGCAGAGGCAAAGCGCAGCGGGAAGATATGTAACGTTTCGGTATTGGTCGCGCGTATTTTGGCTTTTCCGTCGACTTCTTCGACTAAATGAGAGACGCGCTGCACGCAGGCCGGTACCCCCTGAACTTCAAACGCCTGAAAGTCGCTCACCTGGCGCAAAGAACAGCTTCCCGCCGCCAGCGCGCCGCTGCCCTTAAGATAGCTTTGCAGCGCCGCTGGCTGTAAGTACTGCGAGGTGACAACGGCGGAGGTTACCTCGCGCGCTTTATAGACGTACAGCACCTCGCCATCGTAGTAAGAGACGAGGTTATACATTCGCTCCAGGCGCCGTAATGTCGCCAGGGGAGATTCCTGATTGATTTCACCGGTGAAAACGTCATTGATTAACTCGCTGACGATAACGGGAACGTGATAATTGGCGCCGAAATCGCGCAACAGCGTATTAAGCGGCATGCCCCGGGTATGTAAAAACCAGCGATCGCCCTGCCAGGCAGGCGCGGCCTCCTGCGCCTGAACGCGGCTGCCCGCCAATAAAAATAGCCCAAGACCTATAGAATAAAGCGCACGCTGTCTGCATTTCATCGCCACACATCCCCGTGGCGCTGCGCCTGTGCGGCCAGGTGCTGCACCGCGTGGGCTAGCTGGCACTGTTGGCGCACTCTTAGCGCCAGCGTATCGCCCACGGCAATGAGCTGCTGGGTCAGCCACCAGCGCTGCTGACTATAGGTTAAAGCATAATCCTGGGTAGCGGCATCGCCCGACATTTGACAATGCCACTGCTCTGCTAATGAAACAGGAATAACGGGCGGGTTAAGCGCTAACGATAAAATAGCGACATCTGTTTCAAGTGCCCAATAACGCCCTGAAAAACCAGAAATGGATATCAGGCAATGATAGCGATCGGATGATTCAATTATCACTTCAGGTATATCCATAAGTTTTTTAAACATGCAACATCCATAAAAAAGAGAGACGCCAAGGTCGGGCAGCACGATTAATAGCATAGCGACCTCACCCACAAATATAGTTATTACACCTTATTTTTATTTATATTTGCATCGTCAGGATCGGAGATACAACGAATCAATAAATAAATTAGATTAATTAGAAAAAAATATAAAATTTAGAGCAAAAAACAGAAATCACGCCTTTTTTCTATACCGCGCGAGTCAGCGCCTCACTTATGCTATCAGGAAGCCATAGAATAAAAACAAAAACAACAAAAATATAACAAACACATAAAGCAAAGGTTATTAATAATGCCACCATACAATATTGCAAATCCAAAAAATCTTCAGGCAAATATCGCCAGCCGGATTTTAGTGGTCGATCATAACCCTATCATTTCTTTTGCAATAAAAAAGCTCCTGGTGCACTACCCTTATATCAATGTTGCCGGACAGTGCCACGATGAATATGAAATCACTGCCACCTATAAAAAACTTTCCCCGGACATTATTATTATTGATCCGATGCTAAGCATGGCTAATCCCACGGATATTTTCCAACTTGTTAAACAATACAGCGACAAAGCAAAATTCATAATTTATTCAAATAAAAACAATATATTATGCGCATCTCGCTATATAGACTCAGGGGTTAAAGGCATCATTTTAAAACAAAGTGGGGTGAATGATTTGCTCTCTGGCATCTTAAGCGTAAGCCGCGGATTCACTTTTATGGATAAAACCCTAATACCTTACGCCTCGTCTCAGGAGAGTATGGATAATATTAATTCACAGCCAGACACCCTAACATTGCCGCGAATATCCCCGCGCGAAAAGCAAATACTGTCTTTAATTACCCAAGGATTAAAGAATAAAGAAATTGCCGAAAAGCTAGTTATTAGCACTAAAACAGTTGAGAGCCACAGATTAAATCTAATGAAAAAACTCGACGCGCACAGCGTAGTGGACTTAATCAAGTGGGCGAAACACCTGAACATTCAATAAATCCAAACAGCAATTTATCATGTCAACCCTTCAGTGAGAAAACAATGAACCGAAATATCGCTATACAAAAAGGCGCTCCCTATCGAAAATTACGATTGGTCGCCTGCATGCAAATTATTCTTCAAGGCGTCACTCCACTCATGTTAACTCTGGCGCCGGTAGCTGCGGTTAACGCTGAAAATAAAAACTCTGCCGTAATATCGCAGGCTCTGGCGCATAAAAAAGCGGTCGAGCAGGCTCAATATATTGCTTCGCATTATTTTAAAACCGGCCACGTTATTGCTGAGGGAGAGACGCTGGCGTCTATCGCCCAAGATAACCGCCTTAGTGAATTAACGCTGCGTGAAATAAACCGCATTAAATATCCAAGCGATCGCGATTATTCACGGCTGGGCGCTGGCGATGTCATCATGCTACCCGTGGAACCGCAGCGCTTCACCACCGCGCGCGCCGTGGAACAAAAGAATAGCGCGGCCCGGATGCAGGAAGCGCGTCCCGCCTCTTCTGACGGCGCTGACAGCGACGCCGGGAGGGAAAAACGTATGGCGGAATGGCTGTCCGCCGCGGGCACGATTTCCGACAGCGAGCGCCAGGCGGACGCGACGAAGAATATGGCCATCGGCGGTGCTTCACAGGCCGCTGCCGATAACCTGGAAAACTGGCTTAATCAGTTCGGCCACGCGCGAGTTCAGCTCAATGTCGATCAAAAATTCCATCTGGACGGCAGCAGCGCCGACCTGCTGTTACCGCTGACTAATAGCCCGGATTTGCTGACCTTTACCCAGCTTGGGGTCCATGATAAAGACGATTACACCACGGCTAATCTGGGCATCGGCCAGCGCTGGTTCAGCGCGCAGCAGATGCTGGGTTACAACCTGTTTGTCGATAGAGAACTGCGTAACGCGCATACCCGCCTCGGCGTGGGCGCAGAATACTGGCGCAACTTCCTGAAGCTGGCGGGGAATGGTTATATCGGGCTGACCGGCTGGAAAACCTCGAAAAATCTGGATGATTATGAAGAAAAAGCGGCGTCGGGTTTTGATCTGCGCGCCGAGGGGTATCTGCCGGCTTTGCCGCAGCTTGGCGCCAGGCTGCAGTATGAGCAGTACGTCGGTGAGAATGTCGGGCTATTTGGCCGCGACCATCTGCAAAAAGATCCCTACGCCATTACGGCAGGCGTTAACTATACGCCGGTGCCGCTGGTGACGGCGGGGGTGGACTATCGTCAGGGGAAAAGTAGCGTCAACGATACTCAGCTTTCCCTCCAGTTTAATTATTTGTTTGGCGTGCCCTGGCAGGCGCAAATCTCCACGGACGCGGTGCGCGAGCTGAGAACGCTGGCGGGGTCAAGGCTGGCGTTTGTCGACCGTAATAGCAATATGGTGATGCAATACCAGAAAATGGAGGTTATCACGCTCGCGCTGCCCGCCCATTTGAAAGGGAAAGTGCAGACTCAGCAAACGGTGCTCGCCACTGTAAAAGCGAAACACGGGCTGGATCATATTCAGTGGAACGCGGCGAAGCTGCTGGCCGCCGGCGGAAAAATTGAAGCACTATCGCCCGCGCAATATAAAATTACGCTTCCCAAAACGGCGGGCAGTTATCCGCTTTCCGCTATTGCATGGGACCGCCGCGGTAATATCTCAAATACGGCCCAGAGCGAGCTGACGGTGAGCGATGATAAACCGGTGCCAGATTTTGTCATCGGTGGTATTACGCCAGATAAGCTACAGGCGGACGCTGACGGCACCTCCCCGGTAACCTACACCGTGACGGTAAAACACAAAGACGCACAGAATGCGTCATCTTTTGCGGGTTATCGCATTCAGTGGAAAAACGACGGCGTCGGCACCCTCAGCGCGCAGCAAACGACGCTGGACGCCAACGGAAATGCGCAAGTTACGGTGACCAGCACCCTGCCAGGTACCGTTAACCTGACGGCGACGCTGGTGGATACCAGCGGCGTTAAGGCGGATCAAAAGCAGAATAATCAGGTGCAATTTGTCAGTAACGCGCCGGTGGTGATTAACACGCTGACGCCGAATAAAACGCAGGAAATCGCCAACGGTACCAGTCCGGTGACCTGGACGCTGAGCGTCAAAGAGAAAACCGGCGCCCTGCACAGTACCTCATCTTTCACAGGCTATACCGTGGTCTGGGCCAATGGCGGCGTCGGCACACTTAGCGCGGGGAAAACCACGATAAATGCGAACGGTGAGGCGCAGGTAAGTGTAACCAGTAAAACACCGGGCTTTGTGAAACTGAAGGCAACGCTGCTGGACGCTGACGGCAAACAGACCGATCAGAAGCTGGATAGTCAGGTACAATTTATCCCGGAAATTGTTATAGCTGCGCCCACATTAACGCTGGATCGCACTAAGCAGTGGAGCGACAGTGACATTACCGTTAACGCCAGCGTGAAAAACAGCATCGGCGCTGCGGTTAAGGACCAGGGTTTAACCTTTACCTTAACGGGTTGCACAGACTGTTCGCTGGATAACGCCGCGCCGGTCACCGATAAAGACGGCAAGGCCAGCGTCAAACTGACGATGGGAATAGCGAGCCGGGCCGGCGCGCCGTCATTAAAAGTTTGCCTGAAGGATGACCCAACGCTGTGCAGTAGCACCAGTACGGCAAACTTCTATGCAGTGCCGAAAATTACCGGCTATACCGTTAAAGGTACCGGAGCCACGACCAGCAGCGATACGTTCAACGAAGTACGCCTGAAAGGCGGTGAGTTTCAGATAAATGCCACCGGCGGCGACGGAAACTGGGCGTGGTCAAGCAACTCTGCCAGCGCGGCGAAAGTCGACTCTCAGGGCATGGTGACGCTGTTTAGCTCTGATGGCACCGACATCATAGCCACAGCGTTTTATGGCGATACGCAGATGGAGCGCGCGGTAACATTCACTATTAGCAATACCGGCGGCCAATTCTACGAATATCCGGATACCAATAACCTTATCGCCAGCGCGAGTAGTAGCTGCCCGGCTGGCTCCCGTTTTATTAGCGATAGCAACATTCCGAAGCTACTGTGGCAGCAGTGGGGCGATATTTCTCAATATCGGGCCTTTGCAGGCTATGCCCCTAAACTGAGCACCTGGGTGCCGGGTTCCAGCAGCGGCTCTACCGCTAAAGTATTTTACCTGGCGGGGGCTGAGGGAGGAACGGATAAAGAGGTATCGAATATCTCTAAATCTCGCTCGTTATGTGAACATTAATCATCAACGTTATTGTTCATTAGCCTAATGGTGTAATTCCCCGATGCCCTTTCTGTGAAGGGCATTATTATTTCAACGCCTCAGAGATAATGTTAAAGCAGCCGCTCTGCTATCTGCCTACCCGTTATTTATACCGCGCTGACGACAGCATAATTTTTCAGTTTATTAAAACGCAGGATTAATTATGACTCCCACTATCGAAAGCATTATTAAACACATCGCCGTTGCACTAAATAGCGAATTAACGTGGGCGGAGGATCACGCATGGCTGATTCCGTCTCAGCAACCGGCTACCCTACTCACTCTAATTTGGGAGGAGGAGACCGATGAACTTATTCTTTCTCTGTCGCTCGGTACGCTGGATGAGCGCTTCCCGCCCGAGCTGGTGATGGAGATTCTGGAATCCAATCGCATTATGGCACTGGGGCACGGCCCTAAATTCTCCTGTTCACCGGAGAGCCGCATGCTGCTGCTGCTGGACACTATCCACGTGTACGACGGCGCTGAAACGCTGGCCGGCGAACTGGCAGATAACCTTGTCGACATTGCCAGCGAAGTTTGTCAGCGCTTTACCGCGCTGGGCCATCATCTGCATACACCCTTTCAGGAGCGCTAAGATGACAAATGACGAAATTATATCGCAGCTGGGTGATATCGCCGGGATTAAGCATTTAGCGTTCGATCTTCAGCGCGTATGCAACCTGACCATTAATAGCGATTATCACATTACGCTTGCCGAACTGGATGAAGATAACCTCATCGTACACGGCGTTATTTGCCAGCTTGCGCCGGAGGTTGCGGCAAATGCCTCACTGACGCTGCTGAGCGCCAATATGATGTTTGCGACGGTTAATGGCCCTTATGTAAGCTGGTCGGCAGAAAACACCGCGCTTTATTTAACGCTGCCATTACAGCGAGAAACGCTGGATGCGCACGCGCTGTATGAGCAGATACATTATTTAATTCAAAATATTGAGCATTTACGGGAAACATTACACCAGCAAAGCATTATCTAAAGAATGGCGCAAAAACGTTAAATAATTAAGGGAAATAATGGAAATGTATCTGTAACCCAGATCTCCTATTGTTTATACCTTAGACACCAGAGTAAAAAGAAATAAGGAATTATAACCATGCACTCACCCATAATTGCCACTGCGGTCAGCGACAATACGACAATATTTCGTGCAAGCGATGCATCAGGCGCATCTCAATCTATTAAGAATAACAGCGGCGGCGCGAACGGATCGCCCTCCTTACAGCAGGAGATGTTAAATGAACTAGTGGCAAAATTTGCAGAACGTCGTGCAGCCGGAAGAATAAGTAAAGATAATTTAGCGCAGCGGCCTAATAATGACGAAATAACACAGCGCCCCTCTCACAGGAGGGAAGGCATTCTGATAAAGGATGACGCCACTAAACAGGGCATCGCTTCAACCGCGCGGCTCAATGCGGATAAAGCGGGAAGCGGGGGCGTTGCCATTAATAATAAACTACCGCTAACACTTAAAATAGAGCAGTCGAAGGACCTAAAAAAAGGCAGCGTCGGCGAGAGCACCATAAACGCTCGTCCCACCGTTAATCAAAAGCAAAAAAATGAGATACCGACTGGAAACCAGAATCTGGAAAACAATATCGGTGGTCAGAACGCAAAGCCGCGGCAGCCTGAAAACAGCGAAAAAGCGCTGAATGCTAAGCTGCAGCAGCTGGAAACTGAAAAAAAAGCGCTGAGCGATAGCCTAAACGAAGCCAATACCGCTCATCAGAGGCAAATCAGCGAGTTAGACGCTCAAATGGAGGTACTACAGAGCGAACGGCCAGTCAATGTCAGAGCGCTAACAGAGGAGCTGCGCGAGCTACAAAATAAAAATCAAACCCTACTGGCTGATACAAAAAAATACAAAGATGCGCTCTCCGCTGCCAAAATGACCGCGAAGAAGCACAGCCGTTTTCCGGCAATCGCCATGATGGTTCTCGGCAGCGCCGGCACCGTCGGCGGGCTGGGCGGACTTATCGCTATGCTAGAGAAGGCGGGCAATGACGGCTGCTACGAGGAAGAGCGCGCCAACGGTGAAGCCGCAGGCCTTTCCGACGGCATTGATGAGATTCGCTCTCTCTACGCCGAAGGCGCCATTGATAATGAAACCATGAACGAGTTATTCAACTCGGATGCGAATGGCAACCCCATCATCAGCGCGAGCGATTTGAAGGAGGGAGCCAAAGACATTCCTGTCACCGGTAAAGATGGCAATACGTTCACTCTGAGTGAGAAGGCGGGCGCGAGCGCCGAAGAGTCTGTTGCCAAGGCGGAAGACCGCGATCGCAATATCGGCTATGCCGGTAGCGGCATCGCCGGGCTGGGCGTGCTCGGTATCGGCGGCGGCGCAGCGCTGCTACACCATGTGAATAAAAAGAATAAATACAATACCGCGCTTAAACATTCCCTGGCGGAGGGCAATACCAGTCACAAACTTGCCGCGCCCGAGCAGCCACAGTATCGCACCAATATCAATTGGATGAATCGGCAATCCCGAGCGTGAAGCAGAGAAACATCGGCCATTAGCGCAGTGAAAAGGTAGATTTATCTTTCAAGCCGCCAATTCAGGCGGCTACTTTCTATAATGAACATGCCTATTCGCGCCAATTTCCGCGTCTACTGCAATGCCTGATAATTCCTCTCAGCCCGGCCAGATCTCGCTCGCTGAAAATAATCGAGAACGCCACTGGCATGACGCTGCCCCCCTGACAAGCCCAAACGGGTGATTTGTTTAATCGTACGCAGGGTAAAAAAGAGGACTGTGTTTTATCACAAATTCAAAGGAGCATTCTTGTTAAGTAAAAAAGCAAAAAGTATCGATAAAAAACCGCAGTGAAGTCGCCAAATACCCGTTTACCGCAAAAGATGATTTCCCTGCATTTATTGAGAAGGCTCCCCAGCATTGAAATATTAGTTATTATGCAACTCGTTGCGCTCCGCCACTGATTGATAAACTTACCCGGCCCTATAACTCTTTCATTGAAGCACGTTGCCGCACGCTTAAAGTAAAGCGTATCGCACAGATAGAAGAATTATTAATATGCGGGAAAACGGGCGGGAATAAGGCATTTCAATCGTTCATATTTCCGGTGGATCAGCAAACGGTTAACGCCTTAATTCCGCGTATTTTATCGCCCTGAGAGAGTTGGCGTGATTGCCAGCAAACGCCGGGACGCCGGGAATAGCAGCGGGCAGGAATCGAAGGCGCTTTCGGCGTGCAGCCTGCCCGGCGAATAAACTGCCCGACAAAATAGAGGGTTGTCATCAGAATAAAGAAGAGGTAAAGGCTTTACCTTCGAGGTGAAATATCAATTACGCCTCACGCGCCGCTGCCAGTAATAAATAACGCCGTTCAATCTCACCGCGCGATATATCACCCATAGCAAACTGGTGCTCTCGGCTAGGGTATTTATTTCGGCGCCATTAAGCAGAGTGATTAACTCGCGTAGCCGCTGCCCGGAACGGATTTGATTATCGCAGGCGCTATCCTGCCGCAGGGAAGGTGCGCCCGCCTGCGGCAGGTGTGTGCTAGCGTGAAGACCAGGTAAAGGCCCGTTCATCGCGTTTCCCCCGCGCGTTAAGCGCCTTGCGCAGCTCCGCCTGTAGCGCCAGCGCGTTAGCGGCCTGCTCTTCTATACCCGACGCCGCCTGCGGCTGCAGGCGCTGCTGATTAAGCGGCCTCAACGCGCGCTGCGCTGGCGTAAAGGATTCTCCAGAAGACGCGTCGCTATAGTCCTTCCCCGGCGCAGACGCAAATGTAACCTGCGCCTGCCGCTGTTTAACCCGGGCGATGTCCTCGCGCGGAGATATTTTGTCTCCATAGCGGGCATCCGCTGCTGCTTCGCGGGTTTCACCATGGAAGGTGCTGGCGCAGTAATCGACCTCCTGAGCGCGACGGCTGCAGGCCTGTTTTAGCTCTTCAAGAAGCGTAAGCGGCGGTTTCTCTTCCGTCTGGCGTATGCCAGCATCCACCCGGCGGCGCGCCGATACCGCCGGTTTCACCACCTCTTTCCGCCCGGCGTCACATTCATCCGCGCGGCCTTCATTATCGAACGCGTCGCCTTTCAGCGCGGGCGCAGCGGGCAGCGTCTCGCGTGAAGCAATATTATCCGGCGCATCGCTGTAGCAGGACATTTGCTCTGAGCTGCCACTTTCATGCGCAACCTGCTGCTCTGTGGCGGACGCTGCGATGGCGGCGGCGTTTGGGCCGGTGTTCCGGGATTCTGCCAACAAAGGTATCTGCTGCTGTTTATTGCCTGTCGCCTGGCCGTGTACCGCCAGCAGCCCCACCGGCGCGCGCAGTCCGCCGAGGCTGTGTGACAGATGAAACACCGCGCACGGGGCGTTTCCCTGGCGGGATAGTTTCTTCTCAGCGATGAGCGTTACCGATTTAAACTCGCTGTCTATCACCGCAAAAGGCGTCTTTTGCAGTGCCTGCCGGTGCGCCGGCCAGGCCTTCGCCCCTGACATCGCGCTCTCTGCCAGGTTGAGTTCACCGCGCGGCACGGTAAATTCGTAGCCAGGGCCACGCAATACACCGGCGGTTTTACAGCAAGTATTGCCGCCTGAGACAAGCTGTTTTTTTTGCGCGCCATAGGCACAGCAGGCTAACGCGTAAAACTCCGTTTTTCTGTCGCTTTGATAGCGGGGTGCGGCACAGCAGCCAAATAGCGACGAGGCCACCCACCGGGTAACGCGGGAGAAGATGCCGTCGTTGGAGACTGGCGCCCGCCGGGCTTTTATTTGCTGAGTCGCCGCGCGTGAGGCGCGCGCCGTTTGAGCGTCAGTCTGCGTTTTTTCGTCATGCGCGGGGTAGCGCGCGGGGATCGCCCGCTGGTTAATAACAATCATGATGGAATATCCTTTATGTCATCTTTATCACCTGACCCAACGGACGCTATCGTTATTGCCAGGCAGGGTGCCCAGCGCATCAGGTCCGCGCTGGCGTGGCTGGTAAACCGAATAAGCCTGCCGGGCAGGCGTTAATAACAGGGGCGCACAATACGGTGAAAAATATCGCGCGGTAACCCAGGCCAATACCCTATTGGCCGCAGGAAAAAAACGGGCGCTTTTGGAAATATCTTCGCAGGGAATACGGTTCTTCACCGAATTTTAATCGGCGGCGCGTTACGTATCATAGCGCCTGCATTTTTTTAATTCGGAGCCTTACGTATGCTAATTTCCCAGCCTTCTCTTCCATCCTGCTATATCTCTCCCCCGCCCGCGGCAGAGAAGAGTAGTACGTATATAACCGTGGATACTGCTGCAAGTAGCGAGCATGAAAAAACGCAGATAAGTAAGTTTGCGCAAGCCACTGCTCGCGAGCTTACCGCCGCGCGCAATCAAACCCAAAGCGCGTGGTCCGCCAAAAGCGCGCTAGCGGCGGCCGGTATCGCTGCCGGCTGCGCCGGCGGTATCGGGATGTGGTTTTTGGCTAGCGGTACGGGGATTTACGGTACCGCGATCGCCACGCTTATCGGCGGCGGCGCAAGCGGTGGGCTACTGGCGGGGTTAAGCGATAGGGTAAGCATTCCGGCGGCTATTGCGCTGGGGGCGATTTGCGCCGCCGTGCCCGGCTGCCTGCCCTACGCCTGGAATTTACAAAACACGACGCTTCACTGTGCGCTTTCGTCGGCTAGCGGCGCGCTTTGCGGCGCCGTGAGCGGTACCAGTGCCGCAAAGCTGTATCAGGAACGCGGATAAACGGCATAAAAAAGGAGCCACCGGAACAGGCTCCTCTGCTGGGTTTTATGTGCTGGCAGGTGATTGCTTCCCCCTGTGCGCTACGGCCGCCCGGATTTAACCCAGGAAGCCCGCTTTTTGCCCGCCATAGTCAGCATGAGTATTTTCAGGTGCGGCAGCGGCCCGTCGCCGGGCATAAATGGCAGAGGCAATTAATATATATTTTGCCCAACGGCCGCCCGATCTTGCGCCAGGCGGGTGAATAAGGGCCAGATAGCGGCCCGATATTTCGCGCGGTGTATTCATCCGCAAACGCTAATAACGCGCGCGCAATGACTATTGTTTAATGATATTAATCGTGGTGGTATTTTATCCGACCGCAGGAATCTGGGTTATCAATGCTCGATGTCATAATATAAATAACACGAACACCCTCGCCTCTAGTGGCAGCATTACACTGGCTATCGTTATCAGGGGCTGGTTGGTCAACACCGGGTGTAAGTTGTTCTTTGGTAATCCTTTCGATAGCACAGACATTGGCTTTTCGCGTAGCGGCGTTGTAGGCGCATGTCCCCTTCGTCGTGAAAAAGCTATGCCCTTCAATCTGCTTCACAAATTTCAAACGATCATATACGCTAAACCTTCCGTCGCCTGTTCTGTATGCTAAGCAAGGCGTTGCTATATCAGTGGGATTCGAAGAACGAAAATCTTCCGCCCTCCAGAAATAAACATCACAACTATTATAGCTATTGATTTTGGTACTATTAACGAAATAGGCTCTGCCACCTCCGCTGACTTTAGAGTAACCGTCATTATCGGCACAAATAAAAGTGTAAAATTCAGGTTTATAACGATTATAAGGATCGCGGTAACCAAGCATAAATGTCTTTCCGGCAGCCGCATCATCACTTTTGGCACAAATTTCATCGGCTTTTTGGTGCGCTAAAGAGGGATTATCCACCATCGTAACCCCCATTTTCACGGCTTGCGCGGTAATTGCACTTCCAAACGTATTAGGTGAACCATCCGATAGCTTAACCGCATCGGGGGTTATCTCCACCTTTTGCTTATTATGGGCAAAACTTGCGCCGTCAGCGGACAGAGTCGATTCAAAGCCGTCGTGATTAAAGACAATCGCGCCTTTTTCAAAGGTGATATTGTTATCCTTCATCCCGAGATCCGTTTCCATTTGGTTCCATTCCGGATGCCCGTCTATTTTTGAGCGGCGCAAAAAAGCACCGGCGCTGACTACATCATTTTCGGCGATATAGCTTACGCTGGCAACGCGGCCCCTTTTAATTTCACTATAAGGAAGCGACCAGCCATTTTGGTTACCGGTGATAACACCATTTTGCTGTGAGTAGCCGCTATTCTCCCCCATATTACCGGCAATTTTACGCATATCTGAGATTGAAATAGCCATCCCATCGTGCGTAATAACCGTAACGCGCACGAATGTATTTTTACCGCTTTTTTCCGGGGTTACCTGCAGCTTATATTGCTGCCCATAGCTATTCTTAACCGGGAAGGTCTCCGGCAGGTAATGATTATTTTTTAATTCTTCCGGCGTCAGGGAACTGGCATTTTGTGACAAGGCGCTGTAATTATCTTTAACCCAAGCCTGCGCGGCCTGAGTAATGCGCTGTAAATCATAGGCAGCTGATTTATTCAGACGCTCATCTGCCGAATTTTTCATGTAGGCCGCGCCTAAGGATAATAGGGATACAATCACAATTAACACAATTATCATTTCAAGGATGGTGAATCCCCGCTGCTGTGCTCTTCTGGTTAAAGGCATTTTAATCACCACTTTTTAAAATCACAGGTAAATAGCATACTGGTGTCGTCAGTAAGCCGAAGTAAGCGTGGTTTATAGTGATATTCGGAAACTTACGACAGAAAGCTAGCGGCCAAATTCATTTACTTCCCCTGCTATGCTGACTTTATTTTTTTTCATTTTCGGAACCTGTATTGGCAGTTTTTTGAATGTAGTTATCTATCGGTTGCCGTTAATGGTTCGGCAAGGCAACGCTGCCAATAATGACGCTTTTAATCTTATGGTGCCGCGTTCGCATTGCCCGAAATGCGGTGCGACATTAAGCGCCAGCCAGCTTATTCCGGTTATTAGCTGGCTGATACAGGGCGGCCGCTGTCGCCGCTGCGCCCATTCAATATCCTGTTGTTACCCGCTGCTGGAAGTTATCACCGGCCTGCTGTTCGCCGCTGTATTTGCATGCTGGCACAGCGTGCTGCCTGCGCTGGCACTTTGCCTGTTTATCAGCGCGCTTCTTGCATTGGCTGCCATCGATCTGAGTCATATGCTGTTACCGGATGCCATCACGCTACCTTTGTTATGGTGCGGGCTGCTCTGGAGTACAACTGGGACAGGCCTGGTTTCCGCTGAAAGCGCTATTTTAGGCGCCGCGTCGGGCTATCTATCCCTGTGGGTAACGTACTGGTGCTATCGCCTGCTACGAAAACGAGAAGGCATGGGCTACGGTGATTTCAAACTCATAGCCGCACTTGGCGCCTGGCTAGGGGCAGAAAGTATTAATTTTATTCTGCTGTTGGGCCCATTATTGGGATGCGTATATTGGCTGGCATTTCGCTTTAAAAAAAGCAGCGATAACTTCCCGTTCGGTCCGGCGCTGATTATCGCCGGGCTGATATGGCTGTTTTTGCAGGCCCCCATTATGTGCTTTATTCATAATAACGAGTCATTGAGCAGAATTTTCTTATTTTTTAATTCTTCTATTCCCTATAAATAGTATTATTTTTCTCAAACAACATTGGCCCAAAATAGCGATAGAGAGATTTTGATGAACGCAATTATTTCGCGCATTGATATCAAATACCTCAGGAGTTTTCAGGCGGTGTTTCGCGCCGGGAACATGGTAAACGCGGCAAAGAAAAGGAATATTACCCAATCAGCTATTTCTAAACACATAAAAAGTCTTGAAGATTTATTAAAGGTTCATTTGTTTGTACGAACGACCAAAGGTATTGAACCCACTCAAACAAGTATTGCCATCAGTCAGGATATCGAAAATATATTAATTAAATTTGATAATTTTGCCGATCAGACAGCGGAACTGGCCGCGCAGAACCCTCAAATACTACGTCTTGCCTCCGGCCCTAAAGGGAAATTTCTCGCCATAGAAGGCATTCATTTCGTGAAGCAATATCACCCGAATGTGAAAGTATCGATACAAACGCTTTCGCCGGAACATCAGCACCATCAGTTACTGCGTGGCGCTGTGGATGCGGGATTTACGCGCCCTCCCGTACCTTATACTTTACGTGCGTTACCGCTTGGAACGGGCAAACTTGTGCTTGCCGCACATAAAAGCAAGATAGATGCCCTGGGGGAAAATACCCGCCTGGCCGAACTATTACAGCAAAATATATTAATTCGCCTGTACCCGGACTTTGACCCTTTCCTGCATCGCCAAACCGATTTATTACTGTCAGAATTGAATATCGCCGTCGAAAATTATCAATATATACATGACGAAAGCTCGCTGCTGGCATTACTGAGCTCTGGTCTTGGTGTGTCTATTGTTACCTGGAGCACCACATTACCGCAAAACGCTGATATTGGTTATATCGAGCTTGGCGGCCATCATAGCCAGTGGGAAGTGTCACTCGCCTGGAACCCTATGATAAATAATGAAATACGGGATGAATTCCTTTACTTTTATCAACACGAAAAGCACTTAAACGCACCATTATAAAAATAAGAACAAAAAATCATTATGAATGTCAAAAAACTCGTTTCATTTATCATGTTATATCAAACACTTAATTTTAATGAGACGGCAAAGAAATTATTTATTACGCAATCAGCTTTATCTAAACAGATAACCTCGCTGGAAAATAATTTTGGGAAAAAACTATTTATCCGCCATTACGATGGCATCTATCCCACTCAGGCCTCCAGGAAGGTTTATCAGGATGCGCTAGTTTTGCTAAAGGATCTTGAAAAACTTATCGACAAAACGTCGCTGTTAGCGGGCGATCTTAGAGAAACGCTTTTTATAGGCACCAGCATGCCCGCCACTTACCCTATTGCCAAACTGAGCGCGAGCTTTAGTGCAAACAACAATATTGAGTTAAAGCTAACCTCCGGGACGGTGGCCTCTCATATACAATCGCTGCGGGAAGGGCTATCACATTTGGCATTTTTAAATACGCCGGTACTTCCACCGTTAGACTGTATCCAGGTTAGCAATGAGAAACTGGTGCTGGTTATTAATAAAGCCCATTTACGCCCTAACACCAGCATTCATACTTATTTCCAGGAACTGCCGTTAATCGGGCTATCCCCCGATTACGATGCCACTATTGCGCGAGAAACCCATCGATATCTCATCACGCATCATATCAACCCAATGAGGCTGGACTATGTGAATGATATTTTTATTCTGCAGGGTCTGGTTTCCGCTAACCTCGGTATTGGAATCGTTTATGAAAGCGCCGCCGCTAAGCAGGATAGCGCACTGGAGTTTGTTACCCTTTCCGGAATGCATAGCGCTATTCCGCTTTATTTGGCCTGGAACCCTGAGATTGAAAACAAAACCCGGGATGTTTTTGTTGAGTTTTGTATTAATTGCGGTGAGCGCTGGCTATAGTTGCCCACTAAAATCAGGCTCTATGAATAAATACCTATGCTGAAAATGAAAATATTCATGCGGTCGGTTAAACGAGCGCGCATCGACACACATCGTCACCAGGCTAGCAGACTATAGATAATTCATGCTTCAAATTAATCTGCGCCTGGTGTCCAAAACCCTGGAACCAACGTCTGGTACCGGATGGAGGGCTATTTTTAGCTAACTCCGCGCTTCTTTCTCCGTTGATTTCATTCAAAGGCTTTATGTCGATATATGAAAAATTATTCATACGCAGTATCTGCTCCATTTCGTTACCCGGCACGGGAGAAAGTACCGACGATATGTCCAGGCGCCACTTTCATAATACGGTAGCCACCGGCGGACGCACGGATAACTTGTTACCAACGGTGCAAAACTGATCCACCCCAGCGGTTGAAAACTGATCCAG
>CALYPF010000071.1 GCA_945271245.1 uncultured Enterobacteriaceae bacterium | reverse complement strand
TGGATCAGTTTTCAACCGCTGGGGTGGATCAGTTTTGCACCGTTGGTAACATCAGGCTTCTTTAACCCGAAACGTCATCCACAGCGCCAAAACGGCAAGCCCGGCAATCACCGGATAAACCGCCGCGTGGCCCATATTTTGCGCCAGTAATCCCTGTAGCAACCCAGCCAGAATCATTCCCGTGAGAATACTATTGGTAAATAGCGTGGTCGCCGCACCGGCGCGCCCGGGCATTAAATCCTGAAACCATAGCATGCCAATACCCGCGATAATGCCGATAAAGGCGGCGTTAAAAATCTGCAGCGCGATAAGCGCCGGTTTAGTGTGAAATGCCAATAAACCAAGATAAAAAATCACCCCCGCGCTCACGGCGCCAATCATCATCCTGCGCTTACCGGTGCGCTTCACAAAATAGCCGGCAAGCAGCATCAGCGGAATTTCCAGCCCGGCAGAGCTGCCCATCAGGATCCCGGCAAGTTTATCCGGCAAACCAAGGCTTTGACTCAGCCATAGTGGCATATCAATAAGATACATAGTGTTGCAGGCCCACATTAAAACCGAAGCGCCGAACAGCGTTCTGACATCGCGATTACGCCAGACGGCGACCTGACTCAGCGACCCACCGGTTCCACCCGCTGCGCGCGGCACCGAAGGCAGCGCCATCAAAATCAGCACCAGGCTTACCACAAACACGGTTGCCGCCACGGTATACATCACGGTAAAGCCATAATTTAGCGCCAGCATGTAGGCCAGCGGCGGACCAATCACCCACGCCAGCGAAAGCTGGGCGCGCATCACTGAACTGAACATTGCCGCTTCCCGCGAACGGCTATCGGTATACTCGCGAGCCAGCGCAAAAAGCTGCGGCATCGCCGTATTTCCCAGCGCCGCCAGCAATACTCCCAGCGTAATTAGCGCCAAATAATGACGGCTAAACGCAAACAGCAGGCTATTAGCGATAGCCATCGTGCAGCACAGCAAAATTAAACGCCGCCGATCGCCGCTGCGATCGGAGCGGCGCGCCAGCGTCATGCTAACGACAATTCCCGCTATGGCATTTACCGTATAAAACAGTCCTACCTGAAACGGTAATGCTTTTACTTCACGGGTTAAAAAGAGGCTGAGCGTCGGCATTTGCAGGGCGCCAGCCACGCCTAGCATAAAAGCGGTTGCCATAAAGGCTAACGAAACGGCATTAAATCGGATACCGTTCCCGGTTTTTAATTTCACGTAGACTCCCGATGATTAGCGCCACATCTTCATGATGCATCGCGCGCTGCCTTGCGCCACGCGGTATGCCGCGCCGAGCGCAATTTGCGCACGATAAGCAACCCGATGACGAAAGCCAAAAATAAACGGCGTGCTGCGTATCATAAACGAAAAAAGCCGGCGGTAATCTACCGTCGGCCGGTGAAAGTTGGGCACCAATACTCAGTCACACTTGATGTCCGCACCGGCTGTGCCTCAGCGCTCCCCCACCGTTGCGGCGGTTTAAGTCAGCCAGACAATGCCTTGCTTTCATCAGGACGTATTATTGCCTTAATATAGAGGAAGAAATATTGATAACTTTATGCGCGGGAGTTCCCCTTTTATGTCTTCGCCCCGGCTTCAGCAGCAGTTTATCCGCCTGTGGCAATACTGCGACGGAAAATCCCATAACACAACGCTCAGCGAACTGGCACTCCTGCTTAACTGCTCACGGCGGCATATGCGCACGCTGCTTAACACCATGCAGGAAAACGGCTGGCTTAGCTGGCAGGCGGAGCCAGGGAGAGGTAAACGCTCACGTCTAACGTTTTTGAGCACCGGGCCGGCGCTCCAGCGCGAGCGTGCCGAAGACCTGCTGGAACAGGACAGAATTGACCAACTGGTGCAGCTTGTAGGCAATAAAGACGCGGTGCGGCAGATGATCGCGGCGCATCTGGGGCGCAGCTTTCGTCAGGGCAAGCATATTTTACGCATTCTGTACTATCGCCCGCTGCAGAATTTGCTGCCCGGCAGCGCCCTGCGCCGTTCGGAAACGCATATTGTGCGCCAACTGTTTAACGGACTTACGCGTATAAATGAGGAAAACGGGGAAGCCGAACCGGATATCGCCCATCACTGGCAGCAAATCAGCGCGCTGCACTGGCGCTTTTATTTACGCCCCGGCATCCGTTTTCATCACGGGCGAGAACTGGATATGCAGGATGTGTTATCTACGCTTGGGCGCGCCTGTACATTACCGCTCTACGCGCACATCGCCCGCATTCATTCGCCAACGGCGTGGACCCTGGATATCCATTTACACCAGCCCGACGGCTGGCTGCCGTGGTTAATGGGGCACGTTAGCGCGATGGTTTTGCCGCAGGAGTGGCCCACGATTGCGGATTTCGCGCGCAAACCTATTGGCACTGGCCCGTATGCCGTAGCCCGCAACAGCTCCAGCCAGCTAAAAATCCACGCCTTCGACGACTATTTCGGCTATCGGGCGCTGATCGATGAAGTTAACTTTTGGGTGCTTCCGGAAATTAGCGATGATTTAAGCTGCGGCGTGCAGCTTGACGGCGGCAGAGAAACGGATGAGCCTTCCATGGAGAGCCGGCTGGAAGAAGGCTGTTACTATCTTCTGTTCGATGCGCGCTCTGCCACCGGCGCCAGCCTCGCCGCGCGCCGGTGGATAGCCCATATTCTGTCGCCGGTGCGGCTGATTGCCGAGGCCGGCGAACAATATCAGCGCTACTGGTTTCCCGCGTGGGGCCTTATCCCCCGCTGGCATCACGCCGTTATGCACCAGGCGGTAGAAAAGCCGGAAGGCCTGTCGCGTATACGGTTGACTTTCTATCGCGAACACGCCGAACACCATATTTTAAGCGATATTATGAGCGCGCTATTAGCAAAGCATCAAGTGACGCTTGAGGTACAGGAAGTGGATTACGACGCCTGGCATCGCGGCGATGTCGTCAGCGATCTCTGGCTCAACAGCGCTAATTTTACGCTGCCGCTTAACTTTTCTCTGTTTGCACATCTATATGAACTGCCGCTATTGCAGCGCTGCATTCCCGGAGCCTGGAAAGAAGAAGCGCGCCAGTGGCGGGCGGGCGAGTTGCCGCTGCCGGAATGGTGCAAACAGTTGCTGGCCGAAGGCGCTATTTTGCCGCTTATCCATCACTGGCTAATGCTGCAGGGCAGCCGCAGCATGCGGGGCGTGCGCATGAATACGCTGGGCTGGTTCGATTTTAAATCCGCCTGGTTTTCACCACCGGAATCATAGCCCTTTCGCGATTGTCACAAAGTTATTACAATGCGCCTTGCTCAACGGGGTGCCGCAACACTTTTGCGCGCTGAGATAACACCCGTCGAACCTGATCCGGATAACGCCGGCGAAAGGATTTGAGGCTACTCAAACTCCTTTGCCCCATCTTGCTAAGTATGGAGCGCAAAGTGTTAAAAAAACTGCTATTTCTCCTGACAATCGTCACACTGCCCGTCGCGGCCAAACCTCAGCTTACCGTATACACTTACAGCGCTTTTGCCGCAGAATGGGGCCCTGGACCCGCCGTCAAAAAAGCCTTTGAGGCCCGCTGCGACTGCACATTGAAATTCGTCGCGCTGGAAGACGGCGTGTCTCTGTTTAATCGCCTGAAAATGGAAGGAAAACGCGGTCGCGCCGATGTCGCGCTGGGGCTGGACAATAACCTGCTCGACGCCGCGCGCCAGAGCGGCCTGTTTGCTTCCAGCGGCGTAGATCCCCATGGGCTAACCCTGCCCGGCGGCTGGCATGATGATATCTTTCTTCCCTATGATTACGGCTGGTTCGCCTTCGTTTATGACAAAACGCGTCTGAAAAATCCACCGTCCAGCCTGCACGAGCTTATCGACAGCCCCCAGCGCTGGCGCGTTATTCTGCAGGACCCTCGCACCAGCACGCCCGGGCTGGGAATGCTGTTATGGATGCAAAAAGTGTGGGGCGATAAAGCCCCGCAGGCGTGGCAAAAACTGGCGCGTAAAACCGTCACCGTCACCAAAGGCTGGAGCGAAGCCTACGGGTTATTCCTGAAAGGCGAAGCGGATATGGTGCTAAGTTACACCACCTCTCCGGCCTATCACCTCATTGAAGAACACAGCGGTCGGTATGCCGCCGCCGCCTTCAGCGAAGGGCACTATCTACAGGTAGAAGTCGCCGCACAACTGGCATCCAGCAAACAGCCTGAACTTGCCCGTCAGTTCATGCGCTTCATCCTGACGCCTGATTTCCAGAAGACAATCCCGACCGGTAACTGGATGTACCCGGTTACCGATATCGCCCTGCCAGAAGGATTCCAGTCCCTGAAGCGCCCGACCACGACGCTGGAGTATTCTCCCCAGCAGGTTAACCAGCAGCGCGCCGCGTGGATTCAGGCATGGCAACGCGCCGTCAGCCGCTAATTCCGGGCTGGCTGGCACCGGGGATTTGCGCTGCCGGGCTGATTATGCTGGTCGCTATTGCGGCTCTGGGCGCGCTATGCGCGGCAGCACCGAACCTGGATATTCAGGCGCTTTGGCATGACAGCTATCTGTGGCACATCGTGCGTTTTTCATTCTGGCAGGCGCTGCTCTCAACGCTGCTCTCAGTGGCTCCCGCGGTGCCGGTGGCGCGGGCGCTTTACCGCCGCCGCTTTCCCGGGCGTCGGCTGTTGATACAACTGTGCGCCATGACGCTGGTATTACCCGTGCTGGTCACCGTATTCGGGATTCTGTCGGTCTATGGCCATCAGGGCTGGCTGGCGCAGATTCTGAGTTTCTTTGGCATTCAATGGCGCCTTCCTGTTTATGGATTAACGGGCATCCTGCTGGCGCACATTTTTTTCAATTTGCCGATGGCGACGCGCCTGTTACTTCTGGCGCTGGAAAGTATCCCACCTCAACAGCGGCAGCTTGCGGCACAGCTTAATATGCGCGGCTGGGCGTTTTTCCGGTTTATTGAATGGCCGCAGCTGAAGCGTCGGCTGCCGCCCGCCGCCGCCCTGATATTTATGCTGTGTTTCGCCAGTTTCGCCGTTGTGCTAACGCTGGGCGGCGGCCCGCGCGCCACTACTATTGAGCTGGCCATCTGGCAGGCTCTTAGCTACGACTTCGATCCCGGGCGCGCCGCGCTGCTGGCGCTGCTGCAAATACTTTGCTGTTTGGGACTGGTTGCTTTGGGCCAATATTTGGGCCGTTCAGTGAGTAATGAGCGCGGCATTGCCGCTTACTGGCGAGACCCGCAGGACGCGGGCATAAGCCGCCTATGGGATGCCATCATTATCTTGCTGATGCTACTGCTGATACTGCCTCCGCTGCTTGCGGTTGTATTTGACGGGCTGCGCGGCGCACTGTTACCCGCCCTAAGTCATCCGGCTCTGTGGCAGGCGACATGGACCTCATTGCGCATCGCGGTCGCCGCAGCAATCGTATGCCTGGGCCTGACCCTGATGCTCCTGTGGAGCGCCAGAGAGCTGCGCCTGCGCCGACATCCGCTGGCGGGGCAAACGCTGGAAATGAGCGGCATGCTAATACTGGCGATGCCGGGTATCGTGCTGGCGACCGGTTTTTTCCTGCTGCTCACGAATAGCATCGGTTTACCGGACTCCGCGGACGGCGTAGTGATTATGGCGAATGCACTGATGGCGACGCCCTACGCGCTTAAAGTGCTGGAAGCGCCGATGCGCGATGCGGCGGCGCGCTACGGGCCACTGTGCGCCTCACTGGGGCTACGCGGCCCGCGTCGCATGTGGATAGTGGAAATGCGCGCCCTGCGTCGCCCGTTATCTCAGGCGCTCGCTTTCGCCTGCGTGCTCTCACTTGGGGATTTCGGCGCGGTCGCACTGTTTGGCAATGAGGAATTTCGCACGCTGCCTTTTTATCTGTATCAGCAGATTGGCGCTTACCGCAGCCACGACGGCGCGGTCACCGCGCTGCTGCTGCTTACGCTCTGCTTTTTACTGTTTATCCTGATGGAGGGTCTGTCCGGACGCCATGCTGACGCTAACTGATCTTTGCTGGCAATATCAAACGATGCCAATGCACTTTACGCTACGCGCGGCGCGTGGCGAAAAGATAGCGCTGCTCGGCCCAAGCGGCGCCGGAAAAAGCACGCTGCTCAATTTGATAGCCGGTTTTCTTACACCAGCGCGCGGCTCAATTACGCTGGATGGCACCTGTCACACCCACACGCCGCCGTCCGTAAGACCGGTCTCCATGCTGTTTCAGGAGAATAATTTGTTCGCACATTTGACGGTGCGGCAAAATATCGGGCTGGGGCTGCATCCGGGCCTGCGCCTGAATGCGATTCAGAAGCAACAGGTCACAGAAATCGCCCGGCGCATGGGAATTAGCGAATTACTCGACAGGCTACCGGAGGCGCTTTCCGGCGGGCAGCGTCAGCGCGCGGCGCTGGCGCGCTGCCTGATACGCCAGCGCCCGATATTGCTGCTGGACGAACCGTTTTCCGCGCTCGACCCCGCGCTGCGCGCTGAAATGCTGTCGCTGGTGGACGAGCTGTGTCAGACCCGGCACATCACGCTATTAATGGTTTCTCACAATCTGGATGATGCGCTGCGTATCGCCCCGCGCAGTCTGGTCATTAATGAAGGGAATATTGTCTGGGACGGCGAAACTGCCCGCCTGGCGGCCGGGGAAGTCGCCGCTTCTGCCCTGCTGGGCATTGCGCGTTAAACGGCGCGAGCGAGCAACGCCTGCCGCACTGGCTGCGGCGCACGGAGCATAAACCGGCACGGTGAGAGCCAGGCCCGGCGCGCTGACCGAGGCCGCCTGCCGCGCTCGGTGTTTTTTGGCAAGTACCAGCCCGTGTTTTTAATGAACAACGCTCAAAACATGCCACAGGATAGCGCCATAAATCGGCATTAGCGGGTGCCGAAAAACGGCTACCAGCGCAATACATGCGACGACACTCACCAGCGGTGCCAGCCAGCGCAGTCGGTTTTGCGGCAACCAGCGCGCCAGCGCGCCGGTAGCTGACTTCCTGGCGCGCCACCAGCGCCAGCATAGCCATACTGCCAGCCATAGAATCGCAGCCGCGGCCAATAATAGCCACTTAAACCCGGCGCTTTGCATATCGGAAGGAATATCAATCGCCGCGCCTGCCAGTATCCCAGGCAGAAAATAGAACGGAGGCCAGAGTATGCAGCCAATAATGTTAGGCAGAATGAATTTACGAATGGGTAAATCCAGCATGCCCGCGACCATCGGCACCAGCGGCCGGGTTGGGCCAATAAAACGCCCGATTAGAATTGTCGCCATGCTGTGCTGATGGATTGCATATTCGGTTTTATCCAGCCAGGCCTTCTGCTTTTTCAGAAATGACCAGTTATGCAGCGGGGTTTTAAAGCGCCGCCCCAGCCAGAACGAGATCCAGTCCGCCAGCAGGCAGCCGGTGATGCCCACGCACCACGCCTGGTAAAAATTAACTTTACCGCTGCCGATTAGCGCACCGAGCGCGGCCATCACCACCGTGCCAGGCATAATCAGGCCAACCAGCGCCAGAGATTCAAAAAAAGCGACCAGCCATACCGCAGCCAGCGACCATGCGGTTGACTGTGTAATCACGTGTTCCAGCAATGCTTCCATAATGCGCCCGTTAAACCATCAGAGAGCCGATTCTCCGGGCTGCCCGCGCAGGCGTCAAGCGCCTTGCCGAAAACGGGATAAATACCTGGCATACGGCGCGCCTGAAAATGTTTTCACAGCGCGTACGTATTTCTAACGGCTGATGCCAGCCGCTGGTGAACGAGCTGCTATCACAGGAAAGCCGTGAATGTTACCCGGCTCTGTTACGGCAGCGCTGCCCGACGAGCGCGAAGTGCATCGGACATCCGGCTTTTCTGGATAAAGCGCGGCCCGCTCCTGACAATCCCTTTTTGTTTTTTATCGATTCTGAGCATCCCTTTTATATTCCACACGCTTTACATCTCGCACCACCCACGGTTCAGCATCCCGATTCTCAGTACTGGCCCGACGCCGACATTACTGTATAAAACCCCAGATAACAGTGTGAAAACCGGTTATACTCAGCCGGAAGAATGGGTAAGCGAGAAAAGTGTGTGAACGAAACGCATAGCGGCTTTATTTTGACCCGCCACTGGCGGGATACCCCCCAGGGCACCGTCGTTTCCTTTTGGCTGGCGACGGATAATGGCCCGCGCTATGTCAGCACCGCCCCCCAGGAATCCGTAGCGTTTATTCCCGCCGAACAGCAGGCCCAGGCCGAAAGCCTATTAGCGGATGAAAAAAACTGGCGCCTTGCGCCACTCTCACTGTGCGATTTTCAGCGCCGCCCCGTCTGCGCGCTGTACACCCGGCAGCATCGGCAATTAATGCGCCTGGAAAAGCGCCTGCGCGACGGGGGAATAACCGTCTACGAAGCCGATATTCGCCCGCCGGAGCGCTATCTGATGGAACGGTTTATTAATGCCCCGGTTTACGTCAGCGGTGAGGTACAGCGGGATACCATTACTCAGGCGCGTCTGAAAAGCGCGCCTGAGTATCGGCCATCGCTGAAATGGGCGTCGCTGGATATTGAAACCAGCCGCTACGGCGAACTTTATTGCATCGGCCTTGAAGGCTGCGGCCAGCGCACCGTTTATATGCTGGGGCCGCCCACATCAGAAACCCGCGAGGTGGATTTTGAGCTTCATTACGTCTCTAGCCGCCCTCAGCTACTCGAAAAACTCAATGCATGGTTCGCGCTCCACGACCCGGACGCGCTTATCGGCTGGAACGTGATTCAGTTTGATTTGAAGGTGCTGCAGCGGCAGGCTGAGCGCTACGGCGTTCCGCTATTATTGGGGCGCGGCGCCACGCCGCTTGAATGGCGCGAGCACGGTTTTAAACCCGGCGTTTACTTCGCGCAGGCGCCGGGCAGGCTGATTATCGACGGAATAGACGCGCTGAAATCCGCATTCTGGAATTTCCCTTCTTTCTCACTGGAAAACGTCTCACAAACGCTGCTTGGCGAAGGAAAAGCTATCGACGATCCCTGGCAGCGCATGAATGAAATCGACCGCCGTTTTGCAGAAGAAAAAACCGCGCTGGCGGTCTACAACCTGAAAGATTGCGAGCTGGTAACCCGCATCTTCCAGCATACGGAGCTTTTCCCCTTTCTTCTTGAGCGCGCCGCCATTAATGGCCTGCCGGCCGATCGCCACGGCGGCTCCGTTGCGGCTTTCAGCCACCTTTATTTTCCTCGCATGCACCGCGCCGGTTACGTAGCACCTAATATGGGCAGCATCCCGCCGCAGGCAAGCCCCGGTGGCTATGTCATGGATTCCCGCCCCGGCCTGTACGATTCAGTGCTGGTGCTGGATTACAAAAGCCTTTATCCCTCAATAATCCGTACCTTCCTGATAGATCCCGTCGGACTTATCGAAGGCCTGGCACACCCCGATGCCGCGCACAGCGTCGAGGGCTTCCTGGATGCCCATTTTTCCCGCCAAAAACACTGCCTGCCCGCCATCGTGACCGAACTGTGGCAGGGCCGCGAGGCCGCAAAACGCCAGGCAAACAGGCCGCTCGCCCAGGCGCTGAAAATTATGATGAACGCGTTTTACGGCGTATTAGGCACCAGCGCCTGCCGCTTTTTTGATCCGCGCCTCGCCTCGTCTATCACCATGCGCGGCCACGCAATTATGCGCCAAACCAAGGCTCTGATTGAATCACAGGGCTACGAAGTTATTTATGGCGATACCGATTCAACGTTCGTCTGGCTCAAAACGCCGCACGATGAGGCCAGTGCCTGTGCAACAGGCCGCGCGCTGGTGGCATACGTCAACCAATGGTGGTGTAAACACCTGCGCGACGCTTACGCGCTCGATAGCGCGTTAGAGCTGGAGTTTGAAACCCACTTTTGCCGCTTTTTAATGCCCACCATCCGCGGCGCGGAAACCGGCAGCAAAAAGCGCTACGCGGGCATGATCCGTAATAAAGACGGCGAGCACATGGTATTTAAGGGGCTGGAAACCGTTCGTACCGACTGGACGCCGCTGGCCCAGCAGTTTCAGCAAGGGCTGTACCAGCGGATCTTTCGCAAAGAGCCATGGGAAGCGTTCGCACGCGAAACCGTCGCGCGTTTAATGGCCGGGGAACTGGACGATCGGCTTGTCTATCGCAAGCAACTGCGCCGCCCGCTTGATGACTACCAGCGCAATGTGCCGCCGCACGTGCGCGCGGCGCGACTGGCCGATGACGAGAACCGGCGCCTGGGGCGCCCTGCCCGCTATCAAAACCGCGGTGCCATTAAATATCTCTGGACGGTTAACGGCCCGGAGCCGCTGGATTATCTGCGTTCGCCTATCGATTATCAGCATTATTTGACTCGGCAACTGGAGCCGGTTGCCGAAGGGATACTGCCTTTTGTCGAGGGAGATTTTGCTACACTGATTACCGGGCAACTGGGGCTATTTTGACAGGTGACGAACGCCCTGCCATCCAGTACCATAACGCCCTTTCCTTGCTCTTAGCCCATTTTGATAGCGCCTGCCGGATACGGCGGGATAAAAATCGTACTCTCCAGCACTGGAAGATGGCGCCTGATAGTTTCCTGGCATCATCCCATGACGGCATTTCTGTTAGCGTTATCCCTTAGCCTGCGTGCGGTACCGTGCAGCCGGGATAGCATCCTGGGTAACAGAGATGAAACGAGCGCGGCTTTACGCTATTGCCTGAAAATACAGAACTGAGTCAAATCGATATGCCTTTTACTCTTGGTCAACGCTGGATAAGTGATACAGAAAGCGAACTGGGCCTCGGCACCGTCGTCGCCATCGACGCGCGCATGGTCACCCTTCTTTTCCCCGCAACCGGTGAAAATCGTATGTACGCCCGCAATGACGCGCCCGTTACGCGCGTTATGTTCCATTCAGGAGATGCCATTACCAGCCATGAAGGCTGGCAGCTACGGGTAGAAAATGTTCAGCAAGAAAAAGGGCTACTCATTTATACCGGCGTGCGCATGGACACCGGCGAAGAGAATGTGGAACTCCGTGAAGTCCTGCTCGACAGTAAACTGGTGTTTAGCAAACCCCAGGATAGGCTTTTCGCCGGCCAGATTGATCGAATGGACCGCTTTGCGCTGCGCTATCGCGCACGCGCGTACCAAAGCGAGCAGGCGCGCATGGCGTGGAGCGGTCTGCGCGGCATGCGCACCAGCCTGATTCCCCACCAGTTACATATCGCCCGCGATGTGGGGCGTCGCCACGCGCCGCGCGTACTGCTCGCCGATGAGGTAGGACTGGGTAAAACCATTGAAGCCGGCATGATTATTCATCAGCAGCTTTTGTCCGGCGCGGCAGAGCGCGTATTGATCGTGGTGCCGGAGACGCTGCAGCACCAGTGGCTGGTCGAAATGCTGCGCCGCTTTAACCTGCGCTTTGCGCTATTTGACGATTCGCGCTACGCCGAAGCCCAACATGAGGCCGATAACCCGTTCGATACCGAGCAGCTGGTTATCTGCTCACTCGATTTTGCACGCCGTAATAAAGAGCGGCTGGCTCAGCTTAGCGACGCGCAGTGGGATCTGCTGGTCGTGGACGAAGCGCATCACCTGGTGTGGAGCGAAGAGGCGCCGAGCCGTGAATATCTGGCCATTGAACAAATCGCCAGCCAGACTCCCGGCGTGCTGTTACTGACCGCTACGCCGGAGCAGCTTGGTATGGAGAGCCACTTTGCGCGCTTGCGCCTGCTCGATGCTAACCGTTTTCACCAGTTTGCACATTTTGTCGAGGAACAGCAGGGCTATCGCCCCGTCGCGGACGCCGTCGCTTTACTGCTGGCGGATAGGGATCTTAGCGCCGACAGCCTCAATACCCTGCGCGCACTATTTACCGGCGAGGATATCGCGCCGCTGCTGCAGGCTGCCAACGGCGCGGCAGAGCAGCGCCAGGCCGCGCGCCAGACGCTCATCAGCAGGCTGATGGATAGCCACGGTACCAGCCGCGTCCTGTTTCGTAACACGCGCGCCGGGGTTAAGGGCTTCCCTCAGCGCGAGCTGCACAGCATTCGGTTACCGCTACCCGCGCAATATCAAACGGCAATTAAAGTCTCCGGAATTATGAGCGCCAAAAAATCCGAAGAGGATCGCGCCCGAGACATGCTGTATCCCGAACATATTTACCAGGAGTTTGAAGGCGACACCGGCACCTGGTGGAATTTCGATCCCCGCGTGGAATGGTTAATGGGCTGGCTGACCGGCCATCGTTCACAAAAAGCGCTGGTTATCTGCTCGCGCGCCGATACTGCTCTTCAGCTTGAACAGGTTTTGCGTGAGCGCGAAGGTATTCGCGCTGCGGTGTTCCACGAGGGAATGTCGATTATTGAACGCGATCGCGCCGCCGCCTGGTTTGCCGAAGAGGATACCGGCGCACAGGTGCTGCTGTGTTCGGAAATTGGCTCCGAAGGGCGGAACTTTCAGTTCGCCAGCCATTTGATCATGTTTGATTTACCCGTCAATCCGGATCTTCTTGAACAGCGCATCGGCCGTCTCGATCGTATCGGCCAGGCGCACGACATCCAAATCCACGTGCCCTATCTGGAAAATACCGCACAGGCGGTGCTGGTGCGCTGGTATCACGAAGGGCTTGATGCCTTCGAACATACCTGCCCAACAGGCCGCGCTATTTACGATGAAGTGCGCGAAACTTTAACCCACTATTTGGCGCAGCCGGATAAACTCGACGGCTTCGATGCGCTGATAGCCGAGTGCCGTCAGCGCCACGACGCGCTTAAAGCCGAGCTGGAGCAGGGGCGCGATCGCCTGCTGGAAATTCACTCTAACGGTGGAGAAAAAGCCCAGGCGCTGGCCGATGAAATCGCCGCACAGGATGACGATCCGGCGCTGGTGAACTTCGCCATGAATCTGTTTGATATTGTCGGTATCAACCAGGACGATCGGGGCGAACATCTGATCGTACTCACGCCGTCGGATCATATGCTGGTGCCTGATTTCCCCGGCCTGCCCGAAGATGGCTGTACAATTACCTTTAACCGCAGCGTCGCGCTGTCGCGCGAAGATGCGCAGTTCGTGACTTGGGAACACCCGCTTATCCGCAACGGGCTCGACTTAATTCTGTCCGGCGAGATCGGTAGCTGCGCGATATCGCTGCTGAAGAATAAAGCGCTGCCGGTGGGTACCCTGCTGCTGGAGCTTATCTATGTGGTGGAAGCCGCCGCGCCGAAACAGCTCCAGTTACAGCGCTTCCTGCCGCCAACGCCGGTGCGTATGCTGCTGGATAAGAGCGGAAATAATCTTGCATCGCAGGTTGAGTTTGAAGCATTTAACCGCCAGCTTAGCGCCGTTAACCGACATACCGGCAATAAGTTAATCGGGGCCGTACAGCAGGAAATCCACGCCATCATCCAGCAAACGGAAGCGCAAGTCGCGCTGGCATCGCAGGCGATTATTGATACCGCTCGCGCCGAAGCCGATGAAACCCTGAGCGCGGAATATGCCCGCCTGAAGGCGTTAAAAGCCGTGAATCCCAATATTCGCGAGGACGAGCTTAGCGCCATCGCCGCCAACCGCCAGCAGGTGCTGGAAGCGCTGGATCAGGCAAGCTGGCGGCTTGATGCCCTGCGCCCGATTATCGTCACGCATCAGTAAACTAGGGAGAGCTTATGCTGGAGTCATATCATCCTGCGCAGGACCCGTGGCTGATGGTGCTATATCAGGACGCCCATATTATTGTGGTGAACAAACCCAGCGGGCTGCTCTCGGTCCCCGGGCGCCTGGAGACGCACCGGGACAGTATTATGTCGCGGGTACAGCGCGATTTCCCGCAGGCTGAGTCGGTGCATCGGCTGGATATGGCTACCAGCGGCGTGATTGTCGTCGCGTTAACCAAGGCGGCTGAGCGCGAGTTAAAGCGCCAGTTTCGCGAGCGGGAGCCACAAAAACACTATCTGGCGCGCGTGTGGGGGCATCCTGAACTGGAAGAGGGCGTCATCGATCTGCCGCTGGTTTGCGACTGGCCTAACCGCCCAAAACAGAAAGTCTGTTTTGAAACGGGAAAACCGGCGCAAACCGGCTATCAGGTGCTCGACTATGCGCCCGATAATACGGCGCGCGTACTGTTAACGCCCGTTACCGGGCGCTCACACCAGCTTCGCGTGCATATGCTGGCGCTCGGGCATCCGATCCTCGGGGATAAATTTTACGCACACCCTGAAGCACTGGCGCGCGCGCCGCGTTTGCTGCTGCACGCCTGGACGTTAACCATCACGCATCCGGCGTTCGGCAATAGCATGACCTTCCGCGCCGAGCCGGATTTTTAGCACGCGGTGCGGCGCCAAAAGGGGGGAATCGCCCGCCGTACTACCCCGCAGTGTATTAATACCCCGGCGCGGGCGGCGCGCCCGGATGTTAGCCCTCGCGCATCCGGCGTTCGGCAATAGCATGGCCTTCCGCGCCGAGCCGGATTTTTAGCACGCGGTGCGGCGCCAAAAGGGGGGAATCGCCCGCCGGACTACCCGCAGTGTATTAATGCTCCGGCGCAGGCGGCGCGCCCGGACGTTAACCATCACGCATCCGGCGTTCGGCAATAGCATGACCTTCCGCGCCGAGCCGGATTTTTAGCACGCGGTGCGGCGCCAAAAGGGGGGAATCGCCCGCCGTACTACCCCGCAGTGTATTAATACCCCGGCGCGGGCGGCGCGCCCGGATGTTAGCCCTCGCGCATCCGGCGTTCGCTCAAGAAGGCTCCAGAAGATAGCGGCCCAGTTCATCACACAGCCATTAACCTTCTCACCCGGCGTTCGCTGCTGGCTTACACCGCACGCGGAAATTAATACGCGCGCGGCGTTTCTTCCTGCTTTATTTAAATCCTTTCGCCGTTTTCAGCAGCTCATACGCTTGCTGAATTTCCTGCGCTTTTTTACGCGCAATTTCCATCATCTCCGGCGGTAATCCTTTCGCTATCAATTTGTCCGGATGGTGCTCATTCATCAATTTGCGATACGCGCGCTTAATTGCCGTCGCATCATCGTTTTGATTAACGCCCAATACATTGCAGGCATCTTCCAGCGTAGGCCCCTGCGAGGTATAGCGCGTTCCCTGCTGATGACCACCGCTTTGCCACTGCCCGCCACCGAAGCTGGCGCCCCCTTGCATCATGCGTAAAAACTGCTCAAACTGCGGACGTGAAATCCCCAACTCTTCGCCAATTACGAACAAAACATCCCGTTCGTTAGGATGCAGCTCGCCGTCCGCCAGCGCAGCGCGCACCTGAATATCCAGAAACATCCGAATTAAATCAAAGCGGCCAAAGCAGACGCTGCGCAACTGACGCATTTTTTCCCGCAGCGGATAATTATTTTGTTTCCCTACTCGAAACGCCTGCTGGGCCGCTGCGCGCATCTCGCCGTGAAGCTGCATCTGGTCCATAAACTGAGAGGCGACCTGAATATCCGCCTCCGTGACCCGCCCCTTTGATTTCGTGAGGTGTCCCATCACTTCAAACGTGGTGGTGAAAAACAGCGCCTGGCGCTGCTGCTGACCGGCGAAAGGCCCGCTGCGGCGCGCGCGCGCTGAGTCAAACATCTGCCCGACGATAAGCCCCAATAGCGCGCCCCAAAAGCCACCGCCAATGTAAAGTGCGAGCGCAACGCCGATCGCTTTCCCCAAATACTGCATATACTCTCCAAATCGTCATGCCGTCAGACAGAAATTGCATTATCATACCTGTCATTCAAGGCGCTGCCTAACGGCGCTGAGCTAAAACGGCAAGAGCCTTACCCGTTGATAAACGCGCCCGGCGCAAATAGAGCCGATACCGACTAGCGCCCGATGCGGCAACGCTCTGCCCATCTCAACCCCGAATTATTTCAGGTTAAAGCTGGCGCGTTGCAACTGAGTAAGTTAGTCTCTGAGCGTTTGCCGACGCGAAGCCACTGATGACGGAACAACGAAAACAACGTATGAAAAAACGTATTCCCACCTTGCTGGCCACCCTGATTGGATCAGCCCTTTATAGTCAGCCCGGGATGGCTGCGGATCTTGCTTCGCAGTGTATGCTCGGCGTACCCAGTTACAACCGCCCGCTAGTGAAAGGTGATGCCAACGAGCTGCCCGTCACCATCAATGCCGATAGCGCCAAAGGGAACTATCCGGACAACGCGGTGTTTACCGGTAATGTCGATATTCAACAGGGCAATGGGCGCCTGCTCGCCGATGAAGTCCAGCTTCACCAAAAGCAGGTGGCAGGCCAGCCAGACCCGATTCGCACCGTTGACGCGCTGGGCAATGTACACTACGACGATAATCAAATTATCCTGAAAGGCCCAAAAGCCTGGTCGAATCTGAATAGTAAAGATACCAATGTCTGGAAAGGCGATTATCAGATGGTGGGACGCCAGGGGCGCGGTAAAGCGGACCTGATGAAACAGCGCGGTGAGAATCGCTATACCATCCTGGAAAACGGTACGTTTACTTCCTGCCTGCCGGGCTCCAACACCTGGAGCGTGGTCGGCAGCGAAGTCATTCATGACAGAGAAGAACAGCTTGCCGAGATCTGGAATGCGCGCTTTATGCTGGGGCCGGTACCCATTTTCTATAGCCCGTATCTACAGTTGCCGGTGGGCGATAAGCGCCGCTCCGGTTTCCTGATCCCGAATGCGAAGTACAGCTCGCAAAGCGGATTTGAATTTACCCTGCCGTATTACTGGAATATTGCGCCAAACTTCGATGCGACTATTACGCCGCATTACTATGAGGATCGCGGCGGCATTCAGTGGCAAAACGAATTCCGCTATTTGTCGCAGGCCGGTGCCGGCCTGGTGGAGTTTGATTACCTTAATCATGACAACCGCTATACAGAGGATCACTCCAGCGAGAAAGAAGATCGCCGTCGCTGGCTGTTCTTCTGGCGCCACAGCGGTGTTATGGACAAAGTGTGGCGCTTTAGCGCTAACTACACCAAGGTCAGCGATCCTTATTATTTCAACGATTTCGACTCTGAGTACGGCGACAGTACCGACGGCTATGCCACGCAGAAATTCAGCGTTGGTTATGCTAACGAAAACTTTGACGCGACGGTTTCTACCAAGCAGTTCCAGGTCTTCGAAAGCCAGACGGCGCGCGATGTCTACCGCGCCGAGCCGCAGGTTGACGTTAACTACTACCTGAACGACGTTGGGCCGTTTGATACCCGTATTTATGCCCAGGCGGTGCGCTTTACTAACGTTAACGATAATTTACCTGAAGCCACGCGTTTGCATCTGGAGCCCACCGTCAGTCTGCCGCTGGCAAATACCTGGGGCAGCCTGAACACAGAGATGAAACTGCTGGCAACGCACTATCAGCAGAACAATCTGGATCGCTATCGTAAGTACGTTTCTTCAGATCCAACGCGTTTTCCAGCGGCTACCAGAATGAAAGACAGCGTCAACCGCGTTATGCCGCAGCTTAAAGTCGACGGCAAAATGGTATTCGAACGCGATATGGACTGGGCGCAGGGTTATACCCAAACCGTAGAGCCGCGCGCGCAATACCTCTATATTCCTTATCGCGATCAGAGCAATATTAAACCTTACGATTCATCGTTCCTGCAGTCTGATTATTCCGGCCTGTTCCGCGATCGCACCTATGGCGGCCTGGATCGTATTGCCTCAGCAAACCAGGTGACCACCGGTTTGACGTCGCGTGTTTATGACGATAATGCGGTTGAACGTTTTAACGTTTCACTGGGTCAGATTTACTACTTTACCCAGTCGCGTACCGGCGATGACAACATCAATTGGGAAAAGGACAAGAAAACCGGCTCGATGGTTTGGGCCGGCGATACTTACTGGCGCATCACCCAGCGCTGGGGGCTACGCGGCGGCGTAGAATATGACACCCGCATGAACAATGTGGCCACCGGCAGCGGCACGCTAGAGTACCGCCGTGATTCAGACCGCATCGTGCAGTTGAATTATCGCTATGCCAGCCCGGAATACATCCGCGCGACGCTTGCGACCACCACTAGCAGCATGTTTACCCGTCCACAATACAAAGACGGGATTGCGCAGGTGGGCATGGCCGCAAGCTGGCCTATCGTCGATCGCTGGTCCGTAGTGGGCGCGTACTATTACGATACCAATACGCACCAGCCTGCCGATCAAATGGTAGGAGTTCAGTATAACTCCTGCTGTTACGCAATTCGCGTGGGGTATGAACGTAAGCTTAACGGCTGGGAACATGCGAAAAGCTCGTATGACGAAAAAGTTGGCTTCAACATTGAGCTGCGCGGTCTGAGTTCCAACTATGGTCTCGGCACTCAGCAGATGATGCGCTCGAATATTTTGCCGTATCAGAACTCACTGTAATCGCTTATTAAAATAAACCCGCTTTGCGGTTAAATCAGAAATGGAACGTGTATGAAGAACTGGAGAACGCTGCTTCTCGGTATCGCCTTTACGGTGAATACCGCCTTCGACGCCCCGCAGGTCGTCGACAAAGTCGCCGCTGTGGTCAATAACGGCGTCGTACTGGAAAGCGACGTGGACGGCCTGATGCAGTCGGTAAAACTGAACGCCGACCAGGCGCGCCAGCAGCTCCCGGATGATAAAACGCTGCGACATCAGATAATGGAACGTCTGATCATGGATCAGATCCTGCTGCAAATGGGCCAGAAAATGGGCGTTAACGTCAGTGATGCCCAGCTCGATCAGGCGATTTCAGGCATCGCTAAGCAAAATGGCATGTCGCTCGATCAAATGCGCAGCCGCCTTGCTTATGAAGGGATTAGCTACCCCACTTACCGTAGCCAGATCCGTAAAGAGATGGTTATCTCCGAAGTGCGCAATAATGAAGTGCGCCGCCGGGTCACTATTCTGCCGCAGGAAGTCGAGCAACTGGCCCAGCAGGTGGGAAACCAGAACGACGCCAGCACAGAATTAAACCTGAGCCATATTCTGCTGCCGTTACCTGAAAATCCCACTTCAGCGCAGGTGAGTGAAGCGCAAAGCGTGGCGCAGTCCATTGTCGAACGCGCGCATAACGGCGAAGACTTTGGCAAGCTGGCTATCACCTATTCCGCAGATCAGCAGGCGCTAAAAGGTGGCCAAATGGGCTGGGGACGTATTCAGGAGCTACCGTCACTGTTCGCCCAGGCGCTCAGTACCGCTAAAAAAGGCGATATTATCGGCCCGATTCGCTCCGGCGTCGGCTTTCACATCCTTAAAGTGAACGATATGCGCGGCCAGACGCAAAATATTTCCGTCACGGAAGTGCATGCGCGCCACATTCTGTTAAAACCGTCGCCTATCCTGAACGACGCGCAGGCGCGTCAAAAGCTGGAAGTTTTAGCGGCGGATATTAAAAGCGGAAAAACAACGTTCGCCAACGCGGCGAAAGAGTTCTCTCAGGATCCGGGTTCCGCTAATCAGGGCGGCGATCTGGGCTGGGCAATGCCGGATATCTACGATCCTGCGTTCCGCGATGCGCTGCAGCATCTGCAAAAAGGCCAACTCAGCGCTCCGGTGCACTCCTCCTTCGGCTGGCATCTGATTGAAGTAATGGATACCCGAAAAGTGGATAAAACCGACGCCGCGCAGAAAGATCGCGCCTACCGCATGCTGTTTAACCGTAAGTTTGCCGAAGAAGCGCAAACCTGGATGCAAGAGCAGCGCGCCAGCGCATACGTTAAAATATTGAGCCGATAAATGGCGTTAGTTCCACGTATCGTTATTACGCCCGGCGAACCCGCCGGGATTGGTCCCGATCTCGTTGTTGCCCTTGCGCAGTACGGCTGGCCCGCTGAGCTGGTTGTCTGCGCCTCGCCCGAACTCCTTCACACGCGCGCGTCCCTTCTGAAACTACCGCTGCAGCTGAAACCCTATCAGTCGGACGCCCCTGCGCGCGCTCAGCATGCGGGGACGCTCACCGTTTTGCCTATCCCACTGCGCGTAGACGCCGCGCCCGGACGGCTTGATACGCGCAACGGCGCGTATGTCGTTGAAACGCTGGCGCGCGCCTGCGACGGTTGCCTGAACCAGGAGTTCGCCGCGCTGGTCACAGGTCCGGTTAATAAAGGCGTAATTAACGACGCGGGCATCCCCTTTACCGGGCATACGGAATTTCTGGAGTCCCGCGCGGGCAGTGATAAAGTCGTGATGATGCTGGCAACCGATACGCTGCGCGTTGCGCTGGCAACCACGCATTTACCGCTGCGCGCGGTCGCGGATGCCATCACGCCGGCACTACTGCGCCAGGTGATAACGATTTTGCATCGCGATTTGCGCGATAAATTCGGTATTCAGGCACCCCATATCCTGGTCAGCGGCCTCAACCCCCACGCCGGTGAAGGCGGTCATATGGGGCGCGAAGAGCTCGACGTTATTATCCCGACGCTTGACGCGCTGCGCGCTGAAGGTATGAATCTAACCGGGCCTTTACCGGCCGATACGCTATTTCAGCCCCGCTATCTTAATAGCGCTGACGCCGTCCTGGCGATGTACCACGATCAGGGGCTACCCGTGTTAAAGTACCAGGGCTTTGGCCGGGCGGTGAATATCACGCTAGGCCTGCCCTTCATTCGTACATCGGTTGACCACGGCACGGCGCTGGAACTGGCCGGCCGTGGCGTAGCCGATGTCGGCAGTTTCATTACGGCGCTTAATCTCGCCACCAAAATGATTGTTAATAGGCAATGAATAATCGAGTCCATCAGGGGCACCTGGCCCGCAAACGCTTCGGGCAAAACTTTCTCAACGATGCCTTCGTTATCGACAGTATCGTCAGCGCCATTCATCCCCAAAAAGGCGACGCCATGGTGGAAATTGGCCCGGGTCTTGGCGCCCTCACCGAGCCCGTCGGCGAGCGGCTGGATAAACTCACCGTTATCGAACTCGACCGCGATCTGGCTGCGCGTTTAAAAACCCACCCGTTCCTTGGCCCTAAACTCACGATTTATCAGCAAGATGCCATGACCATGGACTTTAGCGAACTGTCTCGTGAGCTTGGGCAGCCGCTGCGGGTGTTTGGCAATCTGCCGTATAACATTTCAACGCCGCTGATGTTTCACCTGTTTAGCTATACTAATGCTATTCAGGACATGCACTTTATGTTGCAAAAAGAGGTGGTCAATCGTCTGGTTGCAGGGCCGAACAGTAAAGCCTATGGCCGTTTAAGCGTTATGGCGCAATACTATTGCCAGATTATTCCGGTGCTGGAAGTGCCTCCCTCCGCGTTTACACCAGCGCCGAAAGTTGATTCGGCCGTCGTGCGTTTGGTTCCGCATGCTACGCTGCCGCATCCGGTTAAGGCGCTGCGGATATTGAGCCGGCTAACAACCGAAGCCTTCAATCAGCGGCGTAAAACTATCCGCAATAGCCTCGGCAACGCGTTCAGCGTTGAGGTGCTTAATAAACTGAATATCGATCCTACGCTGCGCGCTGAAAACCTTTCCGTTGCGCAATACTGTGAGATGGCCAACTACTTAGCTGACAATCCGCCGACACAGGAGAGCTGAAGAAATGATTAATTCGCCCCGCGTTTGCGTACAGGTGCAAAGCGCCTATATTGAGTCGCAGTCCCTCCCGGATGAGGAACGTTACGTCTTCGCATATACAGTCACCATCCGCAATCTGGGGCGTCAATCCGTTCAACTGCTCTCCCGTTACTGGTTAATTACCAACGGCAACGGCCGCGAAACCGAAGTTCAGGGCGAAGGCGTTGTCGGCGAGCAGCCGCACATTGAGCCCGGCGGCGAATACCAATATACCAGCGGCGCGATTATCGAAACGGCACTGGGAACCATGCAAGGCCGCTATGAAATGATTGATGAAACCGGGCGCACATTCAGCGTTGCTATTCCGGTTTTCCGCCTGGCCGTTCCCTCTCAAATTCACTGATTATTATGGCAACTTATCTCATTGGTGACGTTCACGGCTGCTTTGATGAACTGACGGCACTTTTAAAACAGGTCTCTTTTACGCCAGGGCAGGACACGCTGTGGCTGACCGGCGACTTAGTCGCGCGCGGCCCCGGCTCTCTGGATGTCCTGCGCTACGTGCGCGGCCTGGGCGACGCCGCGCGCATTGTTCTGGGCAATCACGATTTGCATCTACTCGCCGTCTATGCCGGCATCAGCCGTAATAAACCGAAAGATCGCGTTTCCGCCCTGCTCGATGCGCCCGATGCCGATACGCTGCTTAACTGGCTGCGGCGCCAGCCTTTGCTTCAGGTCGATGAAGAGAAAAAGCTCGTTATGGCCCATGCGGGCATCACACCGCAGTGGGATATCGATACGGCCATAGCCTGCGCGCGCGACGTTGAATCCGTTCTTGCAAGCGACAGCTATCCGCTGTTTCTTGATGCGATGTACGGCGATATGCCTAACCACTGGGATCCCCATTTAACCGGGCTGGCACGCTTGCGATTTACCACTAACGCGCTAACGCGAATGCGCTACTGCTTCCCGAACGGACAGCTAGAAATGTACTGCAAAGATACGCCGGAAAATGCCCCCGCGCCGCTTAAACCCTGGTTTGCGATTCCCGGGCCGGTATCTAACGCCTATAGCATCGCCTTCGGACACTGGGCTTCACTGGAAGGGAAAGGCACGCCGGAAGGAATATACGCACTGGAAACGGGCTGCTGCTGGGGCGGGGTGCTAAGCTGCCTGCGCTGGGAAGATAAAACCTGGTTCACCCAAGTTTCCCTGCGTCACAATGAAGGCAGCGACAGCGCAATCGCCTCCTGAGGCGCCGCTCTGGCTCTGGTATCAATACCTGCCCCGCATTCGGCTGTTGCGCGCCAGCGGGGCAATCAAGCGCTTATTGGCGATATCGCCGCTGGATGAAACCGCGCCAGGCGCAACAGTATTCAGTATTCAGTATTCAGTATTCAGTATTCAGTATTCAGTATTATTTTGATATTCAGGCACGTAACCCTCTGAAATACCGCACGGTGCCTGAATGCGCGGGTTAATCCCGCCGCTCCAAAATTTCAAAGCAGTAACCGTGAGAGTTATTTTCATCAGGCTCATGAAACTCGCTAAAAACTGACTGCCAGGCGTCCGGCTGATAGTCAGGAAAATGAGTGTCACCTTCGATTTCCGCATCAATGTGTGTCAAATAGATACGCTGCGCCAGCGGCAAAAACTGGCGATAAATATTGCCACCGCCAATCACCATAATCTCCTCTGCGTTTTCACAGGCGGCAATGGCTTCGTCCGGCGATTTAACCCAGATAACGCGCTCGTCCTCACCCGGGTGGCGGCTTAATACAATATTTCGGCGCCCGGGCAGCGGGCGGCCTATCGATTCCCACGTCAGGCGCCCCATTATCACGGGTTTATGTAGCGTATTACGCTTAAACCAGGCGAGATCCGCAGGCAGGCTCCAGGGCATGGTATTGTCCATTCCAATCACGTTACCCGCCGCCATCGCGGCAATCAGACTGATCATACGTCGCACCTTTGCATGAGAAAATTCGCGGACACTATACGTAAAGCGGCGCTATCCGTCGACTCCTGCAAAACTCTCCTGATTAAGTTAGCTCCGCTTTGCGGGCGCTAAATATCAATAACCCGCGTCGTGCGCTTTTCCTTATGTCGAAAAAACACGCTTGCGGCGGGAAAGCCCTAAAAAAGCGCCGTCCGGCGCTTTTAGCTGTGAAAATGGCTGGGTTAACCGGTGGTGCAAACGGCTTAATACCGCATTCAGGCGCCGGTATTATCAGGATCGTCGCGGCTATCGCCGCTGTGCACGCCTTCTTCCGTGTTACCAACGGTGCAAAACTGATCCACCCCAGCGGTTGAAAACTGATCCA
>CALYPF010000070.1 GCA_945271245.1 uncultured Enterobacteriaceae bacterium | reverse complement strand
CTGGATCAGTTTTCAACCGCTGGGGTGGATCAGTTTTGCACCGTTGGTAACACAAAGCGCTTCCCGCGTGATATGACACTGCTAATGCCACACAGCCAGGCCGCCCTGGTGCCGATTTCGAATACTGAAGAACAGTGCTGGGAAGGAGATTTACAGGGAGATCAGGATATTAAGCCAACAGTTTCATATTAAAACAGTGAGGCTAAATATTCTGCTGGATCATGTCTATTTACCGGTAAAAATCCCGCCAAAGCTGCCAGTATCGGAAGTCATGGGCCATCAGAAGGGCAGAGCAGCGATACGGCTCTTTAATAAATTCCCTACCTGAGGAAGCATAAACTGTGGGGTAATTACTTTTGGCGAAAGGGAATTGTGTGGATAGCGTAGGAGTGAACGCAAAAACGATCCGTTGATATGTAAAATATCAATATAAATATGAACATGAAGAAAACCCATTGAGCCTGAATGGAAATGAAGCGAGGGCCAACGAGTTAGAGCTTAGTACGCCCTTCTGGGGCACCAAAGCAATGCCGCCTTCTATGAAGACGGCATTTTTACTGCACTCAGGAGAGCGAGGCACTCAATCTGCTTACGGATGAAAGCTCCTGGTTAAAATCCTTTTTACTTCCGCCTGCCTGATTACTTTTTGCCCGGCAATAGAAACGGCGGTTTAACGGTGACGCTGGCGTAGATTATTAATCACTGCGCTGAGATCCAGGTCCTTATCCTGTAACAATACCAGCAGGTGATACAGTAAATCAGAGGCCTCGTTGATTAACTCATCCCGGTCGTTAACAACGGCGGCCAGCGCTGTTTCTACACCTTCTTCCCCCACTTTTTGCGCGATGCGTTTTGTACCGCTGGCATACAGCTGTGCCGTATAAGATGTCTCTGGTGAGGCATTTTTTCGCGCTGCTATCAATTGCTCCAGCTGATAGAGAAAAAGGTGCTGATGACCGTTTTCACCAAAACAGCTTGATGTGCCCAGGTGGCAGGTAGGGCCGCTGGGGCTGGCTAAAACCAGCAGCGTGTCGTTATCGCAGTCGGGGATGATGTTAACCACCTGCAAAAAATCTCCGGACGTTTCCCCTTTAGTCCACAGCCGTGCTTTAGTACGGGAATAAAAGGTGACCTTTCCGGATTCCTGCGTTTTGCTGAGCGCTGCCGCATTCATATAACCGAGCATCAGCACCTCACCGGAAAGGGCGTGCTGCACTACAGCCGGCATTAACCCATTGGTTTTCACCCAGTCCAGTCGGGATAACTGCTGTTCTGTTAACATATCCTTATCTCCATACCCTGTGTCGCGAGGTAGTTTTTCAGCTCGCCAATATTGATTATCTGTTTATGAAAAACCGATGCGGCTAAAGCGCCGTCTACGTTTGCTTCGTGGAAGGCATCATAAAAGTGTGACATTTCGCCGGCCCCGCCAGAGGCTATCAGCGGAACCCGGCAGGCGGCGCGTACTTTTTTCAGTTGCACGAGATCGTAGCCGCTGCGCACGCCGTCCTGATTCATCATATTCAGGACGATTTCACCCGCGCCGCGCTTTTGTACTTCCTGAACCCACGACAGGGTATCCCACTGCGTGACGCGCGTACGCCGTGCGTCGCCGGTATATTGATTAACCTGGTATTGTCCGGCGCTCTCATCAAACCATGAGTCAATACCGACCACGACGCACTGCACGCCAAAGCAATCTGCCAGGCGTTCAATCAGGCTCGGGTCTGCCAGCGCCGGGGAGTTAATCGAAATTTTATCCGCGCCGAAAGAGAGCACTTTTCCGGCCTCTTCCACGGTTTTAATCCCGCCGGCGACGCAAAAAGTAATATCAATAACTTCTGCGACGCGGGAAACCCAGCTTTTATCAACTACCCGGCTGTCGCTGGAAGCGGTGATATCATAGAAGACAAGTTCGTCTGCGCCTTCTTCCGCGTAGCGGCGGGCGAGGGGAACAATATCGCCAATGATTTCATGATTGCGAAACTGTACGCCTTTCACCACCACGCCGTCGCGGACGTCGAGGCAGGGGATTATCCGTTTTGCCAGCATTGGATAGCCTCCGTAACCGTAAATTCCTGTTCCAGCAACGCTCGGCCCACAATGACTCCGCGAACGCTGCTTCCGCGCAGGGCGCTAATATCCGCTAATTCGCCAATCCCGCCGGAGGACTGAAATGCAACCTGCGGGTAGCGCGCGCAAAGCTCCTGATACAGCGCAACGTTCGCCCCTGCGAGCGTGCCGTCGCGAGAAATATCGGTGCACAGCACGTGTTTTAGTCCGAGGGGAAGATAGTATTCAATCAGCGTCTCAAGGGTTGTTCCTGAGTTCTCCTGCCAGCCGTTGACGGCCACCAGCTTTCTGTTATCAGCATCAATGCGTACATCCAGCGCCAGAACCAGCGCCTCAGCGCCGAATCGCTGAAACCAGCCCGCTACGCTTTGCGGCTGCTTCACTGCGGTAGAACCCACCACTACCCGCGAGACGCCGGCATTAAGCAGCGCAGCAGCGTCTTCTTCGCTACGCACGCCGCCGCCAACCTGTACCGGAACCGTAACGCCAGCAACCAGCGATGTAAGCAGTGGGATTTGGCGCCGGGTCGGATCTTTAGCACCGCTCAAATCAACCAGATGCAGGGCGCCGGCGCCCTGAGCCACGTATTCCTGCAGGCGGGGAAGCGGGGCGCTGCCATAGTCACGCCGTTTATCGTAATTACCCTGATGCAGGCGCACTACGGCGCCGTCAATTAAATCTAATGCTGGAATGATCATCACATCTCCAGAAAATTTTTGATTAACCGGGCGCCCGCCTGGCCGGATCGTTCCGGGTGAAACTGCACGCCGTAAAAATTCTCTTTTTGCACGGCGGCGCTAAACGCGTCACCGTAATCACATTGTGCAATGGTATAGGGATTTACCGGCATGGCGTAGCCGTGGACAAAATAGAACCACGCGCCCTCATCAATGCCGCGAAATAAATGATGCCCTGCCAAAGACGTAATGCGATTCCAGCCCATATGCGGTAGCGGCAGTCCCCGATCGATAAATTTTTGCACCGGTACGTCAATAATATCGAGGGGCGCGACCCCTGGGCTTTCTTCGCTGGCGTTGCCTAATAATTGCATTCCAAGGCAAATGCCCAGCACCGGCTGGGTACAGGCTTTAATCAGTGGGATCAGCGCATAGTTCTGTAATCTGTCCATCGCCGCCTGTGCGGTACCAACCCCCGGCAGGACGATTTTATCGGCGCTAAGTACCACATCAGGATCGCGGCTCACCTCCGGGGTATATCCCAGGCGCTGGATTGCCCATTTAACCGACGCCAGGTTGGCGCACCCGGTATCAAGGATGACCACCTTCATTACAGCACCCCTTTAGATGAAGGGAGAACGTCGCCCTCAACCCGAATGGCCTGACGCAGCGTGCGGCCAAAGGCTTTAAACAGGCTCTCTGCCCGATGGTGATCGTTTTTACCTTTTGTTTTGAGGTGGAGCGTGACGCCCATCGCATAGGAAAGCGAGCGGAAAAAATGTTCAATCATTTCGGTACTGAGATCGCCCACGCGCTGAAAATTAAATTCGGCTTTATATTCAAGATGCGGCCGCCCGGAGATATCCAGCGCGCAGCGCGCCAGACACTCATCCATAGGAAGCGTAAATCCAAATCGGGCAATGCCGCGCTTGTCGCCGAGCGCGGCTTTCAGCGCTTCACCCAGCGCCAGACCGGTATCTTCCACGGTGTGATGATCGTCAATATACAGGTCGCCTTTGACGCTAATGTGTAGGCGAAAGCCGCCGTGCGTGGCTATCTGATCCAACATATGATCGAAAAAGCCGATGCCGGTGCTAATGCGATTTTCCCCCTCGCGATCGAGCCAGAGTTCAACGTCAATGTGGGTCTCTTTCGTGTTACGGATCGCGTGTGCGTGGCGGTCCCGGCGGGTAAGTCGTGCGGCAATCGCGGGCCAAGGCAGGCTTTCACGCTGATAACGCAGCCCGCTGATGCCCATATTCTTCGCCAGTGTAATATCGGTTTCCCGGTCCCCAATCACATAGCTTTGCGTAACATCCAGCGCGCCCGTTTCCAGATAATGTCGCACCAGCCCGGTATTGGGCTTGCGGCAAGCGCAGTTTTCTTCAGGCAAATGGGGGCAAATCAATACCTCTTCGAAATCGATGCCCTGGGAGGCAAAGATGTCCAGCATTAGCCGGTGCGGGGTATCAAAACTTGCGCGTGGAAAGCGTTTGCTGCCTAGCCCGTCCTGGTTCGTCACCATTACCAGCGTAAAGCCTGCCTGTTTTAGCGCGAGCAGGGCTGGAATAACGTCAGGTTCAAACGCGAGTTTCTCCACGCTGTCGACCTGATAATCCTCAGGCGGCTCGGTAATTAACGTGCCATCACGATCGATGAAAAGGTATTTCTGACTCATTAACGCGTCTCCTTTAGCGCCAGCAGCGCATCGAGCACGCGCTGGCATTCTTCCCGGGTGCCGATAGTTATGCGCAGGCAGTCCGCCAGCCCGTACTGACGACTCTGATCGCGCAGCACAATGCCCTGCTGGCGAAGCGCATTGAAAATAGCGGTGGCATTGTGCAGGCGTACTAGCAGATAGTTCGCCTGAGAAGAATAGACGTTTTCTACGCCCTCAATCTGGCTAAGTTGTTCGCTGAACCAGTCGCGAATGCTACAAATCTCAGCGACGCGCAGACGCATGGCGGCAATATTCTCCGCCGACAGCGCCTGAGCGGCGATATCGGCGACCGGCGCGGCCAGCGGATAGGGCGCGATGGTTTTCAGCAACAGCTGAATTATCTCGTGGTTCGCCAGGGTAAAGCCGCAGCGCAGGCCTGCCAGAGCGAACGCCTTGGAGAGCGTGCGTAAAATAACCAGGTGAGGATAATGGCTCAGCCAGCCTGCCAGCGATGCCTGCGGGCAGAACTCTATATAGGCTTCATCGACGACCACCAGCGCACGCTGGCAAGTTAACTCAAGAAGCGCGCGTATATCATCCGGGTTAAGCCGCTGCCCGGTTGGGTTATTTGGGCTGCACACGAAAACAATGTTGACGCCGTTAATCTGGCGCGCGATTTCCGGCAAATCGAGCTGCCCATCGCTGAGCAATGGCACTGCGCGGCGCTCCACCCCTGCGGTTTCCGCGCTAGCGCTATACATGCCGTACGTCGGTGGGCAATAAAGCATGGCATCGCGGCCCGGCTCGCAAAAAGTACGGATCAGAAGGTCGATGCCTTCATCAGCGCCGCGACTAACCAGCACCTGGTCAGGTTTTACGCCCGCATAGTCGGCGTAGCGATTAATCACCCGTGCGGGCTGACACTCCGGGTAGCGGTTGAGCGTTTGTTGGGTCAGCGTATACGGAAGCGGCGTTGGATATTCATTCGCGTTCAGCCAGACGTCGCCGCTTCCACCAAGGCGACGGGCGGATAAATAGGGCGTCAGTTTGCGCACGCAGTCGCGCGCCAGTAATGCAATGCTCATAGCGTCTCCTTCAGGGCGGCAAGGCGCAGCGTAACGGCATTTTTATGCGCTATCAGGCGCTCTGCCGCTGCGAGGCACTCGACGGCTGGAGCCAGCGCCGCGAAGCCGTCTACGGTTAGCTCCTGCACCGTCATGCGTTTTTGGAAATCTGGCAGGCCCAGGCTGGAACAGGTAGCGGTATATCCATACGTCGGTAACACGTGGTTAGTGCCAGAGGCGTAATCGCCCGCGGATTCTGGCGACCAGTCCCCCAGAAATACCGAACCGGCGCTGGTGATATCGACAACCAGTTCACGGGCGTTGCGCGTCTGGATCATTAAATGTTCCGGGCCGTACTGGTTCGAAATTGCAACGCACTGAGCCAGATCGCGGGCGATAATGACGCGGCTGGCTGCCAGCGCCTGGCGCGCGGTTTCTGCGCGTGGGAGATTAGCCAACTGGTGTGATATCTCTTTCACGACGCGCTGGGCCATAGCGCGCTCGGGCGTGAGCAAAATGACCTGCGAGTCCGGGCCGTGCTCCGCCTGTGATAAAAGATCGGCGGCAATAAATGCCGGCGTTGCGCCCGCGTCCGCGATGATCAGTACTTCAGACGGACCCGCCGGCATATCTATCGCCGCACCGTCGGGGCGGCGGGCAACCTGGCGTTTGGCCTCGGTAACCCAGGCGTTTCCAGGCCCGAAAATTTTATCTACCCGGGGCAGACTTTCGCTACCGAAAGCCATGGCGGCAATCGCCTGCGCTCCGCCCACCTGATAAATCAATTCGATGCCGCACAGTTCGGCAGCATAAAGAATTTCATCGGCAATGGGCGGCGGTGAACAGAGCACGATCTGACGGCAGCCTGCGATGCGCGCTGGAATGGCTAACATTAATACCGTTGAAAACAGCGGCGCAGAACCGCCGGGTATATATAACCCGATCGCATCTATGGGGCGCGTTAGCTGCTGGCAGCGCACGCCGGGCTGGGTTTCGATATCGACCGGCTGCTGGCGCTGGGCATAGTGAAAACGCTTAATATTGCGTGCGGCCACTGCCAGCGCGCTTTTGAAGTCGTCGCTCAGGCGCGCACCTGCCTGGGCTATCTCTGCGCCGTTGACCGCCAGCGCATCGACGGTCACGCCATCGAAACGGGCGCTGTATTCCCTGAGCGCTGCGTCGCCACGCTGTTTTACATCATCCAGGATCTCACTGACGCTGCGAGCGATGTGTTCCGATGACGCGAGGGTCGGGCGCTGTAGCAATGCCCGCCGCTGGGCCGGAGTGCAGTCATTCCAGTCAATTAGCGTATTGAAAGACATTGCGATTACTCCATCATTTTTTCAATAGGTAGCACCAGAATAGAACTGGCGCCCAGCGCTTTAAGTTTTTCCATGGTTTCCCAGAACAGGCTTTCACTGCTCACCATATGCAGCGCAACGCGCTGCCTGTCGCCGGCCAGCGGCAAAATGGTTGGACGCTCGGCCCCGGGCAATAATGCGACGATATCCTCAAGCTTGTCCTGCGGAGCGTGCAGCATAATGTATTTGGACTCACGCGCCTGAATAACGCCCTGGATGCGAGTCAACAATTTATCGATAAGCCGCTGTTTATCGGGTGCCATCACGCCGTCTCGCTGTATCAGGCAGGCGTTAGAGCGATAGATAACTTCGACTTCGCGTAAACCGTTGGCTTCAAGCGTGGCGCCGGTAGAGACAAGGTCGCAGATAGCGTCGGCCAGCCCGGCGCGCGGCGCGACTTCGACAGAGCCGTTGAGCAGGCAGGACTTAAAGGGGATGTTTTTTTGGTCGAGATAACGTTTTAGCAGGTGAGGGTAAGAGGTGGCGATGCGCTTGTTGCCAAGCCCTGCCGGGCCGTCCCAGGGTTCATCTGCCGGTGTGGCCAGCGCCAGGCGACAGGCGCCAAAATCAAGGCGGCGCAGCGTAAAGTAGCGCGGATCGTCGCCCTGAGCGCGGCGGGATAGCAGCTCTTCCTCCAGTACGTTTTCCCCGATAATGCCAAGGTCGACTACGCCATCCATAACCAGCCCGGGGATGTCGTCATCCCGTACGCGCAGAATATCGATAGGCATGTTTTCAGCCAGCGCGATTAATCGTTGGGTATGTAAATTGATTTTTATGCCACAGCGCGCCAGTAATTCGCGCGAGTCATCGCTGAGCCTGCCTGATTTTTGAATCGCTATGCGTAAACGGCTGGAGTCTGACATGTTATTTGCGCCTCATTGTCAAAATAGAGTTAATGAAAAGCGTGCAGTAAAAAGCCCCCGGAAGAAGCTCTTCCGGGGGCTTTTTAAACTGTGCGTTCAGCGCCGCTGGAAGAGCTTATTTGTCTTCCAGCACACATCGCCCGAAGACTAATCAGGGTGATGGTGATGATGGTGGCAATTATTTTGAACGCGATTCATAACAGTCTCGTGAATGATTATTCATGCTTGTTTATCAACCTAAACCAGATTTACCTGACAAAGCAAGGCTTTTTTATCCGGTTTGTTGATTTTATGTTTCTTCTGCGAATTGTCAGTTTTGGCGGGCTGGCGTAGCCTTATGCGGTACGCAATATCAGGTAATCGTTCTCATGGGCGTGGCAGAGGAGGGGAGATGAAGAAAGTAGCGATTGTCGGTTTAGGCTGGTTAGGCATGCCGCTGGCGCTTTCTTTACTGGGCCGGGGATGGACGGTAATTGGGAGTAAAACGACACAGGATGGCGTTGAAGCGGCGCGCATGTGCGGCATTGAGAGCTACCCGCTGCAGCTTACGCCAGTGCTGGAATGCGATAGTGAAGATTTAGATACGCTGCTGAACGTTGATGCGCTGGTTATCACACTTCCGGCCCGCCGCAGCGGCGGTGAAGGCGATTTTTATTTAAGGGCAGTGCAGGAAATAGTCGACAGCGCTTTGGCGCACGGCGTGCCGCGTATTATTTTTACCAGTTCGACCTCGGTATATGGCGATGCGGAAGGCGTGGTCAATGAACATTCGCCGTTAAATCCAGTAACCGAAAGCGCTCGAACTTTGCGTGAGTTAGAGCTTTGGCTACACGGACTGCCGGGAACATCGGTGGATATACTGCGTCTGGCAGGTCTGGTAGGACCGCATCGACATCCGGGGCGGTTTTTTGCCGGCAAGCGCGCGCCAAACGGCAATCACAGCGTGAATCTGGTCCATCTTGATGATGTTGTTAACGCTATCGTTTTGCTACTGCAGGCGCCGCATGGGGGGCATTTGTATAATATATGCGCACCGGTCCATCCGTCGCGGGCGCAGTTTTATCCATTACAGACGCATAAGCTCGGGCTGGAGCCGCCGGCGTTTACCGATGACCGCAGCGGCAGGGTTGGGAAAAAGGTAGATGGTTCACTGATTTGTAACGAATTGGGTTTTGAGTACCGCTATCCGGACCCGAGAGAAATGCCTCTCGACGCATAAAAAGCGCCGTTTCGCGCGGGTTAGCGGAACGAATAAAACGCAGCGCGTCTAATTAAGGTAAACCCGCGCCGGTGCTGGGTTTTGTTGTGAGAATGTTAGAGGACATTTTTTGTCAAAAAACTGCTTTCCCACGTCTTGTCAGGGGGGCTTTTGTTGATGCAAAATACGCGTCCTGCAAAAGGAGACTGGCCGACGCTTTCAGTAGCGTCGGTTATTTTTTTGCATGTAATAAACCTTACTAAATTAAGAGGCCGGTCCAGAACCGGATAGATACTCACTTTAAGAACCGACAAACGTGTCGCCGAGGAAAATCAAGATGGGGCATTTTTTCGCTTTTGCGTCAGGGGGATTTCGCCATGTCGCATAACACCGCTACCACTTCCCGCGTGGAACTGCGTAAAACGCTTACGCTGATTCCGGTTGTCATGATGGGGCTTGCATATATGCAGCCGATGACGCTCTTTGATACGTTTGGTATCGTTTCTGGCCTGACAGACGGACATGTGCCTACGGCATATGCCTTTGCGCTGGTGGCTATTCTTTTTACCGCTCTGAGTTACGGCAAACTGGTGCGTCGCTATCCGTCCGCCGGTTCAGCGTATACCTACGCGCAGAAAGCGATTCATCCAACCGTAGGGTTCATGGTGGGGTGGTCCTCCCTTCTTGATTATCTATTTGCACCGATGATAAATATTTTGCTGGCGAAAATTTATTTTGAAGCGCTGGTGCCATCGATACCGTCATGGATATTTGTTATTGCGCTGGTGGCCTTTATGACCGCGTTTAATCTGCGCAGCATTAAGTCCGTCGCGAATTTTAATACCCTGATTGTGGTACTTCAGATTGTGCTGATTGCCGTGATTATGGGGATGGTTATTTATGGCGTATTCCACGGCGAAGGTGCCGGTACGCTAACCAGTTCGCGCCCCTTCTGGTCGGAAAATGCACACGTCGTTCCGATGATTACCGGCGCCACGATTTTATGTTTCTCGTTTACCGGCTTTGACGGTATCAGTAACTTATCTGAAGAGACAAAAGACGCTGAGCGGGTTATTCCGCGCGCGATTTTTCTGACGGCGCTGATTGGCGGGCTAATTTTTATTCTGGCAACCTATTTCCTGCAGCTTTATTTCCCGGATATCTCCCGGTTTAAAGACCCGGATGCGTCTCAGCCGGAAATTATGCTGTACGTAGCGGGTAAAGCATTCCAGGTGGGTGCGCTGGTGTTTTCAACGATAACGGTGCTGGCATCCGGCATGGCGGCTCACGCTGGCGTGGCGCGCCTGATGTATGTTATGGGCCGTGACGGCGTATTTCCGAAGAGCTTCTTTGGCTACGTACATCCGAAATGGCGCACGCCCGCAATGAACATCATTTTGGTTGGTGCCATCGCACTTCTGGCGATTAATTTTAACCTGGTGATGGCGACGGCATTGATTAACTTTGGCGCGCTGGTTGCATTTACCTTCGTTAATCTGTCCGTTATTTCACAGTTCTGGATCCGTGAAAAGCGTAACAAGACGCTGAAAGATCACTTCCAGTTTCTGCTTCTGCCGGTGTGCGGTGCCTTAACGGTTGGCGCGCTGTGGGTGAACCTGGAAGAAAGCTCAATGACGCTGGGGCTGATTTGGGCCGCCGTCGGCCTGGTTTACCTGACCTTCGTAACCCGCAGTTTCCGGAACCCGGTTCCGCAGTATGAAGATTTGCCGCAGTAAACTGTCGCAAACCGCAGAAGAAAAGGCGCCGAGAGGCGCCTTTTTGCTGTCAATCTTAACTACCCTTTGGGCGGTGGCGATCGTTCTTGTGAGGCTATGCCCGCGGTATGCTGACGCTAACTGCTGCCTCAGTTTATTTTCAGCAAATCAATAAGTCGAGCATGGGTAGATATAAATCCGCGCCCCACGCATGATATCGCTGTTAGTAGCACTTCGCGTGGTACACCGCAATACAGAGACCCCATTCCAAAGCCAGCCTCGGTAAACCGCTTTACCGCAGCATCAACGTTTATTGCAATATGCAAAACTGCACAATAGTTGTGCTAAATGTGTAGCTAGATCATATATATCTGGTAGTAAGCACATTGTCCGGCTTAAATATCCCGGGACTAACGGGATTTGTGAAAGAACGAGCGGCGAGCGAGGCGTTTGTGACATTTCCCTGGCCCTGAAGGCAGGAACTTTGGGGCAATTATTTTTGGTAAGGTGAGTATTTTGTGTCCCCCGGTGCATGTAAACGAAGAAATAATCCGCGGCTATATGCGATATCAGGCGAGGTGGCGCAAGAGGAAGAAGAAAGGCAATACAGCCAGCATTGGAAGAGGTGTGTTTAAACCACCTGCTGTGCAGATGGCTTTTTGTTTCGCATATCGAGCCTGATAGCAACGTTGAATGGCTTTAAACAGGCTGCGAGTGCCGATATGGCTATGCGCTCTGGCGAAAATGGCCCGTGATGCGCTGAGAGTACGCGCGTTTAGCGAGCATGTGTGTGATGACGTTACCGCCACTCGCTTAATCCCCCGAAACGCATACTCGCCGAAGCCTATGGAGATTAACCTACCAGTTCCTGCACATACTGGTACAGGGCTTTTAGTAGTGAGAGCTTTTCTGAATCACCCTGATGCTGGTGGTACAAACTTTCCAGATTGTGTGCATATACCTGGAGGCGTTCTGGTGTAAAAAAGGCCTGCCGATGCTGTATCCAGCGCTCTCTTTCCATCTCATCCAGTGTGCCTGGGAAATTTCGCGCGCGATAGTTAAACTGTAATTTTTCGACACGCTTATCGGCGAAAGCCAGTTCCAGAGCCGGCAGATGCTGTGGGGCGGTTTTCTGAATAATATTCATTCCCGCCCGGTCAGCATCGCTAAAGAAACCGTCATAAAGTTGAGCGTCGACGTTATCGCCGGGTGGAAACGGCGGTGCTTCGGCAAATAGCGCAACGACCTTTTCACGCACCTGCGGCGCGGAGCGCAGTATCTCCAGATTTTTCATACATTGCTGCCGGGAAATACCCAGGCGCTCCGCATCTTCCGGGCGTAGCGTATTGCCTGGCGTAAGCACCGGACATTTATTCAAATGCACCAGCTTCACGGGTACCGCAGCCAGTTCTCCCAGCGCCGCTTTGGGGGTGTACAGCCGCTCGCGAAGCGTATCGGCGTCTAAATCCAGCAGCGGCGAAATGTCCCCGGCCAGATCGACCATAATGACGGCATTACGGTTATCCGGATGCCACGCCAGCGGTGCGACTAAACTAGTATTACCGCGGCGGGTGCCGAACATCCCGGAAACGTGTACCAGCGGTTTCATTTGCGGGATATCTATTAACGTAGCCAGTTTACGCTTATGACGATGGGTTAACAGATACTTAAACAATTTAGGCTGATGCGTTTTTACCAGCTGGGCCATTGCAATGGTGGCGTAGACATCCGCCATGGCGTCGTGCGCGTTGCTGTGCTCAATGCCATTGGCAACGGTTAAGTGCTCCAGCCGAAAACTGGGCAGGCCGTCATCATTCTCCGGCCAGTTGATGCCCTCCGGGCGCAGCGCATAGCAGGCGCGCATCACATCCAGCAGATCCCAGCGGGAATTATCATGCTGCCAGCTCCAGGCATAGGGGTCATAAAAGTTTCGATAAAAGAGATGGCGAGTCACTTCATCGTCAAAGCGCACATTGTTATAGCCGAGAATGCAGGTTTTTGGCACGGTAAAAATATCATGTATTCGCCGGGCGAACTGCGCTTCATTCTGGCCGCGCTGGCGGGCCAGTTGTGGAGTGATCCCGGTGATTAACACGGCCTCTGGCTGTGGAAGGTAATCATCTGGCGGTGAGCAATAAAACACCTCCGGTTCACCGATAACGTTAAAATCGGCGTCAGTGCGCAGCGCGGCGAACTGCGCCGGGCGATCCAGCGCCGGGCTGGTACCGAACGTTTCATAATCATGGAACAGGAAGGTCGGTTGTTGGCGGTCGTCGTTCACGTGCTCGGTATACCTTCTACAGTAGTGATAGTGCGTCGCCGGAGGAGCGCTGATTTTGCCGATAAGGGCGTTTGCTAATGCGCTAAGCTATGCCGCGAGGCGCCGCAAAGATTGCAGACTATGTTAAACCATAACCGGGATGCACTGAAACACCGTTTGACCACCATCAACGCAGGCAGAGCCAGCAGGCAAGAACATTAGCGTACTCTTGCCTGCCTCTGCGCGGCGGCTATTTAGCGACAATATTTTTTGGATTTACTCAGGCTGCCATCGTTACAGACAAACTTTCCATCGGGCGTACAGTGGGAAATCCCGCCTTTCGACCCAGAGCAGGGTTTGCGCCCTCTGGCGTCCGCGTGCGCGGTTAGCAGCAGGCTACATAATAGGACCAGGATTATTTTCGGCATTAAACACTCCTTGTTACTGACTCAATTAATAATTCAAAAAAATGTAGTACTCCATGATGAAATCATAAGTTTCATTTATATATTGTGGCGGCGCTCGCAAAAAGTGCGTCAGAATGAGCCGGGGATAAAAATGGGAAGGATCCGACCTGTGCATGAATACCGACCGGTTTGGTATCGGCCACAGAGATGAAATGTGGCGTCAAATATGCCAGGGTAAAGGAAAGGGCGCTAACAGGGTGAATTTATGGCGAGCCAGCGCGATCCCAGGCTTGATAGTATTAAAGCAAGTCTGATGTTTTTAGTGGTGTTTGGGCATCTTTTGGAAGGTATAAAAAGTACCGCTCCCTTGCTAAGCCAGATTTATGACTTTCTCTATCTTTTTCATATGCCGGCATTCGTATTTTTAAGCGGCTATGTGATTAAAGATAATCAGGGTGTAAATTACAGAACGCTGGTGCGGCATATTATCATGCCATTTATTACGCTCAGCGTTTTTTATGAGCTTCTCGAATTACTGATTAACCACCAGTTTTCTCGGTATATCCGCTCAGGTGCGCCTAACTGGATATTATGGTATCTGTACAGCCTGATTATCTGGAAGCTTTTATTGCCAATAATTATGCGCCTGCGTTTTCCTTTATGCTGGGTACTATTGGCTTCATTCGCATTCTCTTTATTACATTTTGATGGCTATGCGTTTGGTATATTACGCTCGGTAATATTTTTCCCCTTCTTTATTGCGGGGAATATAGCGCGGGAAAACCAATACTTTTCCCTTACGCGGTGGATTACCAAAAGTTATGCACCCGCAGCAGGCGTATTGATATTGATAATAGGCTATGGCGTGAGCCTTTATCTGGATACGGGGCTATTGTACGGCAGTGTGACTAATGCTTCGCTGGGCTACACGCCGCTGGCGGGTATTATGCTGAGAACTCTCTATTATTTAGCTGCACTTGGCTGTATTTATGCATTTTGTGCGCTAACTCAGGCGGCGACTATGCTCGCGCAGATGGGAACCAGGACGCTAGTCATTTACGGGCTGCATGGTCCGGCGGTAAAATTTGCATTTTGGCCGCTAATACCAAATGTGCATACACCCTGGCAAATAATCATCACGTCGGTAACGGCGATTTTATTAACCTGGCTATTATCTCGCGATGTAGCACAAAAAGTATTTAATAGCGGCACGCAGTGGACGGGATTATTGCTAATGCCGCGTAGTTATACTGAAAGCGGAAGATAACCTCCGCTTAAATCTTATTTAACGAGCCGGGTTTCCGGAGTAATCTCGGCAGCAATATCGTTAATCAACACGACCTGATAATCCTCGTGTTTCAGACTGAGTGCCTTAGGCTTTTTATTACGATAAGTCAATATTTCTAAATCATCCTTTGAATATTCACTATCCGGATTGCCTAAAGCGGTAATAATTTGCTGACGCGACATGCCAGTGTCTATTGACGATATTTTTTCCTGGGATGCGCATGCAGAAAGTAATAGCATGCCAAACAATAGTGCGGGTTTTTTAATCATTCTTTGTACCATTATTAATATGTTATGAAATACCGAAGTAAATAATATCGGGTAGTAATATACCTAAATGGCCCGCCGGTTTCTTGGCTGTTTGTGCAGATCTGGACCCATCGGTTATGCTGCTGAGAGAATCAAACACGATACAGAACATTATTGATTAATGATAATTTGCATTCTTATTATGCTATTATAGGATTTCTTGAATGAATATACTGTGATGGGATAAATCTGAAACAATAAACATTTCTATGAGATAAAAGCGGCTGATAGTAGGAAATAAACCAGATTTTGCCCTATCAACGGGGCGTTAATGTCAATATGGCAACAGCGTTGTAATTTATATCCGTGGCCCATCGTGCCTAGGGTAAATCCAGGGGGTGAACGACGCATTGGTTACTTAAGAAAATCTATTGATTCTGTGTGAAACCCTGTGACGATATATAAAAATCAAGTGAATTACCAGGCCGCAGCAAAGTAACCCACTCGTTATTAAGAAAAGCGCCGGGATGCATCCGGCGCTGGCGCATAGCCTGGAAGTGAGAGCTTAATGCTATGCATTGCTATGGCTACTCTTTCAGCGAATTCCGCATTCTGCTAACTTCGCTGGCGCTTACTGCGGGCGCCGCATTTCCCCAGCTATTGCGAATATACGTTAGCACATCGGCAACCTGCTCATCGGTCATCGTATCTGCAAATGCTGGCATCGCCGGTGCGGTAGGTCGGGCCGGCGTGCCGACCGCACGGCTACCCGCCAGCACTACGCGCATTAACGATGTTGGCTGTGCTGCGTTAATCAACGGGTTATCCGCCAGCTGCGGGAAGATACCCGGTGCGCCTTTACCTGCAGAAGTATGGCACGCTGAGCAGCGATCAAAATAGATGGCTTTGCCGGTCTGCATCTGTGCGTTATTCGTTTGCAGGGCCTGCGGCGTTTTTTGCTGTGAAGAGTCGCCGGGTTTTAGCGATTTTAAATACACGGCGACGGCCTGAAGATCGCTTTCTTTCCAGTGTCGGGAAGAGTTAATAACCTCCTCGGCCATCGGGCCGGAAGCGGCGTCATAGCGGTTGACGCCGGTGCGCAGATAATCCTTTATCTCCCCGATACTCCAGCGGCCTATTCCCTCATGGTTTTCGGCGGTAATATTCGGTGCCCACCAGTTTTCCACTTTGGCTCCCGCCAGAAAATGGGTATTTTTATCGCCACCGAGAATATTTTTCGGCGTGTGGCAGGTTCCGCAGTGGCCTAATCCCTGAACCAGGTAAGCGCCGCGGTTCCACTCTTCCGATTTGCCGGGATCCTGGCGGTATTCACCTTTTTCGAAATTCATCCAGTTCCAGACCATCAGGCTGGTGCGTATCCGAAAAGGGAAGGGGAGCTGGTTGCTATCGATTTGCTGAGAAATCGGCGTAAGCGTTTGTAAATAAGACCAAATTGCGCGGTTATCGGCATCGGTGACTTTGGTATAGGCGGTAAAGGGCATAGCGCCATAGAGCCGCTTGTCTCCGTGACCGATTCCCTCAGACATGGCGCGTTTAAAGTCGTCGTAGCTCCAGGCACCAATGCCCGTGGCGATATCTGGAGTAATATTGGCGCCAACCAGGGTACCAAACGGGGTGTTAATCGGAACGCCGCCGGCAAACGGTTTATCGGCGCTGGCGGTATGGCAGGCGGCACAATCGCCGACGATTGCCAGATAACGACCTTTTTCTACCCGATCGAATTCCGGCTGAGCGATTGCCAGCGTCGTGAAAGCCATACCGGACGCGGCAAGAAGAGACAGCGTTAATGTTTTCATGCGTCTATCATCTCTCCCGGGTTTTTCAGGTAATAATGGCGGATTGCGAAGGCGGCTTTATACGCCAGCGCGCCAACGGTGCCGGTTGGGTTGTAGCCCGGGTTTTGCGGAAAGGCGGAAGCGCCTACCACAAACAGATTCGGCACGCTCCATACCTGAAGATGTTTATTGACGGAACTGGTACTGGGGTCGGCCCCCATAATAAATCCACCCACTACGTGCGATGACTGGTAAGGAACGCTATTCCAGTGCCCGGTGGTGGGTTTCGCGACGATATGCTGTGGATTCATTGACTGAGCAATTTCAGCGACTTTACCGGTACAGTACTGCGCCATTTTCAAATCGTTTTCCGGGAAGTCGAAAGTAATACGTAACAGCGGGCGGCCTAGCCGGTCTTTATAATTGGGATCGAGAGAAAGATAGTTGGTGCGCGTGGTATAACTGCTGGCCTCGCAGCCGATAGACATGGTGCTCTGATAATTTTGTACCATGGCCTGTTTCCAGCCTTTTCCCCATTTTGGCGAACCGGGCGGCGTAGGATGATAATTTATCGGCGCGCCGCCGATAGGCGTAACGCGAATACTGCCGCCGCCGAAAAAGCCCAGCCCGCTGTGGTCGAAATTGTCGTTATTAAAATCATCGATTCCCATGCCAACGGCACCAGCACCGATAAAGGGGTTAAATTTTTTATCGTCAAAAAACAGGGTAACGCCGTTGGCGGTCTGATAGGCGTAATTACGACCGGTGGTGCCGCTATTGGTGACCGGATCGTAAGCTTTACCCACGCCAGACAGTAGCATCAGGCGTACATTTTCAAAGGTAAAGGCAGCGACGATAACCAGACGCGCTGGCTGAAACCATTCATCGCCGGACGAGTCGATATAGGTCACGCCGGTGGCCTGTTTGCCGCTACTGTCCGTATTGACCTTTAGTACTTCGCAAAAGGTGCGGGCTTCAAAGTTGTGTTGGCGCATTAATGCCGGGAGAATCGTGGTGATGGCGCTGGCCTTGGAATAGTTAGCGCAGCCGTAGTTAGTGCAAAAACCACAGAATGTGCAAGGCCCCATCGTCACGCCATACGGATTAGTATAGGCTTCGGATACCAGCGAAGAGGGGACCGGGAACGGGGAGTAGCCCATGTTTTTTGCCGCGTCTGCGAACAGGGTAGGGCCATATGGCTGCTTTAACGGCGGCGTCGGATATTCGCCGGAGCGGGAGCCTTCAAAAGGGTTGCCGCCGCTTTGTTTTGCGCCGTTGAGCATCCCGGCTTTACCGGACGTGCCCGCCACGCGCTCAAAGGCCATATAATGCGGCTCCATTTCCTCCCAGCTGGTTCCCCAGTCCTGGAGCACCAATTCTTCCGGAATATCGCCATATCGTTCCTGCAGATGGCTTTTTAACCGAAATTCTTCAGGCTGAAAACGAAACGTGATACCGGCCCAGTGATTGCCGGCGCCGCCGGTGCCGTTGCCCGGGTGGAACGACCCCCAACTGCGCATAGGCAGCGCGGTTTGTGACGTGTTATTGCGCATTGTGCAGGTATTTTGCCGGGTACGCAGCATCAATTCCTGGCGCTGTACGTAGCGCAGTTCGTCCGCGACAGTGGCGACGTTAAAATCACGCGCGGTATCGCGCCAGGGGCCGCGTTCGATACCTACCACCTGCAGCCCTTCATCGGCCAGCTCTTTGGCGATAATAGAACCGGCCCAGCCTAGCCCGATAACGACCGCATCGGTTTCTGGAAGTTTTTTCGCCATTCTTCTTTATCCTTTTTTCATCCAGGCCGCGCTGCCGGTGATACTGACGGGGGTCAGACGCAAATCTTCATTATGTTTTTCGATAAAATCCCGGTAATCGTAGCGCGCACCCGGAAAACCAATCATTTTCCAGGCGGCCATGTCGCGATTACCACCATAAATAGGATCGGCAAAAAAGCCTTCTGTCGTATTACTCAGCACCTGGGCGAAAAATACGCTGCCATCAATGCCATCGAGCGTGATATCACCGTTTTCAAGCCCGCTGAGCAGATTATCCTGCAGCTCCGGTGCCAGTTCATGAAAGCGTTTATGGTGGTGCCTGCGGGTGTAATCGTCCAGCGCGGCGAGCCCCAGCCGATAGCGCTGGCGCGGCGTTAGCGGCGACTGATCGCCCTGTTCCGGCGCGCCATCCTGAAACGGGCCTTCCATATATAAACGCTCGAAGTTGCCGTAAAAACCGTGCAGTTGGCGATCGATGAACACCACGCACCCCATTTCTTTACCGCCGGGACTTAACTCATCGGCGGGAATCAAACGGTCAACTATGGCTTCCAGCGTAGTGACTTCATTTTCGTTAAGGAATAACCAGCCTTTGTTATCAAGGGTTTCCGGAGGATTATCAGAGAAGGGCTGCCAGCCTGGTGGGCCGGAGAGTGAGGTCGCTTTTGCGGAACCCGCGCTCAGCGCGAACGCCGCGCCAGACCATGTAAGAACCTGCCGCCGCGTAACGCCCGGCAGGGTTTTAAGTGGTTTGCGCATGTCGCTTCCTTTACATCGCTTAAAAAGCTTATGAAACCGGCGCAGAAGTGCGCACGGTAAAAGTGCCGTACAGGGTAATTATATTTTGTTTGTAAAGAAAACGTTGAAAAGAATAAAGCTAAATGTTTTTTGTTAAAAAATATTAAATATGTTGTGATTTTTAATCAGTTGGGCAACCCGGGCATATGAATGTTTTGTGCAGTGAAAAGGGGGAGAGCGCGTTTTTCCATGAACGGTCAGCCTGTATGGCGAGCATTCAGGTTACACTGTGCGGTGTGCGTGTTTACCTCATGATGGAGAACGGCTTTGCGCCCGGATAAATCATTAACGGCTTTTGACCTTCGCCTTTATCGCCACTACCGAGTCATCCACGGCGTGCGGGTGGCATTTGCATTTGTACTGACGTTTTTGCTGGTTCGGCTGGTCGAGGTCCCTGAAGGCAGCTGGCCGCTAATCACGCTGGTCGTGGTTATGGGGCCTATCTCCTTTTTAGGAAACGTGGTGCCGCGCGCATTTGACAGAATCGGTGGCACTATTTTGGGCGCCGCGCTGGGGTTAATTGCTCTGAAGCTGGAACCCTGGTCATTGCCGCTCATGCTGGCATGGTGCGCAATAGGGATATTTCTTTGCGGCTATCTGGCGCTAGGCAAAAAGCCGTACCGGGCCTTATTGATTGGTATTACGCTTTCCGTGGTTGTGAGCGCGCCGCCGGGGCAGATAGGCACCGCGCTGTGGCGCGCCGGAGATGTGGTTTTTGGGTCGCTGCTGGCCATGTTATTTACCAGCGTCTGGCCCCAGCGGGCTTTCATACTGTGGCGAATTCATATTGCCGATTTTATCTTGAGGTTTAGCCGCCTGCAGCAGGCCGGGCTGTCGCCTAATTTGGTGAGCCGCCCGCGTCTGGAAGCTCCATTGCAACAGCTGCTGGGTGATGTGGTGGGGTTGAGGAAATTAATTGTGCCTGCGAGCAAAGAAACCCATACCCAGAAAGCGATTTTTGAAGCAATACAGACGGTAAGTCGCAATATTGTCGCAACGCTTGAATTGCAAATTAACGCCTGGTGGGCCTCCCGCGCGAGTCATTTCGTGATGCTGAACTCTCATACATTGCTCGACACACAGCATATGACTACGCGAACCCTTGAGGCGCTTGCGCAGGCGCTGCTCGACGGTAATCCGCAGCCGGTGAAACGTAACGGCGAAGCGCTTGCCGAAATCGCCGGTGAATTGCGCCAGCTGGTGCAGGAACGCAGTACCGGGCAGGTTGAAACGGCGCATATTTACGGCTATGCCTGGATTAGCCTTGAATTAGTGCGTCAGCTAGAGCTGCTCTCTCAGTTAATGGTGCGCGCACTGCGTAAATAATCTGCATCGGATCGCGTAAACGTAGCGCGCTGTTTCGATTCAGGTCCGTTTAGGGTTATGATGTCGGTCAATACCAACGCGCTGATGCGCCCGTTGTTTTCGCTTACCGGCCAGTCTGGTAGAACAGCGAAAAGAATTATTTTGCCGCTGCCGTGAAATGTACCCACACAGCGCGTAGTTCTGAAAGAATCCAAGTCTCAAAATAGGGGTGTCACCATGGAAAATACAAAAGCGTCTTTTCAGGATGTTCTGGAGTTTGTCCGTTTATTCCGCCGTAAAAATAAACTGAAGCGTGAAATTCAGGACGTCGAGAAAAAAATTCGCGATAACCAAAAGCGCGTCCTGCTGTTGGATAACCTGAGCGATTACATTAAGCCGGACATGAGCGTAGAAGCGATTCAGGGGATCATTGAGAATATGAAAACCGACTACGAAGACCGGGTTGATGATTACATCATCAAAAACGCCGAACTGTCGAAAGAGCGTCGAGACATCTCTACTAAACTGAAAGCCATGGGAGAAGTTAAGGGCCAGGCCGCAGGCAAAACGAAGTAATCCGCGCATTCATCCCGAATAGCCATCGCCGCCGGCGGTTTTCCCCGGCGGTTTTTTTATTCTTAACTAAAAACCACGTCCTGTGGGCGTGCTATCGACTCGGTTTTGGCTCTGCCTTATTGTTTTGGGATTTAAATCTCACAGGACTGGCAGAGACTTCTTTTTAAGCGATTTGGTATGCCCCTCTGGGGCATCAAAGCAATGCCGCCTTCCAGGAAGGCAGCTATTTTACTGAATCAGGCTTGCCGGATAGCTCAGCGCCTAATTCAGCACGAAGACGGGTAATATGCTGCTTGTAAATGCCGATGCGCCAGGTGAACTTGGGCTTATCCTGAAACTGCCTGTACGTGATGTTATGGTATCACCGCCGCCGGGGCCGCGTCATATTCGCCGCAAATAAACGTTGCCATATATCCAGCGTAATGCCCGCTAGCGCTTGCCGCTTAACGCCAGGCGCGTACCGTAATGGCTGTCGTCAGTAAAAAGCGGCTGCGGGATTTTGTTACCTTAAGGATGTCGGATAAAAGATATTCTGGCGGCACGAAGAGTGGCATAAAAATAACAAAAAACCCGCGCGAGGCGGGCTTTTTAAAATCTGGCTCCTCTGACTGGACTCGAACCAGTGACATACGGATTAACAGTCCGCCGTTCTACCGACTGAACTACAGAGGAATCGTGTTGGGGTATCTTAACGGGGAAAAATTTTTTGTCAAACGCTGTGCGGTGATTCGGGTGTCGTTTGCTTGATTCTTCAACAGTTTCGCAACGCGAAGGCGGACTTTACTACAAAAAGCCTTTGCGGGATAAATGGTTATAGCTCATGATTGAAATGTTGTTTCAAACTGCTAAGACGGGCCTCACTTGGAACTTTATGCCGCCCTGCGCCGGGCGATAGAGCGCACCCCCTGGTACCCAAGACGCAAAAGCTATCGCACACTGTTTTGGCGTGAAATAGCGCCGCTGGCGATCCCCATTTTTCTGGAAAATACCTGCGTTCTGTTAATGGGCGTACTGAGTACGTTCCTCGTAAGCTGGATCGGTAAAGAAGCCATGGCTGGCGTAGGATTAGCCGACAGTTTCAATATGGTTATCATGGCGTTTTTTGCCGCCGTGGATCTCGGGACCACGGTAGTCGTCGCTTTCAGTCTGGGGAAACGGCAGGGCAAGCGCGCTCGGGCAGCTACCCGGCAATCCCTGGTGCTGATGACGCTTATCGCTATTGTGCTAACTATCGTTATTCACATCGCCGGCGCGCATATTGTTGACGTGATTGCCGGGGCGGCAAATCCGCAGGTAAAACTGCTGGCATTGAGCTATCTGGAGCTCACGGCGTGGAGTTACCCGGCGGCAGCGATTGCGCTTATTGGAAGCGGCGCGCTGCGCGGCGCAGGCAACACGCGCATTCCGCTGCTGGTTAACGGTGGCATGAATATCCTGAACATTATCATTAGTAGCATCCTGATTTATGGGGCGTTTTCATGGCCAGGGCTGGGGTTTATCGGAGCCGGACTGGGGCTAACTATCTCCCGTTACATCGGCGCGCTGGCTATCCTGTTTGTTCTGGTAAAGGGGTATAAATCTCTGCGCATTTCTCTACGCAGTTATTTCCGGCCTCTTAATATTTCTATTTTGTGGGAAGTACTGGGGATTGGGATCCCGGCAAGCGTAGAATCTGTATTATTCAGCGGCGGTAAATTATTAACTCAAATGTTTGTTTCCGGGATGGGCACCAGCGTTATCGCCGGAAACTTTATCGCTTTTTCTATAGCCGGTTTAATTAACCTTCCAGGAAACGCGCTGGGCTCCGCCTCGACGATTATTGTTGGCAAACGCTTGGGGAAAGGGCAGATAGGGCAGGCCGAACGCCAGTTACGCCACGTTTTTTGGCTCTCAACGTTTGGGCTAACGGCCATTGCCTGGCTAAGCGCGCCCTTTGCCGGGCTGATGGCATCGTTTTACACCCATGATGCCGATGTCAAAGAGGTGGTTAAAATCCTGCTCTGGATGAATGCTGCGTTTATGCCTATTTGGGCTGCGTCATGGGTATTGCCAGCGGGAATTAAGGGCGCGCGCGATGCGCGCTTTGCTATGTGGGTTTCAATGCTTGGTATGTGGGGGTGCCGCGTGGTGGCTGGCTATGTGCTTGGTATTATGTGGGGGATGGGCGTTGTAGGCGTATGGCTTGGAATGTTCCTCGACTGGGCGGTGCGTGCTGCACTTTTTTACTGGCGGATGGTGAGCGGGCGCTGGCTGAAGAAGTACCCGCGCCCTCTCAGGTCCACAGTCGGCGACGAATAAATGTCTCTGACAATGTAGCAACGCGTTATGCACAGGCGGCAGGGTAAGTGAACCTGATGCGCGGTTATTTACGGGCAGTAAAAATCCGCTTCATAGAAGGCGGCATAGCTTTGATGCCCCAGAGGGGCATACCAAATCCCTTAAAAAGAAGTTTCTGCCAGTTTTGTGAGATTTAAATCCCAAAACAACAAGGCAGAGCCAAAACCTGTTAATGGCCACGCCCACAGGACGTGGTTTCCAGTTGGCAATAAAAAAGCAGAGGCCAGGCCTCTGCTTTTTTAATCTGGCTCCTCCGACTGGACTCGAACCAGTGACATACGGATTAACAGTCCGCCGTTCTACCGACTGAACTACGGAGGAATCGTAACAACGGGCGCATAGTAGCGGCGCCGTTTTAGGTTGTCAAAATCTGTTTTGATAAATCAGTGCGATTGCTGATTTATTCTGCAGTAACGCAGTAACGCAGTAACGCAGTAACGCAGTAACGCAGTAACGCAGTAACG
>CALYPF010000069.1 GCA_945271245.1 uncultured Enterobacteriaceae bacterium | reverse complement strand
GGATCAGTTTTCAACCGCTGGGGTGGATCAGTTTTGCACCGTTGGTAACAGCATGTGGTAAAGCATACAAAAACCTGCACCGCCAGCCTGTTTTACTTATTGAATTTACTAGTAAAATTTTGGCAATTTCGATCGGAATCGAGATTTGTATTACCGACTTTCTGCACGTGCATCAGGAGAAGGAGAAAACTTAGCGCATAAGGAGAGGTGCTAAAACTGGAATAAGGTAAGGCGTCTTTATTAGCCGCCCTGACATAGACAGCAAAATATAGACAGCAAATAGCATTAACGTAAAAAGGGCCGGCAAAGCCGGCCCTTTTTCAGGATGTCGCTTTCGCGAACGCTTATTTAGTCAGGCGCTCTTTGATACGCGCTGACTTACCAGTACGTTCACGCAGGTAGTACAGTTTAGCTTTACGAACGGCACCACGACGCTTAACAGCAATGCTGTCAACAACCGGAGAGTGAGTCTGGAAAACACGCTCAACGCCTTCGCCGTTAGAAATTTTACGAACAGTGAATGCAGAATGCAGACCGCGGTTACGAATAGCGATAACCACGCCCTCGAATGCCTGCAGACGTTTTTTGGAACCTTCAACTACCCATACTTTCACTTCCACGGTATCACCCGGACGGAAGGAAGGTACGTCCTGCTTCATCTGCTCTTGTTCAAGCTGTTTTATAATGTTGCTCATAATTTAATCTCTTATCCTGGGTAAACTGATATTGTTGGTGGACGACCTACGCGCCGCTTCCATCATATTCCTGCTGCTGATATTCCTGTTGGAACTCTGCCAGCAGTCTTGCTTGCTCTTCAGTCAGAGCCAGGTTTTCCAGAAGTTCAGGTCTTCTAAGCCAGGTTCGGCCCAGCGACTGCTTCAAGCGCCAACGTCTGATTTCAGCATGGTTTCCCGACAATAATACCGGCGGTACTTCCATCCCTTCCAGTAGTTCAGGGCGAGTATAGTGCGGACAATCCAGCAACCCATCAGCAAACGAATCCTCGACTGCCGATGCCTCATGACCCAATACTCCCGGAACGAACCGGGAAACAGAATCAATGAGCGTCATTGCGGGCAACTCCCCACCGCTCAACACGTAATCCCCGACTGACCATTCTTCATCAATTTCGGTTTGAATTACGCGTTCATCAATCCCCTCATAGCGACCACACACCAGAATCAATTTCTCGCTGAGTGCCAGTTCACTGACGCCGCTCTGATCGAGCCTGCGTCCCTGAGGCGAAAGATAAATCACCTTTGCGCCTTCACCCGCCGCGGCTCTGGCTGCATTGATGGCATCCCGTAACGGTTGCACCATCATCAACATCCCGGGTCCACCGCCGTAAGGTCTGTCATCAACCGTACGATGGCGATCGTGCGTAAAATCGCGAGGACTCCAGCACTGGATGTCTAGCAGGCCATTTTTTACTGCCCGACCAGTTACCCCGTAATCGGTAATTGCACGGAACATTTCAGGAAACAGGCTGACTATACCAATAAACACAAGCCAATCCCCACTGCGCCGTTTGGCTACCGCTAATCCGGAGGTTAAAAACCAGGATCCCAATCCACTTCGATTGAACGAGTGGCAAGATCGACTTTCTTGATAACCTGTCCATCGAGGAACGGAACCAGCCGCTCCTTGACTCCAAATGCATCTTTCAGGTTAGCTTTAATAACGAGAACGTCATTTGACCCGGTTTCCATCAGATCGCTGACTTTACCCAGATCATAGCCCGTGGTGGTGACGACCTGGCAACCAATAAGGTCTTTCCAGTAATAGTCACCGTCTTCCAGGGCTGGAAGCTGCGATGCGTCAACCATTATCTCACTATTGGTGAGCTGGTTTGCCGAATCGCGATCGTCAACGCCTTTCAGCTTGATGATCAAATCCTGATTATGATGGCGCCAGCTTTCTATCTCTAGCTGTTGCCACTGACCACCGCGCTGGATAAACCAGGGCTGATAGTCAAAAATGCCTTCGGACTCTTCGGTGGAGGAAAACACTCTGAGCCAACCACGTATCCCGTACGGCGAGCCAAGTTTCCCTAATACAACCGGGTTCGTTGGCGCTTCAGCGGCGTGTTGCTTGCTCATCATGACCACCGTGGCAGATTAAGCTGCTTTTTTTGCTGCTTTGATCAGCGTAGCAACGCGATCGGAAATCGTTGCGCCCTGCTCTACCCAGTGACCGATACGATCCAGATCCAGGCGTACGCCTTCTTCTTTCTCATTTGCGATCGGGTTAAAAAAGCCTACACGCTCGATAAAACGACCGTTGCGGGCATTACGGCTGTCTGCAACGACAACCTGGTAGAACGGACGCTTTTTAGCGCCGTGACGTGCTAAACGAATAGTTACCATAACATCCTCTTTAGTGAATAAAACAACCGGGCCCCATCGAGGAACGGAGCCCGGCGTCATATTAAAGCCCGAAAATTTTACTGATTTTTGCGTAGAAAGCAATGCAAATTAGCCGCACGCGCCGTGCAATATCACGCACAACACACTCTGTAACGCGCTCAAGCTATATACAGCGTGCCTCGGCAACAGACGCACACGCTTCTTCTTTAATTACGGCCTGAATTACACTCCGGGAAAATGTGGAGACGTAACTAGCGTACAGTCCGACTGCACGCTAATTCTTTGTTAGCGGCCGGGGAAGCCAGGCGGCATCATTCCCTTCATGCCGCGCATCATCTTCGCCATACCGCCTTTCTTCATCTTCTTCATCATGCGCTGCATATCGTCAAACTGCTTTAAAAGACGATTCACATCCTGCACCTGCATTCCGCTACCCGCTGCAATTCTACGTTTACGCGATCCTTTAATAATTTCTGGTTTTTCGCGCTCTTTGAGCGTCATCGAATTAATAATCGCTTCCATACGCACCAGGATTTTATCGTCCATTTGCGATTTCACATTATCGGGTAACTGCCCCATCCCCGGCAGTTTCCCCATCAGACTCGCCATACCGCCCATGTTTTTCATTTGACGTAGCTGATCCAGAAAATCATTCAGGTCGAAGCCGTCGCCTTTTTTAAGTTTATTCGCCAGCTTTTCAGCCTGCGCGCGGTCAACTTTACTTTCAATGTCTTCAATCAGCGATAATACATCGCCCATACCGAGAATACGTGATGCGATTCTATCCGGATGGAACGGTTCCAGCGCCTCCGTTTTCTCCCCAACGCCGAGGAACTTAATCGGTTTACCGGTAATATGGCGGATCGAGAGCGCTGCCCCGCCCCGCGCATCGCCATCGACTTTCGTTAAAACCACGCCGGTCAGCGGCAGCGCTTCATTAAACGCTTTCGCCGTATTTGCCGCATCCTGGCCGGTCATCGCATCTACAACAAATAGCGTTTCAATGGGATCTAAAGAAGCGTGTACCTCTTTAATCTCATTCATCATTGCATCATCAACGTGCAAACGCCCGGCGGTATCCACAAGCAACACGTCGTAAAATTTAAGCTTCGCTTCCTTCAATGCCGCATTGACGATATCGACCGGTTTTTGCTGTGCATCGGACGGGAAGAAATCCACACCAACCTGCTGGGCCAGCGTTTCCAGTTGTCTGATTGCCGCCGGACGATAAACGTCAGCCGACACCACCAGCACTTTCTTTTTATGCTTTTCGTGTAAAAACTTCCCAAGCTTGCCTACGCTGGTTGTTTTACCGGCGCCTTGCAGACCCGCCATAAGTACGACAGCCGGTGGCTGAGCCGCCAGGTTGAGCGCATTATTTTCTTCGCCCATCGCCGCGACCAGCTCATCGCGCACAATCTTGACGAATTCCTGGCCCGGAGTAAGACTTTTATTCACTTCATGGCCAACCGCTTTCTCTTTCACGCGGTTAATAAATTCGCGAACCACGGGCAGCGCAACGTCTGCTTCCAGCAGCGCCATCCGCACTTCGCGCAGCGTATCTTTAATGTTTTCTTCGGTGAGGCGTCCGCGGCCGCTAATATTGCGCAGCGTGCGCGACAATCGGTCAGTTAAATTATCAAACATGGTCTCTTGCCTGAAGTGGTAACTAAAAGGCCGCCGCAGCGACGCATTTCTGAATAGCGCGCAGTATAACATGAAGGCGCCGCCATGTGATGCAACCAACGGTTGGAGCGAAAGGCGCGTAACGGTATACTAGCGTATCTTTTTCTGGCCCATAGGCTGACACCTGCATATGCCTGTTTTTGCCTTATTCGCGCTTATCGCATACTCCATCAGTTTGGCACTGATCGTACCCGGGTTGCTGAAAAAGAACGGTGGCTGGCGCCGTTCTGCTCTGATATCAGCCGTTATTGCACTCTTGTGTCACGCCATCGCACTTAAGTTACGTATCTTCACACCGGATGGCGGCCAAAACCTAAGCCTGCTCAACGTGGGCTCGCTCGTTAGCCTGCTTATCTGCACCGTGATGACTATTGTCGCCTCACGCAACCGAGGCTGGTTACTATTACCAATTGTGTATGCCTTCGCGCTTATCAATTTGGCGTTAGCGACATTTATGCCAAATGAGTTCATTACTCACCTGGAAGCCACGCCGGGCATGCTAATTCATATCGGGCTATCGCTATTTTCTTACGCCACGCTCATTATCGCCGCCCTATATGCGCTACAGCTCGCATGGATCGACTATCAGCTAAAAAATAAACGTCTGGCGTTTAGCAACGATATGCCGCCATTAATGAGTATCGAACGTAAAATGTTTCATATCACGCAAATCGGCGTGGTGCTTCTCACTCTCACGCTTTGCACCGGCTTATTTTATCTGCACAACCTTTTTAGCCTGGAAAATATGGATAAGGCCGTACTCTCAATACTGGCCTGGTTTGTCTATATCGTTCTGCTTTGGGGGCATTATCATGAAGGGTGGCGCGGCCGGCGCGTAGTCTGGTTTAATGTCGCCGGCGCCCTATTATTGACGCTGGCCTATTTCGGCAGCCGCGTGTTGCAAAACATACTCGGCTAATTGTTTACCTGGCATTAAGGAGAAATCCCCTGGAACATATTTCCACCACCGCGCTCATCATTACGCTCATCGTTATGGTGATAATTTCCGCCTATTTCTCAGGCTCAGAAACCGGCATGATGACACTGAATCGCTACCGTCTACGCCATCTGGTGCGCCAGGGAAATCGTGCTGCAAAGCGTGTGGATAAGCTTTTACGTAAGCCAGACAGGCTAATCAGCCTGGTATTAATTGGTAACAATCTGGTCAATATATTGGCTTCATCGCTTGGCACCATTGTTGGGATGCGTCTTTACGGCAATGCCGGCGTAGCTATCGCTACCGGCGTGCTCACTTTCGCCGTACTTATTTTTGCAGAAGTTTTACCTAAAACCATCGCCGCTCTTTACCCGGAAAAAGTCGCGTTTCCCAGTAGCCTGCTTCTTGGTCCACTGCAAATCCTAATGATGCCGCTGGTGTGGCTCCTGAATACCATCACGCGCCTATTAATGCGCATGGTCGGGATTAAAACCGATCCGGTCGTAAGCGCAGCGCTAAGCAAAGATGAACTACGCACCATTGTGAATGAATCGCGCTCTCAAATCTCACAGCGCAACCAGGACATGCTGCTATCCGTGCTGGACCTCGAAAAAGTCAGCGTTAACGATATCATGATCCCCCGCAACGAAGTCGTCGGTATTGATATTAACGATGACTGGAAATCTATCATTCGTCAGCTCACGCACTCGCCGCACGGGCGTATTGTGCTATACCGGGAATCTCTTGATGACGCTATTGGTATGCTGCGCGTGCGCGAAGCCTACCGCCTCATGACTGAAAAAGGGGAATTTACTAAAGAGGTGATGCTACGGGCCGCCGACGAAGTTTATTTTATCCCGGAAAGCACGCCGCTTAGCGTCCAGCTCGTGAAGTTTCAGCGTAATAAGAAAAAAGTCGGGCTGGTAGTAAATGAATACGGCGATATTCAGGGATTAGTCACCGTCGAAGATATTCTGGAAGAGATAGTCGGTGATTTCACAACGTCTATGTCGCCAAGCCTCGCTGAAGAAGTCAGGCCGCAAAACGACGGCTCTGTGCTCATAGAAGGCAGCGCAAACGTGCGGGAAATTAATAAAGTCTTCAACTGGACATTACCGGAAGATGAAGCGCGAACCATAAACGGCATGTTACAAGAAGTACTGGAGGATATCCCCGTTCCCGGCACGCGTATGCGCGTTGGGGAATATGATATTGATATTCTCGACGTACAGGATAACGTTGTTAAGCAGGTTCGCATTATTCCTGTCACGCCGCTTCGTAGCAGTGTGGATAAATAGCAGCGTGGATAAATAGCGTATTCCCCTCCCTGTCAGCATGGGAGGGGAGATGAGCCAAAAACCGTAACTACGCTTTAGCCTTTGCTACCGAAACCATCGCCGCGCGAATGGTACGCCCGTTAAGCGTATAACCTTTCTGCATCACCATTAAGACGTGATTCGGGCTGACTTCATCAGACTCCACCATAGCAATTGCCTGGTGAACGTCAGGATTAAACGGCACATTAACATCGCCGACGACTTCAACGCCGAATTTACGTACCACATCCAGCATGGATTTACGGGTCAACTCGATACCTTCAACCATAGCGGACATATCAGCATTCCCCTTGTCGGCCACTTCAAGGGCGCGATCCAGGCTATCTAATACCGGTAGCAGTTCGTTGACGAACTTTTCAAGTGCAAATTTATGCGCCTTTTCTACATCCTGCTCAGTGCGTCGGCGCAGATTTTCCATATCGGCCTTCGCGCGCAGCAGATGCTCACGCTCCCGCGTTTCGGCTTCTTGCAATTGTGCCTCAAGACTGGCGATACGCTCATCGCGTGAATCACTTCCCCCGGAGGCTCCAACGGATTCCGTTTGCTCAACGCCGTCCAACTCACGCGGCTCGGCTACGCTTTCTGCGCTGGGCTGATCGTTCGACTGTTTCTGTTCTTCATTACTCATGAAATTCTCCGCGTTTCTTTAGCATTCATCTCGCTGGTTCGCTTATTATGGGGATCGGTTTTCGGGTTTCAAGGGAAGCCGAGTGATTATGGAACCGCGCTCCACGTTTGAGGACCATCGGGAAAATGAATAAACATTTCAACTGTATCGGCATTGTCGGCCACCCTCGTCATCCTACCGCACTAACCACGCACGAAATGCTGTGGCGCTGGCTAAGCGAGGCAGGCTACGACGTTATCGTGGAGCAACAAATTGCTCAGGAACTCCAGCTCAATCACGTATGCACCGGTACGCTATCGGAAATAGGTCAGCGGGCCGATCTTGCCGTCGTGGTCGGCGGCGACGGAAATATGCTGGGTGCCGCCCGCGTGCTAGCGCGCTACGATATCAAAGTTATTGGCATCAACCGCGGTAACCTTGGCTTCCTCACCGATCTCGATCCAGATAATGCGCAGCAACAGCTTGCCGATGTTCTGGAAGGTCACTATATCACTGAACGCCGTTTTTTGCTGGAAGCGCAGGTCTGCCATAAAAATAATCAAACCAGGAGCAGCACGGCTATCAATGAAGTAGTGCTTCATCCGGGAAAAGTAGCGCATATGATTGAATTTGAAGTTTATATTGATGAGCGCTTCGCATTCTCCCAACGCTCAGACGGCCTGATTATTTCCACCCCGACCGGTTCAACCGCCTACTCGCTCTCCGCCGGTGGCCCTATCCTTACCCCTTCTCTGGACGCAATCGCTCTGGTACCGATGTTCCCCCATACGCTTTCCGCCCGCCCTTTAGTTATAGACAGCCACAGCTCGATTCGCCTGCGCTTCTCACATATGCGCGGAGACCTTGAAATAAGCTGCGACAGCCAAATTGCACTTCCTATCCAGGAAGGCGAAGATGTATTAATTCGTCGCTGCAATTACCACCTCAATCTGATACATCCAAAAGATTACAGTTATTTCAATACATTAAGTTCAAAGCTCGGCTGGTCGAAAAAATTATTCTGAATTAAGCCTGAAAGACTTTACTGTATATAACCACAGGATATACTGTATACAATTACAGTTATCTTTTATCTGCAGGAAAGTGGCTATGCTGACCCAACTCACCATCAGTAACTTTGCTATCGTTCGTGAACTGGAAATAGATTTTCATCGGGGCATGACGGCGATTACTGGCGAAACCGGCGCCGGAAAATCTATCGCCATAGACGCACTCGGGCTGTGTCTGGGTGGGCGGGCAGAAGCAGATATTATTCGTCCTGGAGCGGCGCGCGCCGACCTATGTGCCAGGTTCTCTTTAAAAGATACTCCTGCTGCCCGCCGCTGGCTGGAAGATAACGAACTTGAGGACGGTAGTGAGTGCCTGCTTCGCCGCGTTATTAACGCAGACGGACGTTCGCGTGGCTTTATTAACGGTACGGCAGTGCCACTGTCTCAGCTACGCGATCTGGGGCAGCGTTTAATTCAAATTCACGGGCAGCATGCGCACCAGCAACTTATTCGCCCGGAACAGCAGCGGCAATTACTGGATGCCTATATAAACCAAACCGATCTGCTACAGCAAATGCAAACCAGCTATCGTCAGTGGCATCAAAGCTGCCGCGATCTGGCAAGCCACCAACAATTAAGTCAGGAACGCAGCGCACGCGCTGAACTCCTGCATTATCAGCTAAAAGAACTCAATGACTTTTCGCCCATCGCCGGTGAATATGAACGCATTGATGAAGAATATCGATTGTTGGCTAACAGCGGCCAGCGCCTCTCCTCAACTCAGCAAGCGCTAACTGTTCTGGCAGATAACGAAGAGCATAATTTGCGTAGTTACCTGTATAGCGCGCGTCAGATAGTTGCCGAACTCGCCGGCATGGATGACTCTTTATCCAGCGTGCTGCAAATGCTGGAAGATGCCGCTATCCAAGTCGATGAAGCCAGCGAAGAATTGCGTCATTACTGCGACAGAATGGAGCTCGATCCTAACCGCCTCTTCGAACTGGAACAGCGCATCTCACGCCAAATGATGCTGGCACGTAAACACCATATCTCGCCAGAAGAGTTACCGGCGCAGCATCAGCAGCTACTGGAAGAGCAACAGCGAATTGAAACTCAGGGCGATGCTCAGGATCTGTTGGCGCTTCAAGTGGAGCGTTATCATCAACAGGCGCTGGACATTGCACGGCGCCTCCATACGCAGCGGACGGCAACCGCCCTTGAACTGGCTCAGCGCATTACTGCTAGTATGCGTTCACTATCAATGCCTCATGGTGAATTTATTATTGATATTGCCTTCAACGAATCCCATTTAACGGCTGACGGTGCCGATCGCATCGAATTCCGGGTTTGCACTAACCCCGGACAACCCTTACAACCTCTGGCTAAAGTCGCCTCCGGCGGTGAGCTTTCACGGATCGCATTAGCGATTCAGGTTATTACGGCTCAAAAAATGGAAACTCCCGCACTCATCTTCGATGAAGTCGATGTAGGCATTAGTGGCCCTACGGCCGCTATCGTGGGCAAACTGCTTCGTCAGCTTGGAGAGTCAACACAGGTAATGTGCGTTACGCACTTACCTCAGGTCGCCGCATGTGGCCATCAGCACTTCTTTGTCAGTAAAGAAACCGACGGTGAGGTTACTGAAACGCGTATGCAACCACTGAATAAACGTGCGCGACTACAGGAACTGGCAAGGCTTTTAGGCGGAAGTGAAGTCACGCGCAGCGCGCTGGCTAACGCCCGAGAACTCCTCGCCGCCTGAGTAAGCATTAGCTATGCAGGTAATCATAGTAATCACTAAAAGGTTAAGCCCACGTAAAATTATGCGGGCAGATTTCAACTTTTTTCGTTCCGCGAAGCCACAGTGAGCGCCTTTAAGGTTTTAAACTGCTTAAAGGTTTATTATCATCAGTGTATTAATGAAGCGCCACATACCGTCTGGCCCGAAAAGGAATCAAAACACTATGCGCTGTAAAACGCTGGCTACTGCTGCGGTCGTTGTTTTAATGTTAACCGCAGGCTGCTCCACTCTGGAGAGAGTGGTATACCGCCCGGACATTAATCAAGGTAACTATCTGGCTCCCAATGATGTCGCAAAAATTCATACTGGCATGAACCAACAGCAGGTTGCTTATGCGCTGGGTACGCCAATGATGACCGATCCTTTTGGCAGCAACACTTGGTTCTATATATTTCGCCAACAGCCGGGGCATGAGGACGTAACGCAGCAAACTCTCACGCTCACATTTGATAGCAGCGGTGTTTTAACCAACATTGATAATAAACCTGCGCTACAAAAGTAGCGGGTTAATGCTTTGTACTAAGGCGCCTGCGTGGCGCCTTTTTTACGTTGATTACTGAATAATTCCCTGTGGAAGAGCGAAAGATGATTGAACCTACAAAGCTATAACCGAAAGTAGGTCCATGCCGTAATATCGCTGCTTACGACTCTGTAGATAAGATACGGCAGGGTAAACGAGGAAATAATCGAGCGGCATATGAGACATCATGAGAAAACAGAACAACTACATTAGCAGCAGATGAAATTGCAGGAGTAATACGTGGAAAGCGACATTAGCCCCTCTAACAGGAAGCATTCTTAAAAGTAACTGCCTCAGAAGGCGGTGTTTTACTTCTCTTAGTATTTATTGCTCCAAATTATCCGCCCACATTTAGCTTAAAAGAAGCGCAGCACGGAAGGCTTTCGGTCAGAAGAAGCATTAACGAATATTATTAGCCAGCGTTAAACGACCAGAGTTATCTTCCCAGAGGCATAACCTCCACAGAAATTCCTAAAAAAGCACTCCCCTCCATAGCATCAACCCCTTACGGGAAGTTGATACAGAAGGCAACTCGATGGTGAAAAAATTGAGATATGCCGCGCCACCAATTCCCTGACATACAAGGGTCACATTTCGCCGGAAGCTATATTGTTAACGAGTGGAGCGAATAAAGACTACTTCTTCAAGGATTGCGCTGCCTTTTGGCGGCGAAGCAATTTAGGATCGGCAACCAGGGGGCGATAAATTTCAACGCGATCGCCGTCCTGAAGTATATCCGTCAACGCTGCGGGGCGGCTATAAAGCCCCACCTTATTTACGTTAAGATCGATATCCGGCCATAAATCCAGTATGCCAGATGCCGCGATGGCCTGTTGCAGCGTCGCACCTACGGATAATGTCACTTTACGCAAATACTGTTTCTCAGGCAGCGCGTAAACCACCTCCACCTGAATTTCAGACGACACTATAGACCTCTTTCGCCCGGCTGGTAAAAGCCTGAACCATGCTAGCCACTAAATCTTTAAAAATCCGCCCAAACGCCATTTCAATCAGCCGATTTGTAAACTCAAAATCGAGATGAAACTCAATTCGGCATGCCTCAGGCGACAGCGCCGTAAACTTCCAGCCCCCCATTAGCGTTTTAAAGGGTCCGTCGACCAGATGCATCAAAATACTTTGATTTCGCGTTAACACATTTCGCGTAGTAAAGGTTTTACTGATCCCTGCCTTAGAAACATCTACCGCCGCCGTCATTTGTTCCGCACTGGCATCTAGCACGCGGCTACCCACACACCCCGGCAAAAACTCGGGATATGATTTAACATCATTCACTAACTGATACATTTGTTCGGCACTAAACGGCACCAGCGCAGTACGACTAATTTGCGGCATATCTGTTCCTGAATTCAACTTAACTACAGAATAATAACATTTATCATTCATCAAAGAAAAACGCCGCCGCAAGCCATGCTAATATAATTGTCTTCTCCTACCCGGGGATGCGTTTTACAAGCGGATTACGTATACTGAGCGCCATTATGACAAAGAAAAAAGCACACAAACCGGGCTCTGCCACTATCGCGCTAAATAAACGCGCGCGTCACGAATATTTTATTGAGGACGAAATTGAAGCAGGTCTAGCCCTACAGGGTTGGGAAGTTAAATCGCTACGCGCCGGTAAAGCCAATATCGGCGACAGCTATGTCATTATGAAAGAGGGTGAAGCCTGGCTATTTGGCGCCAACTTTACGCCTCTCAATGTGGCCTCTTCGCACATCGTCTGCGATCCTACCCGTACGCGTAAGCTCCTGCTGAATCAACGCGAACTTGATAACCTTTATGGCCGCATTAACCGCGACGGCTATACCGTTGTGGCACTTTCTCTGTACTGGAAAAATGCCTGGTGTAAAGTCAAAATCGGCGTGGCAAAAGGGAAAAAACAGCATGATAAGCGCACCGATTTAAAAGAACGTGAATGGCAGCTTGATAAAGCGCGTATTATGAAAAATGCAGGCCGTGGTTAACCGTAATTCTTTCTGGTAACAACTGCCGCAAACGGCCTTTACCTCATGTAAATGTACGAATCGCATGATTAATCGCCATATCGCTTTACGAACATGTTACGCCATTAATTTTATGGTATACTCTGCGAATACTTGGGGCTGATTCTGGATTCGACGGGATTCGCGAAACCCAAGGTGCATGCCGAGGTGCGGTAGGCCTCGTTAACAAACCGCAAAAAAATAGTCGCAAACGACGAAAACTACGCTTTAGCAGCTTAATAACCTGCTCAGAGCCCTCTCTCCCTAGCCTCCGCTCTTAGGACGGGGATCAAGAGAGGTCAAACCTAAAAGAGATCGCGTGGATGCCTTGCCTGGGGTTGAAGCGTTAAAACTAATCAGGCTAGTCGGTTAGTGGCGTGTCCGTCCGCAGCTACCCGGCGAATGTAAAGACAGGACTAAGCATGTAGTACCGAGGATGTAGGAATTTCGGACGCGGGTTCAACTCCCGCCAGCTCCACCAAAATTCTCCATCGGTGATTACCAGAGTCATCCGATGAAGTCCTAAGAGCCCGCACGGCGCAAGCCCTGCGGGCTTTTTTGTGTCCTCAATTTGTCCCGCGAAGTCCGAAGAGAACTAATTAAATCCGAACCTTTTAGGCCCATTGATAGGCCCAACGAAAAGCTCTATTGTTTTCGTTGGGCCTAAACGCATGGAGACTCCCATGGCAAGAAAAACTAAGCCGTTAACCGATACGGAAATCAAAGCCGCCAAACCTAAAGATGCCGATTACCAGCTGTATGACGGCGACGGGCTTACTCTGCTAATCAAGGCCAGCGGTAGTAAGCTCTGGCAGTTCCGTTACTATCGTCCTCTGACCAAGCAGCGAACCAAACAGAGCTTCGGTGCCTATCCTGCCGTCTCACTTTCTGATGCGCGTAAACTCAGAGCTGAATCTCGAGTTTTACTGGCGAAAGACATTGATCCGCAGGAACATCAGAAAGAACAGGTAAGAAATTCTCAAGAGGCCAAAACCAACACTTTCCTGTTAGTTGCCGAGCGTTGGTGGAATGTGAAGAAAGCCAGCGTAACAGAGGACTATGCCGACGATATCTGGCGCTCGCTTGAGAGAGATGTTTTCCCAGCAATCGGTGATATCAGTGTCACTGAGATTAAAGCTCATACTCTGGTTAAAGCAGTTCAGCCGGTTCAGACCAGAGGTGCATTAGAGACTGTTCGCCGTCTTTGTCAGCGTATTAACGAAGTCATGATTTATGCGCAGAACACGGGCCTGATTGATGCGGTTCCCAGCGTAAACATCGGGAAAGCATTCGAGAAACCGCAAAAGAAAAACATGCCGAGCATCCGCCCGGAGCAACTACCACAGCTAATGCAAACTATGCGTACGGCTAGCATCAGTATGTCAACGCGGTGCTTGTTCATGTGGCAGCTTCTCACCATTACCCGCCCTACCGAAGCCGCTGAAGCTCGATGGGATGAGATCAATTTTGATGCTAGCGAATGGAAAATTCCTGCTGCTCGAATGAAGATGAACCGGGACCATACGGTTCCATTATCTAATGGAGCTCTCGCTATTCTGGAAATGATGAAGTCTCTCAGTGATGGCCGAGAATTTATCTTTCCCAGTCGCATCAAACCAACCCAGCCGATGAACAGCCAAACAGTGAATGCAGCACTCAAGCGTGCTGGATTGGGAGGCGTTCTCGTTTCTCACGGCTTGCGTTCTATCGCCAGCACTGCTCTCAATGAGCAGGGATTTCCGCCTGATGTTATTGAAGCAGCTTTGGCCCATGTTGACAAAAATGAGGTTCGTCGAGCTTATAATCGTAGCGATTACCTAGGGAAGGTGCGAATAAGCGGGGAAATTCTTCTCGGCTGACTCAGTCATTTCATTTCTTCATGTTTGAGCCGATTTTTTCTCCCGTAAATGCCTTGAATCAGCCTATTTAGACCGTTTCTTCGCCATTTAAGGCGTTATCCCCAGTTTTTAGTGAGATCTCTCCCACTGACGTATCATTTGGTCCGCCCGAAACAGGTTGGCCAGCGTGAATAACATCGCCAGTTGGTTATCGTTTTTCAGCAACCCCTTGTATCTGGCTTTCACGAAGCCGAACTGTCGCTTGATGATGCGAAATGGGTGCTCCACCTTGGCCCGGATGCTGGCTTTCATGGATTCGATGTTGATGGCCGTTTTGTTCTTGCGTGGATGCTGTTTCAAGGTTCTTACCTTGCCGGGGCGCTCGGCGATCAGCCAGTCCACATCCACCTCGGCCAGCTCCTCGCGCTGTGGCGCCCCTTGGTAGCCGGCATCGGCTGAGACAAATTGCTCCTCTCCATGCAGCAGATTACCCAGCTGATTGAGGTCATGCTCGTTGGCCGCGGTGGTGACCAGGCTGTGGGTCAGGCCACTCTTGGCATCGACACCAATGTGGGCCTTCATGCCAAAGTGCCACTGATTGCCTTTCTTGGTCTGATGCATCTCCGGATCGCGTTGCTGCTCTTTGTTCTTGGTCGAGCTGGGTGCCTCAATGATGGTGGCATCGACCAAGGTGCCTTGAGTCATCATGACGCCTGCTTCGGCCAGCCAGCGATTGATGGTCTTGAACAATTGGCGGGCCAGTTGATGCTGCTCCAGCAGGTGGCGGAAATTCATGATGGTGGTGCGGTCAGGCAAGGCGCTATCCAGGGATAACCGGGCAAACAGACGCATGGAGGCGATTTCGTACAGAGCATCTTCCATCGCGCCATCGCTCAGGTTGTACCAATGCTGCATGCAGTGAATGCGTAGCATGGTTTCCAGCGGATAAGGTCGCCGGCCATTACCAGCCTTGGGGTAAAACGGCTCGATGACTTCCACCATGTTTTGCCATGGCAGAATCTGCTCCATGCGGGACAAGAAAATCTCTTTTCTGGTCTGACGGCGCTTACTGCTGAATTCACTGTCGGCGAAGGTAAGTTGATGACTCATGATGAACCCTGTTCCATGGCTCCAGATGACAAACATGATCTCATATCAGGGACTTGTTCGCACCTTCCCTAGAGCAACGTCGTCCGATGATGCAGTGGTGGGCTGATTTTGTAAAAACAGCTGATAACGGGAGTATAGATGAGATTGGCTCCAAAAGATTAAAACTTGTTGGATAAAAAAACTTCAACTCGATGCAAAAATTCAAAGTAAGTAGCGTCATAATGACGCTACTTACTTTCTTCGTTAATACTTGATGAGATATTGTGCTATAATAAAGCTCATTAAATAGTGAGGTTTTTCTATAGCTGCAACAGACTTATATTTCCCTAAAAAGGACATCAATACTAGGTAGCTGTATTTTAACCTAAAAAACCCGATACTCACATAAATTAACACTACTAGTTACCTTTCCTCTTCTTTCGAACAGTGGTATCAAATGCTAGTCGAATACTCTCAACTTTTGTTGCCCACCTATTTAAAATAGCATCAATTAATATGATTTTATCCGAATATGCTAATCGATATTTTTTACTCTGTTCTTTAACTAAAAAATCAGAATCTTCAACAAATGACCACAAAGGGTCAATAAGCTCATTAACTGCAGCCACTTTACTTTTCCAACCTTCTTCAGGTGCATATTGATATATAAGCTCAACAAATTTTTCCTGAATAATTTTGTAAACCTCCGCTTTACTATCCCCGCCCTTTTTACCTGCCTTTACTCTCACCTTAGAAAGTTTATTTTTTTTATCCACATAGGCTTTAAACCAAACCATCCCAATACATTTATCAAATAAACTCGATGCTAATTTAAATGCTTCAGATGCAATGTGCTCATTATCCGATGCAATAGATTTCCCCCATTGATATACCAATGAGGCACAAATTAAATGAGAACTGAATATTTCATCAATTGATAGCCCTTTAATAATTGGGAAAAAAGTCTCCTGAAAGATGCAGTAATCTAAACTTTCCCAACATTTCTGAATAGGATCATACAACTCCTTATTCGACTGGTTCTGCTGTTCACTATTTACTGTGCTGGGGCTCCAGAACTTCTCCCGCATTCTGGTTAGTTCCTCTTGTATTGCTGGACAATTTTCATCCAGAACTTCAGCGTAAATAGACCATTCGCACATAGAGAGCTGCCCAGATACCTCTCTAATTTGTCTACTAATTTCGTCACAAACCTCAGCAAGTGAAAACATAAAACCCTTATAAAACAATAAATTATGCTTTGTAAAAAATGTTTTTTTGGTAGCGAAGTTTTTTGCCTAAGCATAAAGCGTTAGTCTTTACGCATCCAAGATTACCTAATTAGAGACAAATCTATATGAATAATCCTTCAGCAGTTAGAATACTCCGCTTACCGGCTGTTATCCATAAAACCGGTATCGCACGCGCTACAATCTACGATTGGTTGAACCCTAGATCTCCACGTTATGATGAAACCTTTCCGAAGAAAAGAATGCTTGGTGCAAAATCTGTTGGGTGGGTTGAATCAGAGATTGACGAATGGCTTTTACAACGCAATAAGATTTCCTGATAGAGAAGAGAAAATATCGAATCTCACTTATAAGTCTAGCCTTCAAAGAGCGCCTGCATTTTAAACAATTATAGCCAATAGGCAGTCACACCAGAGTGATTAAAGGATCTAACATAATTTTCATAGAGGTAACGTCATATTGCTATTTCCGCTATTAATAGCGGAATAGCAATATAGGGGGAATCGTTTTAAACTTTAACTGAATAAGAGGTATCTATGTTGTGTGGTCATCCTTTCCCTGTGCATGTATTCCCGCAGATCATCAGAAATGCGGTTTATGAAGTGGAGCAGCATACAAAGGCTCCCCAAGCTTTAATTTCTGCATCGGTATTAGGAGTTATTTCGCTTGCCTGCCAGAACCGGATTGATGTGTGCCGAATGAAAAATCTTTGCAGCCCTGTATCACTTTTCTTACTGACGCTGGCGGAATCAGGTGAACGTAAAAGCACTGTGGACAAACTACTAATGAAGCCATTATACCAACTGGAAGAAGAATGGTTTGAAGAATATACCCAAGATTTGATTATCTGGCGGAATGAGGAAATGGCTTTTAACGTTGAAAAAAAAGCCCTGATATCAAAACTGAAATCAGATATTCACCGTAATAAAGATCACATCACAACGAATGAACGACTGAAAGCGCTGTTGGCAGCATCCCCGAAAGCGCCGGTCAGGTTAAGGCAGATATTCAATGATGCCACACCAGCAGCGATAAAAGATTATCTCAGTGGGCGCTGCCGGTCCATCGGGCTTATGTCTGATGAAGCAGGCACCATTTTTAATGGTTACGCACTGAACGAGCTGCCTTTCATCAATAAAATGTGGGATGGCGCAACGTTTCCCGTGGAAAGAAAAAGCGAGCCAGATAAATTAATCAAAGATGCAAGAATGACGCTGGGACTGATGATTCAGCCTGATGTGTTTAGAAAAGGGTATCTGGAACGAAAAGGCGATGCCGCTAAAGGGATCGGATTCTTCGCCCGATGTTTGATATGTCAACCGGGTTCAACACAGGGCTACAGGCAAATTACCAGTCCTGTTGTCTCAACTGAGCATCTGCCTGTATTTCATCAACGACTGATAGACATTGTTAACGAGAGCATTGCCAGAAATGAGCGTCAGTGTCTGCGTTTCTCTCCAGAAGCAGAAAAACGCTGGCTCGAATTTTATAACAAAGTCGAGTCGGAAATGGGACTGGTTGGCTTCCTGTCAGATTTTAAGGATTATGCATCTAAAATGGCGGAGAATGTGGCGAGGATCGCCGCACTGCTGCATTACTTCAACGGCGATGAAGGAGATATATCCCTTACTGCTGTGGAAGCCGCAGTAGATATAATCGTCTGGTATGTGGATGAGTATATTAGAATTTTTTCTAAACCCCAGACGTTACTGCTGGTAAGTTCAGAAGCAGACGAACTTTACTCTTGGATAAAAGATTATTGTTACAAGTGTGTGGTGCCGTATATCAGGAAGACAACAATCCTGCAATATGGTCCTAACCGGTTCAGGAACCGGAGTAAAGTGAATGAACTGCTCAGTACACTTTATTCGAAAAACAAAATACGGGCAGAGAAAAGAGGGAAAACCATTTTCATACATCCTGTCGAGGGATTTATTTAATGAGTAGAACAAAGACAAAACGAAATATTCACTTTGTTAAAGAGTCATTATTGCAACTAATTGCAGAGTAACTTTTAATCGGTCATCTCAGGCTGTGGCTATTGTTTACATGAAATTAATTGTCGGATAGTTATTATATTGTCATTAACAATATCTGTACATCCCCACACTGACAGCCATATCAGTAATGCGATGACTGAAATCTATCAAGGAATAGATTATCATGAACCTCTACGATAGCGAATATGGAAGTCATATTAAATCATACAAAGAGAAAATTATCGAAGTTATTAATAAAGCCGTTAAAGAACACGGACGTTCACTGGCAATACGGGTGGATCTGCATGACCCGGTTGTTCTGGATAATGGTGATACCATTTCCTGTATTGCGCATACTGATTCAGGGTCTATATCAAGATTTACCAATTCACTGAAAGCCAAACTGGCAGCAGATGAACAGCGCAAGCGTAAAGAAGGTAAACGGGTACACCCGAATACGCTCCGCTATGCGTGGGTGCGGGAATTTACCCAGAATGGTAAGCGCCATTTTCACGTATTTCTGTTTCTGAACAAGGATGCTTACTACCACTTAGGGGATTTCAATCTGGATGAAGATACGCTAAGAACCATGATTACCTCGGCATGGTGTAGCGCATTAAACCTGACATCCGAAGAGGGGCAGCACTTGGTGCAGTACCCTGCTAATGGTAAATATACCCTGAACCGTGATGATGTTCTGAATGACATTTATCCCGGTGATTTACTAAACCGGATTGATTATCTCACCAAAGTGAAAAGTAAGATCTTCGATGACGGCTATAGGTCGTTTGGGTGTAGTAATAATTAACCAGAATTAATCAAAGCCCTTATCTCCCTGATAAGGGCTGGCTAGTATCAATAGGAACAATAAAAATAATGTTTATAGCACCGTCACCGGCTGCTTTATCCCTCGCTCAAAGTATCGACAACTTGCTCTAACCATAGTCGGTCATCTTGACACCTTGTGAGATCATCTACTGGAATTACTATTAGCAAATGGTTAAACTCATGGGAAATACGTAATTTGTTACGCAACCGCCGTTTCTGTTCTTCAACACTTCCATCTACACGCCTCGAAATAAGAATTAATTTCCGTCCTTTATTCTCAACCAGTTCGCGGAAAAGTCCATTAATATGGCTATCATCTTTATTAAATCCAAAACCTACAACAACAATAGCATTAGATTCAGCATAAGCATCAAAAAGACTAACGTATCGTCTTGACATAGTTACTGACGTTAAAGGCTTAAGACCGCTTTGCGTCAGCATGAATGGAACATGGATCTGACTTTGATCTACGTCATCTGGATTTTCACAAGTGATAACCGCATTTTTGTAAGGATTATAATAGTCATTTATACTTCCGTTCAGGTGAATAATTTGAGGTAACTCTATATTCATACCACGGAAAACTTCTGCCAGAAGGCTGTTATAATTAGCCGTGCCAATGGCTGAAATTGTTAGGTCACCATCGAATGTAGCTAAATCGTGGTAATAGCCATGATCGGGAAGTTCTTCGATAGATGGTGCCTGGGCACTAATATAATCGCGTGCAATCTTGAGGAAAATAACCATCCGAGTAAACTTAGCCCATTCCGTGGATGGTGAAAAGAGATATCGAAAGTGGTCATCTATCAATTTCTGGTAGTCGAGTACTGTAGTGAAGAGATTCTCTAATACTTTTTGGGTTATAGCACAGAAAATTGTTAGGGCTGTTGCATCTTCACCAATATTAAAATTTCTATTTTCTTCCAGTAATAGCTCCAAAGCTGTTGAACCAATGCGGTTAAACTCCAAACGGAACATACCAGTAATATCATCGAAGATAGGTAAATCATCCGGTGCAGCTTCAAATAATTCTTGGTTTAGGCGTTGTACAAGAGATTGACCATGTGCACCGACCAATAATTGTAAAAATGATATGACGTACCTTTTTAAATCATCATTGTTATCTGATTCTCGTACCACGTCCAACATAGCAGAGTAGTATTCAGACTCGAATAATCTAACATCTCTGGCTAGCAACTCGTTAAGGCGAATATCATGTGTATACAGACGCTCACCAATGACATGTCCTGTTAACTCTGAAAATAAATTTTCTAATGTGGCCTTATCAATTCCTAGAGTTAATAGGGCATCATCACACTCTTGATCAAAACGATTTAGACGGCGAATTATTTCTTCACGTTTATATTCGATAGATGATTCAATAATACTGGAAAATTCGTTACGCCCAAAAGCATAAATGCTTTTATCAGCATACCCCTGAGGTAGCCAATCATTGGCGTAAGGTGAGCGTGAATCCACTAATCGCAGTTGTTGGCGGAGCTCAGTTTTATACTGACTTGGATCTTGTCTAAAAAGATCAATGGCAAATTTTCCTCCACTTGGTAAACCATACCCAATTTCTGCTCCTGCACCAAAAAAAAAGCCTAAGTTCATAGTCATTACCTACTTATTTAAGTTAACTAGTGGAACCGCTTATCAGTATATAAAAATATTCCTTATAACTCTGGCCTTTCTATTTATAAAAAGGCCATATTCTTAATTTTCTATAGGCTACAGATAGTCATCAGCAAGTCCGCTACTGAATAACGTCTCTGCATTTTCAGCGATAGCAACAGCATCCTGCACATCCTGTCGTTTCAAATCTAATACCCGTAATTTGCCTTTCACTTCGGCGACGGATTCGATTCGTCTGTAAGCATCAGGATGATGTTCGGCATATAACACCAGTCCTTTCAGTTTGGGCAAAGCATCAGCTAGATGCAGGCCATGTGGATCTACTAAGTCCACAACCATTTTGCCATCTTGATTGGCAAAAAATAGGAAGTCAGGACGAACAATTTTGTATTGTTCGGCTTCAACATAGGCGATTCCCAGTGATGACTGCCCTGTATACTGTGGGTTACGATACCAGAAGGCAAATCCTTCCAGTTTGCTTTCAGTCTCAAAAACCTTGGTTTCCCATTGGTTTAACTGAGCCGGATAGTTCCCGCTTGCGTCACACAACAAATGGTGTTTCCAGACCTGAAGGTCAGTTTCCTTCTCATCTTCACGCACCTTGGTCATTTCAAACTTGTTCTCCGGCCTGATCAGATCCATATCCTGCGGTTCGGTACTCATTTCGACGATTTGACGATAGGCCTCTTTACGCTCATCTTTCAAAGACTTGATTTGCGCTGTGTACTTGGTCAGCCACTCCTTCGCCAGTTTATCGGCCTCGCAATCGAAGTAATCCTGTACCTCCATCACCAGCCCCATGCCAGCAACGGTCACACGAGCTTCCATGATTGCTTCCAGATACTCCTCTGCATCCTTTTCTCGATCAGCGACTTTATCGGCCAGATATTCGACATAGGTTCGTGAAACATCCGGGGTAAAGATTCGGGCTGCGCGTCGGTAGGCGTCATCAATTACAGCTACGTCCGCCTCCTCCCAGAATTCATTGAAGGTCATTGCTTTATTCTTCAGGCTGGCAACCACCGCCTTGCCATCTACGACGAGCACTGCATTGCGCTTGTTTTTGATTTTCTCAGCATTTTCTGTCTGGAAGTTGTCCAAGACAGCGTGCAAAGCAGTATGGGCTTTCCTGACTGCCCGATTAAGAATGCCATCATCAACCAGTTCCTGTGCCAACGCGGTCAGACGTCTGGCTGGTCTGGCTCCTTTCTGTGGTCGGGTTTGCGAAGGTAATGCTTCAAATGCTTCCCATACGGCAGCTGACGCCTCCGGGTTGGGCTTCATTTCCACAGGGTTAACCAGAATGCGTCCGCTCGGAGGAGATGTATCATCGCCCTTAAACAAGGTATTAACGACATCTCGCACGGTATTGGTATTAAACTTGGGCAACAGGCATTCTACTGAGTTTAAGCGTTCATTACCCGGAATACGTCTTGCCAGTGGAGTACGCACCATACGCCCCAGTAATTGCGTAATATGTGTCTTATCGCTGGCAGCGCGGAAGGAAACCATCACTTCGGCACGCGGGCAATCCCAGCCAGTGCTGATGGCATCTTTAGCAATCAGTACACGCACCCAAGTTGATTCCTGTACCCGCTGCGGTTCAATATAAGGTACTTGGTGTTGGCCGAAACGTTGCGTAGTGTGTTCACCGAAGACATGAGCAACATTGTCAATGGACAATTCAGGATAACGGGAGAATAACGTATCCAGCCAGCGGCCGACCTCGTTCGGATCTGGCATATTGGGAACCTGGAATACCATCAGAGGCACTACTTCGCGAACGGTTTCCTGATGTCTTGCGTACTCTGCCCAAGCATCGGTCGCTTCCCTGAGTTTGTCGGCAGCACGGCGTACCCAAACGGTATCGAAGTCACCAGCTTCATCCGGTACACCCAGGATGATATCGTCCTTGATAAGTCCCGATTCCTGCACTTTAGCGGAGTCAACAACCACATTCGGAAGTTTGACATGATGACCAGCATTCACAATGGCTTTGTCGAAACGTTCAACTGTGGCGGAGATACCCCATACTACTGGAATACCCTTTACCCCAGCCGAACCATTGATGAGCCGTTGCACAATAGTACTTTTAGCTGCTTCGATGGAAGTCGTTGATGAACCCATCCCCCTGAGCGCTTCATCCAGTACCAAATAGAGTGTCAGATCTGGGTCTTCGATGGTGTTCTGGATAGTATCCCACAGCGTATAGGCCTGTGCATCAGGGGCTGCTTCGAAAAGTCCGCCTTTATCATCGAACCCGCGCACCAGCAGGCTTTTTTTGCCAAACTTCTGCGTGTTAAGGAAATAGATTTTTCCAGCCTGAAATTTGCGCCGACTGAAAGGATGTTCAACTACCACCATATCGTTGTAATTTATACGGTCACTGGCCTCCATCAAGCGAAAACGGGTTTGCTCGTTCAGTGCAGGATCGTCACTGAACCAGATCACTACCGCGCCGGGATCGGCATCGAAATTAAATTCGTCGTCACCATGAAATAATGCTTCAAACGTAGCGGCAGCCATTACGGTCTTACCCGCACCAGTCACAGCCGTTAAAGAGAAGGCGCTTTTGTCGCTCTCGTTGTGCCAATAACGGCGAGCCTTCCTGAGATTTGCCAGCGCATCATGCACTGCATCGCGCTGATAGTCCTTGAGGGTAAATTTCATTCTGTCCATTCCCCATTGGTGAAGCTGAAATTGGTCAGGTACGACTCGTATAACCGAACTGGCTCAACGTCTTTTGGTAGACGTTTTGTTACAGACTGGAAGTGACGGTCATCATCAGTAACGATGAAAGCCACGCACACGTCACTGGAGGTATTGATGACTTCAATGAAAGGTGTTGCTTGGTCCACAGCTAGCAGTAGACCGTACGCATCTGTCACCTCCCATCCTTCAGAAGGTATTTTTTCAATACGTTTACCGCGCGCACCTGCGCGTAGCCATAACAACGGCGCAATGCGAACAAAGGCTAGGTTGTTGTTACCAACGGTGCAAAACTGATCCACCCCAGCGGTTGAAAACTGATC
>CALYPF010000068.1 GCA_945271245.1 uncultured Enterobacteriaceae bacterium | reverse complement strand
GGATCAGTTTTCAACCGCTGGGGTGGATCAGTTTTGCACCGTTGGTAACAGTTTTGGCGGCGCTACTGCTGTTTATTTGGCGAATCCCGGTGGTTGATGAAGAACAATAAAACTGGCGATGTGCGTCGACGGCGGTTGCAATTGTGGCGCTCAGCCAGTAAATTCTGGCGTTTTCGATCGTAGCGCGCTGCGCACCGGGCCGGCCACTATCGGCTCCATGCTGTGCGCGCTGTAGGCAGGACCGTTTTTTCAGGCATGTAATTATGACCGCGACAGCGCAGCAGCTTGACTATCTTAAACACAGTATTAAAAGCGTTCAGGACTATCCTAAACCGGGCATTTTGTTCCGCGACGTGACCAGTCTGCTGGAAGATCCCAAAGCCTACGCGCTCAGCATTCAATTGCTGGTGGCGCGTTACAAAGATGCCGGGATCACCAAGGTGGTCGGTACCGAAGCCCGAGGTTTTTTATTTGGCGCACCGGTGGCGCTTGCGCTGGGCGTAGGTTTTGTGCCCGTGCGCAAACCGCGCAAGCTTCCCCGCGAGACCATTAGCGAAAGCTATGAACTGGAGTACGGCACCGATCAATTAGAGATGCACGTTGACGCCATTCGCGCGGGCGACAAAGTGCTCGTCGTCGACGATCTACTGGCGACTGGTGGCACTATCGAAGCGACGGTGAAACTGATTCGCCGCCTCGGCGGCGATGTGCACGACGCTGCATTCATTATGAATTTGTTCGATCTTGGCGGCGAGCAGCGCCTTGAGCAACAAGGGATTCACTGTTATAGCCTGGTGTCTTTTCCCGGCCATTAATTCCCCGCTGCGTCCTCTTTTGGTCACGCGGGTCGTCCCTCGCGTTAGCCTCGCCCATTGGGTGGGGCTGTGTTAGCATAACTCTCCTTTACCCATCTTCCCTGACGTAAGAGCCTATTGCCGATGAGCTACCAGGTGCTGGCCCGAAAATGGCGTCCACAAACCTTTGCCGATGTCGTAGGGCAGCAGCATGTCCTGACGGCGCTTGCCAATGGCCTGAATATGGGCCGCATTCATCATGCTTATCTTTTCTCCGGCACGCGAGGCGTGGGGAAAACCTCTATTGCCCGTTTACTGGCGAAAGGGCTTAACTGCGAGCGCGGCATCACCGCGATTCCCTGCGGCGTATGTGAAAATTGCCGGGAGATAGAGCAGGGACGCTTTGTTGATCTCATCGAAATCGACGCGGCATCGCGCACCAAAGTAGAAGATACGCGTGAATTGCTGGATAACGTTCAGTACGCGCCAGCGCGCGGGCGCTTTAAAGTCTACCTGATAGACGAAGTGCATATGCTGTCGCGGCACAGCTTTAACGCGCTGCTGAAAACCCTGGAAGAGCCGCCAGAGCACGTTAAATTCTTACTGGCGACCACCGACCCGCAGAAGCTGCCGGTTACCATTCTGTCGCGCTGCCTGCAGTTCCATCTCAAAGCGCTGGATGCGGAACAGATCCGCGGCCAGCTTGAGCACATCCTGACTCAGGAACATATCGACCATCAATCCCGGGCGTTACAGTTGCTGGCGCGCGCGGCCGAAGGGAGCCTGCGCGATGCGCTGAGTCTGACCGATCAGGCTATTGCCTCCGGCGAAGGCTCCGTAACGGTTGAGGCCGTCAGCGCGATGTTGGGTACGCTTGACGATACGCAGGCAATAACGCTGATAGAGGCGTTGACGGGCGCGGATGGTGCCCGGGTACTGGCGCTGATTGAGGAGGCCGCCGCCCGCGGCGTCGAGTGGGAGGCGCTACTGGTGGAAATGGCCGGTTTATTGCACCAGATTGCGATGGCGCAGCTTTCTCCCGTTGCGCTGGACAATGCGCCACAGGGCATTGAAAACCGCCTGCGTGAACTGGCGCGTAGCGTGCCGCCCACGGATATTCAGTTGTACTATCAAACGCTGCTGATAGGGCGCAAGGAGCTTCCCTGGGCGCCAGACAGGCGCATGGGCGTTGAAATGACGCTACTGCGGGCGCTGGCGTTTCATCCGCGTCAGCCGTTGCCCGATCCGCAGCCAGACTCGCCTGAAGTGGGCTCATCGATGCCAAGGCACGGCGCGGGCGTGGCTGCGCCCGTGCCGCCGGTGAATCCTCCGATGCCTGCGCCAGTTGAACCTGCGTCCGGTGTTGCGCCGCAGCCGTCCGGCGATCCGCAGCTCGTGGAAAACGGCAGTCTGCCTGATGCGACGAATCAGTTGCTACAGGCGCGCAGTCAACTGCATCGCCAGCAGGGAGCCAGCGGCGCAAAAAAGCTTGAACCGGCGGCGCAGCAGCGTTCCGCGCGGCCGGTGAGTATCTCTGCGCTGGAGCGCCTGGCGTCTGTCACCGAGCGCGGCAAAGCCCGGCAGACAGTACGCGAAAACACGGAAACGCCGGCGAAAAAAGAAGCCTATCGCTGGAAAGCGCAAAATCCTGAAGTTGAGAAAAAAGTCGTTACCGCTACGCCTAAGGCGCTGCGGCGGGCGCTGGAACATGTAAAAACGCCTGAGCTGGCGGCGAAGCTGGCAGCGCAGGCCATTGAGCGCGATGCCTGGGCCGCTGAGGTTAGCCGGTTAACCGTACCGAAGCTGGTGGAACAGGTCGCATTAAATGCCTGGAAAGAGCAGGAAGGCAACCGCGTGTGCCTGCATTTACGCTCATCTCAGCGGCATTTGAATTCTAGCGGGGCACGTCAGGCGCTGGCGGAAGCGCTTAGCGTGCAGTACGGTTCTCCGGTTGAACTGACTATCGTTGAAGATGATAATGCGGAGCAGCGCACCCCGCTGGAATGGCGCCAGGCGATTTATGAAGAAAAACTGGCGCAGGCGCGGGAAGCAATAGCTGCGGATAATAATATCCAAACCCTGTGTCGCTTTTTTGATGCGGATTTGGACGAAGAGAGTATTCGACCCCTTTGACGCGCGGCCTGGCCCTGCGTTGTAACCCTAACGCCGCAGTACGCACATAGCGTGCCGCGGCCCGGACTCAAGAGAGAAAATTATGTTTGGTAAAGGTGGTTTGGGCAACCTGATGAAGCAGGCCCAGCAGATGCAGGAAAAAATGCAGCAGGTGCAGGAAGAAATCGCCAGCATGGAAGTCACCGGTGAATCAGGCGCAGGCCTGGTAAAAATCACCATTAACGGCGCACACAACTGCCGCCGCGTGGAGATTGATCCCAGCCTGATGGAGGATGATAAAGAGATGCTGGAAGACCTGATTGCAGCCGCATTTAACGATGCTGCGCGCCGCGTTGAAGAAACCCAAAAAGAGAAAATGGCTTCAGTCTCTTCCGGCATGCAGCTACCGCCGGGCTTTAAGATGCCGTTCTGATGCAAACCAGTCCATTGCTTTCCCAGTTAATGGAAGCGCTGCGCTGCCTGCCGGGCGTAGGGCCGAAATCTGCACAGCGCATGGCATATGCGCTGTTGCAGCGCGATCGCAGCGGCGGCATGCGTTTATCGCAGGCGCTGTCGCGCGCGATGTCGGAAATTGGCCACTGCGCCGACTGTCGTACATTTACCGAGCAGGAAGTGTGTAATATCTGCGCGAATACCCGCCGTAAGGAAAACGGGCAGATCTGCGTGGTAGAAAGCCCGGCGGATATCTATGCTATTGAGCAGACCGGGCAGTTTTCAGGGCGCTATTTTGTCTTGATGGGGCATCTGTCGCCGCTGGATGGCATTGGTCCTGCTGATATTGGTCTGGATAGACTGGAACAGCGCCTCGAAAGCGAGCCCTTGCACGAAGTTATTCTGGCGACTAACCCGACGGTAGAGGGGGAAGCGACGGCGAATTATATCGCCGAACTTTGTGCGCAGTATGGCGTTGACGCCAGCCGTATCGCCCATGGGGTTCCCGTTGGCGGTGAGCTTGAAATGGTTGACGGCACCACGCTGTCCCATTCGCTGGTTGGTCGCCATAAGATTAGTTTTTAATCAATCGGGGAGAACTTCGCGTTTCCCCGCTTGAAATTCATCTTCCTGTCCCCACTTCTTTCTCAACACATTTTCTTACCACCGTTTAGACCCATGGCTTTCGCGCGCTGGCGTGGAAGCGTAAGGGGATTGTTGAGGTATCAAAACCATGAAAGGACAAGAGACCCGCGGTTTTCAGTCGGAAGTGAAACAGCTCCTGCATCTGATGATCCATTCTCTGTATTCAAACAAAGAAATTTTCCTGCGTGAGCTGATCTCCAACGCCTCTGACGCCGCGGATAAACTTCGCTTTCGCGCGCTGTCTAACCCCGACCTGTACGCAGGCGACGGCGATTTACGCGTGCGTATTTCTTTTGATAAAGAGGCGCGCACGCTGACCATTGATGATAACGGTATCGGCATGACCCGGGATGAAGTTATCGATCATCTCGGGACTATCGCGAAATCCGGTACTAAAGCTTTTCTTGAGACTATGGGCTCCGATCAGGCGAAAGACAGCCAGCTTATTGGGCAGTTCGGCGTTGGTTTCTATTCGGCATTTATCGTGGCGGATAAAGTCACGGTACGCACTCGTGCCGCGGGTTCCAGCCCTGAAGAAGGCGTATTCTGGGAATCAGCCGGTGAAGGTGAATACACCGTTGCGGATATCACTAAAGAGGGGCGTGGCACGGAAATTACCCTGCATTTGCGTGAAGGCGAAGACGAATTTCTCGACGACTGGCGCGTGCGCAGCATCATCAGTAAATATTCCGACCATATTGCGCTGCCGGTTGAAATTGAAAAACGGGACGAGCAGGATGGCGAAACCACTATCTCCTGGGAGCGCATCAACAAAGCTCAGGCGCTGTGGACTCGCAACAAAGCAGAGATTAAAGACGAAGAGTACATTGAGTTTTATAAACACATCGCGCACGATTTCACCGATCCGCTAACCTGGAGTCACAACCGCGTTGAGGGCAAGCAGGAATACACCAGCCTGCTGTATATCCCGTCACAGGCGCCGTGGGATTTATGGAATCGCGATCACAAACACGGGTTGAAGCTATACGTACAGCGCGTTTTTATCATGGACGATGCCGAACAGTTCATGCCGAATTATCTGCGTTTTGTGCGCGGCCTGATTGACTCTAACGATTTGCCGCTTAACGTATCTCGTGAAATCCTGCAGGATAGCGCCGTCACGCGCAGCCTGCGCGGGGCGCTGACTAAACGCGTACTGCAAATGCTGGAAAAACTGGCCAAAGACGACGCGGAAAAATACCAGACATTCTGGAAAGCGTTTGGGCTAGTAATGAAAGAAGGGCCGGCGGAAGACGGTGCGAACCTGGAGACCATTGCAAAACTGCTGCGTTTTGCTTCTACGCATACCGATTCTTCAGCGCAGACCGTTGCGCTGCAGGACTATATCGGGCGCATGAAAGATGGGCAGGAAAAAATCTATTACATTACCGCAGACAGCTACGCGGCCGCGAAAAGCAGCCCACACCTGGAACTGTTGCGTAAAAAAGGCATTGAGGTGCTGCTGCTCTCCGACAGGATCGATGAGTGGATGATGAGCTACCTGACGGAGTTTGATGGCAAAGCCTTCCAGTCCGTGGCGAAAGCCGATGAGTCGCTGGAGAAACTGGCCGACGAGGTGGATGAAAGCGCGAAAGAAGCCGACAAAGCGCTGGAACCGTTTGTCGAACGCGTGAAAACGCTGCTCGGCGAGCGGGTAAAAGACGTGCGCCTGACTCATCGCCTGACTGAAACTCCGGCGATTGTCACCACCGACAATGATGAAATGAGTACGCAAATGGCGAAGCTTTTCGCCGCAGCCGGGCAGGCAGCGCCGGAAGTGAAGTATATTTTCGAGCTTAACCCGGATCATCCGATTATCAAACGCGCGGCGAACACACAGGATGAAAGCCAGTTTGACGAATGGGTAGAACTGCTGCTGGATCAGGCTCTGCTGGCCGAGCGTGGTACGCTGGAAGATCCTAATCTGTTCATCCGTCGGGTAAATCAACTTTTGGTTTCCTGATTATCAATTGCCCCACGCGCATCGACGCAGTGGGCAAAAACGACGGTGATACGCGCTCTGAAATCTTATTTTCACGGCGCCCAAGCGATAACACCGTATTTTACCCGGCCCCGCCTCACTCGATGCGGGGCTTTTTACATTTTTCTTTGCATCGCGGCTGCTAAACGCATTTCCCGGCTGGCACCGCTTATTTACTCTGAGGCTGAATGTGCGCTGCATATTCTCGTTGTTTTATCAGGTAGCAATTCGCCAAATTGTCCGGTTGCGGTTCCACCAATGCGGGTTTTCTACATTTTTCTTTGCATCGTGGCTGCCAAATGCATTTCCCGGCTGGCACCGCTTATTTACGCTGGCGCCGAATGTGTGCTACGCATTCTCGTTGTTTTATCGGGTAGCAATTCGTCAAATTGCCCGGTTGCGGTTCCACCAATGCGGGTTTTCTACATTTTTCTTTGCATCGCGGCTGCTAAACGCATTTCCCGGCTGGCACCGCTTATTTACTCTGAGGCTGAATGTGCGCTGCATATTCTCGTTGTTTTATCAGGTAGCAATTCGCCAAATTGTCCGGTTGCGGTTCCACCAATGCGGGTTTTCTACATTTTTCTTTGCATCGTGGCTGCCAAATGCATTTCCCGGCTGGCGCCGCTTATTTACGCTGGCGCCGAATGTGCGCTGCACATTCCCGTTATTTTATCGGGTAGCAGTACGCCAAATTGCCCGGTTGCGCGTCAATGCGCATTTGGGTTTGCGAACCGGCAATGAAAGCGATGGTAGGGGGCATTCTTGTGACAGAAGGGGCTTAGTGGTAAGGTCTTACCCCTCTGTTGATATCGAAAAAATAAACCTATGGGGAATTACGCAATGCGTATCATTCTGCTCGGCGCGCCAGGCGCTGGTAAAGGGACTCAGGCCCAGTTCATTATGGAAAAATACGGGATCCCGCAGATCTCTACCGGCGATATGCTGCGCGCTGCGGTGAAATCTGGCTCCGAGCTGGGAAAGCAGGCGAAAGACATCATGGATGCGGGCAAATTAGTGACCGATGAGCTGGTTATCGCGCTGGTGAAAGAACGCATCGCGCAGGACGATTGCCGTAATGGCTTCCTGCTGGATGGCTTTCCGCGCACAATCCCGCAGGCGGATGCAATGAAAGATGCCGGGATCGCGGTTGATTATGTACTGGAGTTCGACGTGCCGGATGAGCTGATTATCGATCGCATCGTTGGGCGCCGCGTGCACGCCGCGTCGGGCCGCGTTTATCACGTGAAATTTAATCCGCCGCAGGTGGAAGGAAAGGATGACGTGACCGGCGAAGCGTTATCTACGCGCAAAGACGATCAGGAAGAGACGGTGCGTAAACGTCTGGTGGAATACCATCAAATGACCGCACCGCTGATTGGCTATTATCAGAAAGAAGCGCAGGCAGGTAATACCCGCTACGTTAAAGTTGACGGTACCCAGGCCGTTGCAGACGTGCGCGCTGAACTGGAAAAAGTCCTCGGTTAAATGTCTAAACCGCTCCGCCCGGAGCGGTTGTTTTATGGCGCCTGCCAGCCTGTATCCTGTTTATAATCAACTGATTGCCACACGTTTTGGGATACAAATCTCACAAAATCCTCGCAGTGTTTTTTTATTGCCGTGAGAATGCCGCTGCCGGACGCAGTCTACGGAACCATTGGGTCAATACTTTATTTACTCCCACGCGCTGCAACAAGCTCTTCGCACCGTAGCGCCTGTTACTGTAATAGCGCTTTTCCCGACGCTTTTCGGCTACAATCTGCGGCAGGTTCAGCAAATGGGAGTGCTACGTTGCATCAGGAAAAAACGGGAATATTGCTGGTTAATCTCGGTACGCCGCAAGCGCCAACTGCGCCAGCGGTTAAGCGTTATCTGCGCCAGTTCTTAAGCGACAGGCGCGTGGTCGACGCGCCGCGGATACTGTGGTGGCTCTTACTAAGAGCGGTAATTTTGCCGCTACGCGCGTCGCGCGTAGCGAAACTCTATCGCGCTGTCTGGATGAACGAAGGTTCTCCGCTGATGGTCTACAGCCAGCGTCAGCGTCAGGCGCTGGCTGTAAGAATGCCCTCTATGCCGGTCGCGCTGGGGATGAGCTATGGTTCGCCGTCGCTGTCTCAGGCGGTAAATGAATTACTGGAGCAGGGCGTGGAACATATTATTACTCTGCCGCTTTATCCGCAGTATTCCTGTTCCACCGCCGCCGCCGTATGGGACGAGCTGGCGCGCGTACTGCGCGCACGCCGCCGCCTGCCGTCAGTTTCGTTTATCCGCGATTACGCCGATCATCCTGCTTACATTCAGGCGCTGGTAGCGAGTATACATCGGGCCTTTGCACAGCGCGGTGAGCCGGACGTTCTGCTGCTGTCTTATCACGGCATTCCGCAGCGCTATGCGGATGAAGGCGATGATTATCCCGAGCGCTGCCGGGCCACGACCAGAGCATTAGTTTCTGCATTGGGCATTGCGCCGGATAAAGTGATGATGAGTTTTCAGTCGCGGTTCGGGCGCGAACCGTGGCTAACGCCGTACACCGATGAAACGCTAAAAATGCTGGGCGAGCAGGGAGTGCGTCGCGTACAGGTCGCGTGCCCCGGCTTTGCGGCTGATTGCCTGGAAACTCTTGAAGAAATAGCCATTCAGAATCGCGATATTTTTCTTACGGCGGGCGGCGGCGAGTATCACTACATTCCGGCGCTTAACGACTCGTCGGAGCATATCGACATGATGGCGGCGCTGGCCGGTGAACGGCAGGCTTGTCGTGAAGCGCCACGAGATTTACCCGTTTCATAGCGGGTGGGGTGCTGTCGGCGTCACGGGTAATTGAGCATCAGGCGCAGGCAGCCGTCGACGTCATGTCGGGGATGCCGCTGAGACTAGTGGCGGCTAAGGTATTAGTTACGGGGATAAGCCAATTGCTGATGCTCCAGCCCAGGCGTAATAGGCAGGCTGATAAGCCTGGCGGTGGAGTGTCGGCTGGGTGTGATGCTGCCTGAACGTATGTTAATCGTCGTTTCCCGACGTAAAACGCTGCGTTTCACTTCATTGTGTGGGGCGATTACAGAAAATCTCTGGCGTGGAGAACTGTATTTCGAGCGAGTAAACCACCGCGCGCTGTCAGCCATTCTGACTGGGTTAATGGCTTAATACGCTTTTAAATTCCCCGTGCAGGGATGATAACGCCGCCTTTCACAGGCGGCGTAAAACCCTTAGGCGGTAACGGCGTTTGTGGTGGCGGGTCTGTCCAGCAGCGTGAGCATTGTATTGGCAATTTCACGCTCGCCCATCACCACCTCATTGGCACCGCGTTCTGCGATGTAATCCACTTCATCATCGTAGTGAGCCCGGGCGATAATTTCGATATGCGGGTTTTTCTCGCGCGCGGCGGCAACGATTTCCCCGGCTTCATACCCGTTAGGAATGGTTAGCAGCAGCCAGCGCGCGCACTCCAAATGTGCAAGATTCATAATCTCTTCATTCGCGGCATTCCCCAGCACGGCGCGGATACCGCGCTCGCGAAGGCCATCAACGCGCGCGCGCGACGTTTCAATCACCACCAGCGGCTCGTCGCGCTCAATCAGGCGCTCTCCCAGCAAACTGCCGACGCGCCCAAAGCCCACCAGCAGAATATGATTGCAGATATCCACCGGTACCTGTTTTTCTTCTTCCATTGCTTCTTCGAGCGTCTGTTCTTCCAGCGTTTCCGTTTTATTCAGGAAACGCTCCAGTAAGGCAAAGACCACGGGATTTAGCATAATCGACAGGATAGCGCCGGCCAGTACTAAATGCTGCCCGGTTGACGGTAGCAGATTCAGCGCCATCCCCAGCCCGGCGAGAATGAAGGCGAACTCGCCGATTTGCGCGAGGCTGGCGGCAATCGTCAGCGCGGTGCGCTGTGAATGGCCAAACATACGTACCAGGATAAATGCGGCGGCGGATTTCCCGAAAATGATGATGATCAGCGTGCCCAATACTGCCAGCGGATGAGTCACTAAAATCATCGGATCGAAGAGCATCCCCACGGAGACGAAAAATAGCACCGCAAAGGCGTCGCGCAGCGGCAGCGTGTCATGTGCGGCCCGATGGCTGAGTTCGGACTCATTCAGCACCATACCGGCGAAAAACGCCCCCAGCGCAAACGAAACGTCGAACAGCTCCACGGCACCCATGGCGATTCCCAGCGCCAGCGCCAGCACGGAAAGCGTAAACAGTTCACGCGAGCCGGTAGCGGCGCTGCGAGCCAGAATCCACGGCACCAGGCGGCGGCCTACCAGCATCATTAGTGCGATAAATGCCACCACTTTACCAATAGTGATTGCCATATCCACCGCCAGTGACGCAAGCCCCATATCGCCTTTTTCCAGCATGCCCGCGGTGGCGGGCAATAGCACCAGCGTTAATACCATCACCAAATCTTCAACGATAAGCCAGCCGATAGCGATTTGACCGCGCTGGCTATCAAGAAGCTGGCGCTCCTCCAGCGCGCGTAGCAGGACTACGGTACTGGCGGTGGACAGACATAGCCCAAAAACAATACCGGTCATCAGCCCCCAGCCCAGGAGCGCGGCAAGCCCCATGCCCAGCAGCGTCGCTACGGCGATTTGTAATACTGCACCGGGGATAGCAATGGCTTTTACGGCCATTAAATCTTTTAACGAGAAATGCAGCCCAACGCCGAACATCAGCAAAATGACGCCCAGTTCGGCAAGTTCCGGTGCCAGTTTGGTATCTGCGACAAAGCCTGGAGTAAAAGGCCCAACCAGCACGCCCGCCAGTAGATACCCCACCAGCGGCGATATTCGTAATTTATTCGCCAACATGCCCAGTAAAAACGCGAGCACGAGGCCGCCGACAATGGTGGTGATAAGCGGGGTGGCGTGATGCATTCCGTCTCCTTTCGTCCAGAAGTGATCCCGACTCCGACATGAATCGAAGCAATGCATAATAGTTTATGCCAAAACGGCAGGGTCTGTGTGTGAGTTTATTAGGATTTTTTATAAAAAAGTGCTTTAGAAGAAAACCAGGGCTCTAACGTGAGATTTTGAACATCATCGTGAAAGGATATGCAGATTAACAGGGTTTATAGAGGCGGCCGGAGCATTCTCCGGCCATTATTCACGCGCTTGTGGCGCGGTTATCAGGTAAGAATAGCGTCAAAATCCCCAAAAGAGGAAGATAAGCGCAGATTTTATATACCAACTCAATACCCATATCATCGGCAATTGCGCCCAGCACGGCGGCACCCAGCCCGCCCATACCAAAAGCAAAGCCGAAGAACAGGCCAGATACCATGCCGATACGCCCCGGCAACAGTTCCTGGGCGTAGACCAGAATGGCGGAAAAGGCCGAGGCCAAAATGAAACCGATAATCACCGTCAGGACACCGGTCCACCACAGGCTGGCCCACGGTAATAACAGCGTAAATGGCGCCACGCCCAAAATGGAGCCCCAAATAACGTATTTGCGCCCGATTTTGTCACCTACGGGGCCACCAATCACGGTACCGGCCGCCACGGCAAATAAAAATACAAACAGATGAATTTGCGCGTTCTGTATAGTCAGGCCAAATTTTTCAATTAAATAAAAGGTGTAATAACTGCTAATGCTGGCCAGATAAAAATATTTTGAGAAAATCAGAATTAATAAAACCGCAATGGCCTGAGCGACTTTTCGCCGGGATAACGGCGACTTCAGCGCGGGAGCCGGGTCCGAGGCGCGCGCGATGCGGTGCTGGGACGCATACCAGCGGCTCACCTGTAGCAGCACAATAATCGCCAGCAGCGCAGCCAGCACAAACCATGCGACATTCCCTTTGCCATAGGGAGCAATAATGAGCGCGGCTAATAGTGGGCCGAGCGAGCTGCCGAAATTGCCGCCCACCTGAAAAAGGGATTGAGCCAGGCCGTGGCGCCCGCCGGATGCCATTCGGGCGACCCGCGAGGATTCAGGATGAAACACAGACGAGCCGGTGCCTACCAGCGCGGCGGCCAGTAACACCGCAGGAAAACTGTTCGCCAGCGCCAGCAAAACTAGCCCGCATAAGGTGAAGCACATGCCGGCGGGCAGCGACCACGGCATGGGATATTTATCCGTGTAGTAACCCACTACTGGCTGCAGCAGCGATGAGGCCAGCTGAAAGGTTAGAGTAATTAACCCTACCTGCACAAAGCTCAGTGAGAATTCGGCCTGCAGGAGCGGATAAAGCGCCAGTAGCAGCGACTGAATCATATCGTTCAGTAGATGTGAAACACTGATTGCGCCAAGAATGCCAAACGCGGTGCGCGCTTTTGGCGGCGGCGTTAGCGTAGGGGATTGTTCACTCATTGCCATAGTCACCTGAAAAATAGGGGTATTCTCAACCAAAAGGTTGTGGGGAGATATCCGGTAATCGTTACGACTCTGCTACCATATACGTCATGTGGCGCGGAGAAAAGCGATAGTCAGTGCGCCCTTTCTATTTCGGGCGAGCCATTTTACACGAGAGCGCCGGGTGCGAAAGCGTATGTTTTGTCATAGGGAGAGTCTATGAAGCATTGGAGAATTACGCAGGCGATAACAGGAACGCTAATTGCGCTGAGCCTGTTCAGCGCGCCGGCGTTTAGTTGGGAACAGGATAAAACGTATTACATCACTATTTTGCACACCAACGATCATCACGGTCATTTTTGGCGAAATGAATATGGAGAATACGGTCTGGCCGCGCAAAAGACGCTGGTAGATCATATTCGTAAAGAGGTGAACGCTGAGGGCGGTTCGGTTTTGGTGCTGTCCGGTGGCGACATTAATACCGGCGTACCGGAGTCCGATTTACAGGATACAGAGCCTGATTTCCGCGGTATGAACCTTATCGGTTATGACGCGATGGCGGTGGGCAACCATGAATTTGATAAACCGCTCTCGGTACTGCGCCAGCAGGAAAAACTCGCCAAATTTCCTTTTCTTTCGGCAAATATTTACCAGCAAAGCACCCAACAGCGCCTGTTTAAGCCCTGGGCTATATTTCGACAGCAGGGGCTTAAAATTGCCGTTATCGGCCTGACGACGGACGACACGCCTAAACTCGGCAATCCCGGTAATTTTAACGATATTGTTTTCCGTAAGCCCGCCGATGAAGCGAAGCTGGTTATCCAGGAGCTTCAGCAAACGGAAAAGCCTGATATTACGCTGGCCGTTACCCACATGGGGCACTATGACAATGGCGAACACGGTTCTAATGCTCCGGGCGATGTAGAAATGGCGCGCAGCCTGCCCGCTGGCTCACTGGCAATGATAGTGGGTGGTCACTCTCAGGACCCGGTATGTATGGCTGAGGAAAATAAAAAGCAGCCCAATTATATTCCTGGCACGCCCTGCGCGCCGGATAAGCAAAATGGTATCTGGATAGTTCAGGCCCATGAATGGGGAAAATACCTTGGACGCGCCGATTTCGAATTTCGCAACGGTGTTATGACACTGAAGCGCTACCAGCTTATCTCGGTAAATCTGAAGCGAGAAGTGGAGTGGGATAACGGTAAGCGCGAGCGAGTCCTGTATATGCCGCAGATCCCGGAAAGTCCGCAAATGCTGGCACTGCTTTCTCCCTTCCAGCGCAAAGGTCAGGCGCAAATTGCGACGAAAATTGGCAGCGTGAACGCACGGCTGGAAGGCAGTCGTAATAAAGTGCGCTTTGAGCAAACTAACCTCGGCCATCTTATCCTGAGCGCATTTATGGCACGCAGTGAGGCAGACCTCGCCGCCATGAGCGGCGGCGGCATTCGCGATAGTATGGAGGCGGGCGATATTCGCTACAAAGATGTACTTAAAGTACTGCCGTTTGGCAATACGCTTGCCTATATCGATATGTCCGGCAAAGACGTCAGTGAGTATTTACGGGCGGTGGCACAAATGAAACCGGATTCAGGCGCTTACCCGCAGTTTGCTAACGTCAGCTTTACGCTGCGCGGTGGCAAACTGGAGGCGCTTATGATTAACGGCGCCCCCGTTGAACCGGAAAAAGTCTATCGGCTGGCGACGCTGAATTTTAACGGCTCCGGCGGTGATGGCTGGCCCGCGCTGGATAAGCGCCCGGGATATATGAATACCGGGCTGATTGATGCTGAAGTCTTTAGGAAGTACATCAGCGAGCACTCACCGCTGGATGCCGCGGCCTATGCGCCTCGCGCTGAAGTAAACTGGCAGTAGCGCGGCGCTAATATTCACATATATATCGATGCGCAGTGGATACAGGCACTGCGCATCGGCTTTCAACCCATTTCCCTGCAGCCCGCTTCGCCACCGTAGCGGGCGCGGCTGATGTTGCATCGTGGCCTGGTTTCTCTAACTGGCTGATGATAGAAAAGGGTTAATGCGCCTGCCGCGGGAACACGCGCCCACCTTGTCACGCTTTAGGGTAACCCCGCTTATTCGCTGCGGGCGATATCCGCAAAACGGGCATTGAGTAAGGCCGCGAGATCGGTTGCCGCCAGTTCAATATCCAGCCCGCGCTTGCCGCCGGAAACAAAAATCGTAGCGAAATTTTGCGCCGGTGCGTCAATCACCGTGGGCAGGCGCTTTTTCTGCCCCAGTGGGCTAATGCCGCCAACCAGGTATCCCGTGGTGCGCTGAGCGACGGCGGGATCGGCCATATCCACTTTTTTGACGCCGAAAGCTTTTGCGACGCGCTTCAAATCCAGCGGCCCGGCGACGGGCGTTACGGCAACGGCCAGATGCTTCATATCGCCATTTAAAGCCACCAGCAGCGTTTTATACACGCGGCTGGCATCCAGCCCCAGTTTGCGGACAACTTCATCGCCAAAATGGGTTTCCAGGGGATCGTGTTCATAGCTATGCAGTTGAAACGCGACTGCACTTTTTTCAAGTAGTTTGACTGCGGGTGTCATCGCAAAATACTCATGGAAAATAAATGGAGGCGCTGCCGCGCTAAGCGGGCGGAAGCGGTGAATTTCATCATCATAAAATACGGGGCTGGCGGGGGCCAGCGCTCATTAAATTGGCGGCCCCCGACGCAGTAGCAAGGGCAAGTTTCCTTCGCCGTAGAGGTGCAGCGCCCCCACGGCGACCACGTAGTACCCGGGAGGCAGTGCATATAAAAATCTATGCCACTGGCGATTCCTTTCTGTCATCAGCGTGTCGTACAAATCCTGGCTAAAAGTCACGGGTAACGCTGCGAGCGGCCTGCGCGGCGGGGCGTTAAGCCACCAGCTCATTAACGTTTGCAGCAGTCGGGCATTGGTATGCCAGTGGGTAAGCGTATCTTCCAGCAGGCGAAAACCTTCGTCAGGCAGTGTTTTTAAGAGCGATAATTGCCGCTGTGCGCCCTCCAGTTCGGCGACCGGACAGTTCGCTCGCTGCGTATACTCAAGCAGTTGATAATCGATACCGAACTCCGGGCGTAAGCCAAGATGCTGCGCCTGACGCGCCTGCAGCAGCAGCGCTATCTGCCAGAATGGCAGAACATCAACCGTTTCGGTCGCCAGACCTATCTCCTGCGCCCGTTTGGCGGTCTGGAGCCACAGCGCCTCGTCAAGACGCGCTTGCAATGGCGCTCGCGGGGGTTCTTCGGTAAATGGCGATGCGCTATCGCGAATATCGGCCTCAACAATCAGTGCGTCGGCTTGGTGCAATTTGCGCAATAGCCCTGCCGGCAACGGCGCCATATTGGGCGTCCCCATATGAATACTGCCCACCAGATGCAGTTTGCGGCGGCCGGGTAGCGTCATATCTAGCGCAGGCCAGCCGTAACTGGAGGTGAGCGGGCGGAAAATGGTCAACCACAGGCGTTGAATCAGGCGCATATATCTTTCCGCAGCGGAAAGTTCTATGCTAACGCGGCAACGCTGTGCGGTGCAAATCAGGGACGAGCGCCGGGATGCGGCTGTTAAATTACATAAGGATAACGATGAAACCACGTGTCTTTTTCTTGATGGCGCTGTTGGCGGGTAGTATTCCCATTAACGCTCAGGCATCAGGCGACTCAAACTACTGTCTCGGCGGCGGTTTTTACTGTTCAAACGTGGGGGAGCCCTGGCTTAGACCTGAAAATGACTCCCGCACCAATCTGCTACTCTACGCTGCCACGCGTAATCAAATAGAGATGCTGGCATCGTCTGCTCAGGCCAACTGGCCGATATCGCGCGATTATTTCTTTACCCCCTGGCCTGAGCGGTTGGACTACATCAAACCCGAAGAAAAAAGCGACAACGGCGTGCGCGATACGCTGGTGCAGCAGATCCAGAGGCTGGGTCTAACGCTATCACCGGATGAACTTACGGCGACTCGCTATACCCAGGGGCGCTTTGTGTCCAATTCCACCGCTTCTGTCATGCAGTTTTTCGCCGCGCTATTAGATGACGATGCACTCAGCGCCGACGAACGTCGGACTCTTGCCAATCTGCGGGCGGCGTCATTTATACAGCAACACGCACCGGGGCAATCTGCCGCGATTCCACCGATTGAGATTCAGCCCGGCTCGCACGCCGATGATTTTGTGCGCTATTTGCAGGGCGCGCGGGCGTTTTACCAGGGCGATTATCCACTGGCAGAGACGGAGTTTTCGGCGCTTCGGCAAAGCGCACAGCCTTGGGTTGCGGAAACTGCAAGCTATATGCAATTTCGCGTGGCGCTAAATGCAAGCAGTGAACGGGCGACGGATGAATACGGCTGGCTTGAACGACGTAACATTGACGATGCACAACTGCAAACGGCGCGCCGCTACCTCAATGATTACCTCGTACGCTGGCCGCAAGGGCGCTACGCGCCATCGGCTCGTGATATGCAGCGTCGCGTGGACTGGTATCTGGGCGACTGGGCATCACTAATGCAGGCCTATGAAGCGAAAATTCTCGCTGCGCGCGAGCCGGCGATGCTGCTGGACAGCGTTATTGAAGCTGACAATGTTTTGCAGGGCAGCTATGACGATAATGGCCGGGCTGCTTTTCACGGTGATAAAAATGCGCCGTTAATTACTTTTACAGAAGCGCTGCGCGCGTTAAGAGGAGACGACCAGGAGAGCGCTTCACTTGAGACATTAAAGCCAATGATTTCAGGTGAATATGCGTCATTTTGGGATTATCTCTCGCTGTTGCAACAGTTCAAACGCGGTGATTACGCGCGGGTTGTTGCCAGTATAAACCCTGCCCAGACGCTGTCCGCCACCGATATCCTTGCCTTTAGCCGACAGGTTATATACGGCTCAGCGCTGGAAAAACAGAAAAAACTATCTCAAGCGGAGGCGCACTGGCGTCATTTATTGACCATCGCACCGCGTGCGGAACAGAAGCACTATTTACAGATGCGCCTTTCGCGCGTACTGGTCTGGCGCGGAGAAACGGCAAAGATTTTTGCGCAGGATAGCCCGGTAACAGCGCTTATTTGGCGAGCTCAGGCGTTAAAAATGGTCGCTGATGATGCGCTACTGCGCCGCCAGGCGGCCAGCGCGCCGCACGATGAAGAAAAAACCATCGCGCTGTACACGCTGCTGCGCCGGGATTTAGAAAGAGGAGACGCCCGAGCGTTTCTTAGCGATGTCGCGCTGAGAAATGGAATACACAAACTCCCTGATAGCACGCAATTTGAGGATGTACCGCTGGATATTTTTGACTGGCAGGGCGGCGGCGTCGAATCGGGATATGCCTGCGCATCGCTGATGAAGAGCGCGCAGGCGTTGGTTAATTCGCCTCACGACGGTCACGCGCTGAACTGCATTGGTGAATTTTTCCGGATAAAAATGTTTGCTCACTGGGGCGGGCCGGAATATCAGCTTTCTCCCTCGATAGTCGAAATACAGTATGACGGCCGGGACTGGATGAATATTCCCGACAGGTTATCGCTTTATCAGCGCGCAATCGAAGACGCAAAAACTGAGCCAGAAGATCGCGCCTATGCGCTTTACCGGGCGGTGAAATGTTTTGAGCCATCGGGCAGTAACGATTGCGGTATGCAACAAGTGCCTGAGACCCAGCGAAAGCGCTGGTTTATGCGTTTGAAAGAGGAATTTAAAGGCAGCTAGTGGGAAAGAAAGCTCAAATATTACTGGTAGCAGTGCTGCTACTATTGAGCGGTGCCAAACTACCAGACGCTGAGCACATCGTGGCCGCCAGCGCCGGCGGCGAGTTTTGGCTGTGGGCCGGCGTGCATCCGCAGCCGGCGCTGCGTAGTGCGCATACTGTCTATCTGCATCAGGGTGAGGTGACGGCATTGGCTTGCCCTCAGCGCGCTTGCTTTCGCGCACTGGGCATCCCCGTGGCCAAATTAACGGTGCCGAATCTGTGGCTTACTCTGCGCATTGAAACGCTGGATCTACCGCTCGACACGCTAAAGCGCGTCGCTGTATTAATGGAGCACTGGCGGCGTGCGGGGAATCACGTAGTGGGCCTGCAATTGGATTTCGACGCCGCTACCCGCAGCCTCGGCGAGTATGACCATTTCTTACGCCAGGTGCGCGACGGGCTGGATAGCCGATATCGGCTTAGCGTCACGGGCCTGCTGGACTGGGCGCAAAACGGCAGCGTACAGACGCTCAACCAATTGCCCGTCGATGAATTGGTTATCCAAACATATCAGGGACGGCAGACCGTCACAAAGTACGCTCGCTACCTGCCCGCGCTAATGGCGCTCCGCGTGCCGTTCAAACTGGGGCTGGTGCAGGGAGGTGTCTGGAATGACGATTGGGAACGGCGGCTTTCTCGCAGCGCTTATTATCGTGGGCGCGTGGTGTTTATGGTAAATGCGCCGCGTCGGGCGAACGCCGGGTCCGGCTAAAACGCAGCCCGGCTGATAGCTCGGCGGGAAAGGTATGAAAAGGCCGCCCTGAAAGGCAAAGGCCTCGGTAGGGCTATTAGCATTGATGACAGTAAAAGCCAGGTATTAGTCCTCCTGAGGCAAGACGCCACACCAGAAGTGACGGGGTAATTCGCGGGCGGCTTTCCTGCTCTGCGATGACAGCGCATCCAAAAGACCGCCCTGAATAGCCCGCCGAATGAGATTATTCGTCCATGTCTTCGCCCATCGAATCAATAAAATCAAGCCGCATCTGCAGCCACATATTCACAATATGCGTCGCCGCGACTTTCGCTTTTGCCGGGGAAAAGGTGCGCGCGCTGTAGCCAGTTCGCGGTGTCGCTTTCGGCGCTATCAAGCGCTTTTATCACCGGTGCGCCCCGCGCGGTTAATGCTTTAAGTCGCTGCAGGATTTGCGCGGAGGTTGCGAATTTTCGGCCGCTGATTTCGGAGGATAAAAAAAGCTCAGGGGAAACGGTGGCCTGTAAATTGAGTAATCGCCACTCGGCATAGCTGGAAAAACGGATGGTACCGGCCTCCTCGCCGATACTGCCGGTGAGCGGCCCCATTGCCTGATTGAGCGCCAGCCAGCCGGAACTTTCAAAAAGCCCTTTATCCGGCGGGCATATGGGGGCGCCGGCATCGCGCGTAGAGCCATAAAGTGCACCAAAGGTATCGTACGCCAGGCGGCCCTGGCGTTGGAAAATGAAGCAGTGGACGAAGGGGCGATACCCGTCGCCGGGCGCTGACTGATAATTAGCGCTTTCGATGCTCATTCTGAGCAATAGCATCACGCTTTTATCCCGGCTGGTCTCCGGGTCGTTTTTGATATCGTCAAAGAGCGAAGCCATAAACCCGTCGCCTTCGCGCAGGGCCGCATAGGCAACCTCTTCGCGATGTTTGGCTTCGGCGTCGGTAACCCCGCTGGTCGGCTCAAACTGATGCAGATAGAGCAGCCAGGCGGAGGCCAGCCCGTTATCGTAGTCCATTAACCCCTGTGCGGCAGATTTAGGCTGGCTGGCAATTGAGGCGATGAGCGTGTCAATACCGGCTGCGGCGTTAGCGCCCTGCTCATTAAGTTGAGCAATGCGCTGCTGCATCCGTTCGCCAATGCAGCGTTCACTGGTGCCACAGGCATCGCGCTGGCTCAACCATAGCTTTTGCTGATGATATAGGCGGGTTCTTTGCGCTGGCGGTACATCGGCTATCACCGCTTTGAAGCTTTGATTCAGGATATCGTCAAGCTGGCTTAACGCCGGTTTTGCGCAGATGGCGCTTTCCGTCGCAGTCAGCGACGCATCGCAGGGAAACCCCGCGCCCGAGGCAGCGGCGGAGATCAATATCAGAGTAAGAGATAAATCGCGCAAAAGCGCGCGCTGTCCGTAGCGTAATCGCATAGTTTGGCATCCGTTTTTACAATTCAGGTGTATCGGTTCAGTGAGTACCGGGTAACTGAAACCGAGTAAGCTAACGGTGCTGTCGCCCAATCCATAGACGGCAGCGCTATAAAGAGGCCCGCTGCGCATATCTCTTTTGCTCAGCGGGGCCGATCTCTTAGCGTTATACCCTTTAACGGTGCAAAAACATTGATATGCGTCGCATTATGTTTGGGACGGCGGCGTATAGCGTAGTAGCCGATTGGCGTTACTGACTACGGTAATAGAGGATAACGCCATCGCGGCACTGGCGACGACCGGGTTTAATAGCGTACCGGTAAACGGCCAGAGAATACCGGCGGCTATCGGAATGCCGAGCGCGTTATAAACGAACGCGCCCGCCAGGTTTTGCTTCATATTACGCAGCGTGGCGCGAGAAATCGCCATCGCATCGGCGACGCTGGTGAGATTATGGCGCATCAGCGTTATCGCAGCGGTTTCGATGGCGATATCGCTGCCGCTGCCCATGGCGATGCCTACATCAGCCTGGGCCAGCGCCGGGGCATCATTAATGCCATCGCCTATCATTGCTACGCGTCGCCCCTGTTGCTGCAGTTGCGTAATGGCCTGCGCTTTCCCGTCCGGCAATACGCCGGCAATGGTTTCATCGATCCCCACTTCCCTGGCAATCGCCTGGGCGGTGGTTTCGTTATCACCCGTTAGCATCACCAGACGATAACCTTCCTGGCGCAGGCGTTTTAGCGCACTGGCGCTTTCTGGGCGCAGCGGATCGCGAATAATGAACAGCGCTGCGGCGTAGCCATCGATAGCCAATAGTACCGGCGTGGCGCCGAGTGCGGCGCAGGCTTCTGCGCGCGGAGCCAGTTCCTCGCAGCTGATGTGGTGCTTTTTTAATAGAGCGAGGCTGCCGAGCAGGAGCTGGTGGCCTTCGGCCTCTCCGCTTACGCCTAGCCCACGCAGAGTACGAAACGCGCTGATATCAGGCAGTGCGTAGTTGGCGGCACGCGCCGTTATCGCGTGTGCCACAGGATGCGCTGAGCCTTGTTCCAGAGCGGCGGCGAAGCGCAGCGCCGCATCGGCGTCCACGCCGGTGGCGGTTTCAATGGCGGTGACCTGCGGCTTACCTTCCGTAAGCGTGCCGGTTTTATCAAACACCAGCGTATCCAGTGCGCTTGCGCGCTGGAGTGCGTCGGCGTCGCGTACCAATATGCCGTATTCCGCCGCGCGCCCGACGCCGGCAATAATAGACATCGGGGTGGCCAGCCCAAGCGCGCACGGGCACGCAATAATCAGTACCGTGGTGGCAATCACTAACATATAGGTGACCTGCGGCGCCGGGCCGAAGAAATACCAGATAGCGGCGCTAATGAGTGCGATGGTCACCACCGCGGGGACAAAAATCGCAGAAATGCGGTCGGCCAATTGCCCAATCTCGGGCTTACTGCTTTGTGCCTGACGTACCATATAAATGATGCGCGCCAGAGTGGTCTGGTTCCCGGTGCGGCTGGCGCGAAAGGTTACGCTGCCGTCCTGAACTATTGTCCCGGCGTGAATGGTTTGCGACGCCGTTTTCCCCAGCGGCACCGGCTCGCCGGTAAGCATGGATTCATCAAACCAGCCTTCACCGTTGATAATATCGCCGTCTACCGGAACTCTATCGCCGGTCACCAGGCGCAGCGTCATCCCGGGCTGGACTTCGGCCAGAGGAATACTGCGCTCACCGTCGCGGGTTACCAGCCGCGCTGTGGGAGGGGTAAGCCCCAGCAGCCGTTCCAGCGCCTGAGAGGATCGCGCCCGTGCGCGGGCTTCCAGCATATGCCCAAGATTGATGAGGCCGATAATCATCGCGCTGGCCTCATAATATAAATGTCGGGCCGGGGTGGGGAAGGCCTGTGGCCAGAGGTTGACACTCATCGAATAAAGCCACGCTACGCCGGTGCCAAGCGCTACCAGCGTATCCATGGTGGCGCTACGATTAAGCAGGCTTTTCCAGGCGCTACGGTAGAAATGGCCGCCGGCAGCCACCATGACGACGAGAGTAACCCAGCCAATCGCCAGCCAGAGCGTGCGATTGGTCGCGGTCACAGTCATATTATCGCCGAACATACCCCAAATCATTACCGGGATGCCGACTGACAGCGCGAGTATTGCCTGCCAGCGAAAGCGGCGGGTTGCCGTCTGCGCTAATTGTTGCTGGCGTTCGCGGCGTGCGATGTCATTATCAATGGCCTCGGCGCTGTAGCCAGCGGCGGCGACGGCATTGAGCAGCGCCTCGGGCGCCGCGCACCCTGTTACCAGCGCCGTGCGCTCTGCCAGATTTACCCGGGCGGCAACGACGCCGGGAACATTTTGCAGCGCGTTTTGTACGCGCGTAACGCAGCTGGCGCAGCTCATGCCGCTTATCAAAAGCTGCTGACTGTCTTCGCCAGATTGCGGCTGTGCCGGAAGCTCAGAGTCTACCGCTGTCGGTGCTTCCGGCGGAGCGTTCGATGCCGCCAGCGGTTTAGTCTTTGGGGAGGCGATTCGGGCGTCATAGCCCGCTTCTTTAATTGTGGCGATAAGCGCATCTGCGCTGGCGCTGCCGGTAATACTGGCGTTCTCAATTGTCACCTCGGCGCGTTCAACGTCCGGGCGGTGTTCCAGACTTTCTTTGACGCGTTTTACGCAGTGGCCGCAGGAAAGTCCTTCCAGTGCCAGGGTCACAGTATGAGACATAGCAGACTCCTTAGTGGATGGGGGAGGGTTAACCCCGGTGTGATGTGATTAAGCTTAAACCCTCCCTCAAGGGGAAGGTCAATAAAAGAGTGCGCGATGGAAGGGAGCGCTTCAGCGCCAGGGGGATTTGTAATAAAAAATAGCCGGGTCTGGCGCCAGTCTTTTAATGATGTGAATCAGGGGGCGCGCGTGAGTAAAAGTTTATTATGCTACGCCTTCCTGATGGTGGCTGATGCAGGGGATTTTGGTGTGAAAAGGGCGAACGCATACGTTAACCTGATTATTATTTCGCTAGCGCGTGCCAGAAAAAACGCACGGCGGGTCAGCGCCTGGCCGCAGCGCTTTCAGTAATGCCTGATGTCGGCGTTATGCCAACAGGAGAGACAATAATGAATATTAGCGATGTAGCCAAAAAAACCGGGTTGTCGAGCAAGGCTATCCGATTTTACGAGCAAAAGGGGCTGGTCACCGCGCCCGGTCGCAGTGAAAACGGTTATCGCCTTTATCAACAGCGACATATTGAAGAATTGACGCTGCTGCATCAGGCGCGTTTGGTCGGATTTACGCTTGAGGAGTGCCGTGAACTTATTGCGCTATTTCATAACCCCGCACGCCACAGCGCTGATGTGAAAGCGCGTACGCTGCAAAAAGTGGCGGATATCGACCGGCAGATGGAAAAACTGGCGCAGATGCGGGCGCGCCTGATGCAGCTTGCACAATCCTGCCCGGGAGATGAGAGCGCCGAATGCCCTATTATCAATAACCTGGCGGGCTGCTGTCACCAGCGGCGCGAGGCGTAGCGCCATTTCTCAGTTTGTTAAAGCATGCGCTATTACTTTTGCGCCGCAGCAACTAACGGCGACGATGATAAGCGCCGTTCCGACAGCGTCTGTTTTCGTGGCGCGGAGCCTTCTTCTGCGAAGGCGGTGATTAATCCGCCAGAGGTATAGCCGGAAGAATGCTTCTATGTGCTTCTTACCAGAAGAAAAGGGATTGAGATAACGGCCGGTGTCGCAAATGAAATTATTGGGATGCCTGCGGAAAAAGATAATCATCCTGCTGAAAACTGAAAACTGAAAACTGAAAACTGAAAACTGAAAACTGAAAACTGAAAACTGAAA
>CALYPF010000067.1 GCA_945271245.1 uncultured Enterobacteriaceae bacterium | reverse complement strand
AAGCGGAAAGCGGAAAGCGGAAAGCGGAAAGCGGAAAGCGGAAAGCGGAAAGCGGAAAGCGGCGTTACCGTCGATGGCTCAAATCATTGTTACCCGTGCATGCCCCAGCCGCTGCGGCTGGGGGGGACTTACGATAAAATCTGTTCCGGCTCCCAAAACGGGGGAGATTTAGCGAGAGTGCTTATACTTAAGCCCGTTGGGATCGTTGAGCATTATCGTCTTTAGGTGCGTTCAATACGCCGATGCCGACGGTGGGCGTACCTCATACCGGCGCTGCCTGGACGCCCGGAGCGTATGACTGAACATCCTGACAGGCAGATACCATTATCGTTTCACAGCGTGCGGCACTATCAGCCTAATGAGCGCAGAATTGAATTTTCTATCGCTGGCGCGGCGGCCAGTTGGGTAACAATCACGGTTGCTACCAGGGAAACGTAAAATAAAGATTAAGGAGAAGGTGTGTTAACTCTGTTACATCTGCTATCAGCGGTGGCGATGCTGGTTTGGGGAACGCACATTGTGCGCACCGGCGTTATGCGCGTATTTGGCGCGCGTTTGCGCAGCGTGTTAAGTGGCAGCGTTGAAAAAAAACCGCTCGCATTTTGCGCCGGCATTGGCGTTACCGCGCTGGTACAAAGCAGTAATGCGACGACGATGCTAGTGACATCTTTTGTCGCTCAGGATTTAGTGGCGTTAACGCCTGCGTTAGTCATCGTATTGGGAGCCGATGTCGGCACCGCGTTAATGGCGCGCGTATTAACTTTTGACCTCTCATGGGTGTCGCCGCTGCTAATTTTTATCGGCGTGATTTTTTTCCTCGGGCGTAAACAGACGCGTGCCGGGCAGCTAGGGCGAGTAGGCATTGGCCTTGGGCTAATATTATTGGCGCTGGAACTGATTGTGCAAGCCGTCACGCCCATCACCCAGGCCGCCGGTGTAAAAGTCATTTTTGCCTCGCTGACCGGCGATATTATGCTGGATGCACTGATTGGGGCTATGTTCGCCATTATCAGCTATTCCAGCCTGGCGGCGGTGCTACTGACGGCGACTTTAACGTCCACCGGAGTTATCTCTTTCGATGTGGCGCTTTGCCTGGTCATTGGCGCCAATCTTGGCTCCGGATTGCTGGCGATGTTAAACAACAGCGCAGCGAATGCCGCCGCCCGGCGCGTGGCGTTGGGCAGTCTGCTATTTAAATTAATTGGTAGCCTGCTGGTATTACCCTTCGTGCATCTACTGGCCGGTGAAATGCGTCGGCTGGCGCTCCCGGAATCTGAGCTGGTTATCTATTTTCACGTGTTCTATAACCTTATCCGCTGCCTTGCAATGGTGCCGTTTGCCGGCGTGATGGCGCGCTTTTGCCAGCGAATCATTCAGGAAGCGCCGGAAGTGGGAAACCGCATGAAGCCGAAGCATCTCGACGCCAGCGCGCTGGATACGCCAGCGTTGGGGCTGGCGAACGCGGCGCGGGAGGCACTGCGTATGGGCGACGTGCTGGAGCATATGCTGGAAATCTGGAATAAGGTGATGCACGGTGAGCCGCGCCAGGCAAAAGAGTTGCGTAAGCTGGCGGACGATGTGGACGTGCTGCATACCGCAATAAAGCTCTACCTGGCGCGCATGCCGAAGGAAGATCTGGCGGAAGAGGAGTCCCGGCGCTGGGCGGAGATAATCGAAATGTCGCTTAATCTCCAGCAGGCGGCGGATATCATTGAGCGTATGGGAGGCGAAGTCGCGCATAAATCGCTGGCGGCGCGGCGCGCGTTTTCTCCGGAAGGGTTGAAAGAGTTGGATAATCTGCTGCAGCTCTTGCTCAGTAATTTGCGTCTGGCGCTGTCGGTCTTTTTTTCCGGCGATGTAGCCAGCGCTCGTCGCCTGCGTCGCAGTAAACACCGCTTTCGTATTCTGGATCGGCGCTACGCGCACGCGCATGTTGACAGGTTGCATCAGCAGAACGTGCAAAGTATTGAAACCAGTTCGCTACATCTTGGGCTGCTGGGCGATATGAAGCGGTTAAATTCACTGTTTTGCGCCGTGGCTTACAGCGTGCTGGAACAGCCGAATGACGACGATGAGCGTGATGAATATTGATGTTTGAATAACAGCGCTGGCGACCAGATACCTCTCTGTAAACGGAATAGCGGGTCGCCAGCGGTTTCCCTTCATAAAAACTTTTCTGTCCGGCCAGAGATAATCCATCCCTTGAGATTAAAACCGTTCGCCCGCTGCGCGGCAGCGCGCGAGTATCGGCCAAACGCTATTTTCGTCAGAATAGCGGCCTGCTCTTACCCCGCGCGGGCGGAAGGCCACTAAAATGTAACGGATTATCTTGCGTCGCCCGCAATTACTTCGCACGGGGCTGGGGCTGGCTGAAAGATAACGGTATGCCGCGCGCGACAGCGCACTGGGTCGCTACGGCTTTCCCCGGCCGGTATCCTGCCAGTAATGAGTCGGCTATCTTGTGCCGCACCGAAAACAGCGCGCCCGGCAGCGCCGTTAACGGTGAGAAATAGCGTTTGCCCAGCGTCGCGGCAAGCCCTGAATTTTGCATCCCGACTTTAATCGCAGGCGTTCGATGCGTGGACTCATCAAACCCAAACAGCCGCCCGCCCCGGTAACCACCTAGCCTTGGGGTTGAGAGGAAGACCTCGACCGGCTGGTATATCAGACGCTGATGGTAACCTCACTCCAGAATGGGCGGGCCTAAATATTTTGCTCTGATGTAAATCACGTCCTGCCGCAAAGCCGGGGTAACAGGGCGGTCTTTTAATACGCAGTATTTTGGTGGGGGCTTTTATGATGCGCGGAGCGCTTATTGCCGAAGCGTAGCGCCCGGTTGCCCGGGCGCGAAGTAAAATGCGATTTCGCCAGAGGCTATTCAAACAAATTGCGGTGCAGCTTTTGCACGACCTGTTCGGCCACGCTGCCGGGCACCAGAAAACATAAGTTGTGACTGGAAGCGCCGTAACAAATCATACGAATATTAAATGGATCCAGTACGCCGAACACCTCTTTTCCTACACCGCTGGCGGCGCAAAGGGAATTACCAATCAGCGCAATGAGCGCCAGGTCTTCTTCCACTTCGACCCGGCACAGAGAAGATAGCTCGGTTAGTAGCGCGCTGGTGAGCAAGGTATCGCCGGTGGATGTAGAGCCGGTGGTATCCAGCGTGAGCGCTACATTAACCTCTGACGTAGTGATTAAATCTACCGAGATATTGTTACGAGCCAGAATGCTGAATACTTCCGCCAGAAAACCGCGTGAATGCAGCATATTGAGGCTGTGCAGCGTTAACAGCGTTTGTTTTCGACGCAGCGCCAGCGCTCGAAATAGCGGCGGATGTTCGGTTTTTTTGCACACCAGCGTTCCACCCGCGCGCGCATCTTTGCTGGAGCCAACAAACACCAGAATATCACTGCGAACGGCGGGTAAAAGCGTGGCCGGATGCAACACCTTGGCGCCAAATGTCGCCATTTCCGCCGCTTCTTCAAAGGCGATGCGATCAATACGTTTCACCGCCGGGACGATGCGCGGATCGGTGGTATAAATACCCGGCACGTCGGTCCAGATATCGACTCGGCAGGCGCTAAGCGCCTCGCCCAGCAGCGCTGCGGTATAGTCGCTTCCGCCACGACCGAGCGTCGTCGTACGGCCATTTACGTCGCTGCCGATAAACCCTTGCGTAATAATTAGTGATTGCGCCAGGCGCGGAGCCAGTTGCTGCTGCGCCAGTTCGGCCAGCGCATTGATATCTGGCTCGGCGCGTCCAAAGCGATTGCTGGTGCGCATAATTTTACGCGCATCAAACCACTGCGCCTCGGCGCCACGGTCACGTAGCACTTCGACAAACAGCAGGCTGGACATCAATTCGCCATGGCTGACCAGTTCATCGGTAAGGGCGGGAGAAGGAGCCAGCGCGGCGGCTTCCGCCAGCGTGGTCAGATTATCCAGCAGGCGGTCGATTTCTTCACGAATCGTATGGGGATCGCTTAGCCGGTCAAGAATGGCGTACTGGATAGCGCGAACGGCATCGAGTTTTATGTAGCGCTCCGCGTCCTGCAACCCTTCAGCCAGGGCGACCAGCAAATTGGTGACGCCTGCGGAAGCGGAGAGCACCACCAGCCGGGTATCAGTATCAGATAAAACGACATCGGCGCTTCTGTCCATGGCGTCAAAATCAGCAACGCTGGTGCCGCCAAACTTTGCGACAACGGTAGGGAAAGTAACTTGCGTCATGAATAACCTCGTGTCAGGGAGCCATCCTGGATGGCCATCATCATGAAATACCCTGGTACAAAGTAAGAGCGGGAAACGGGGCAGACGTAGAAGCGAGAATAAGGCATGCGCTACGGTTTACCCAGAAGCGCTCCACCTTGCGAAACGCTGCACTGCGGCGCTCCGGGTGACAACCCAGGGGATTCAGCCCCTGCGGTCGGAAACTTTCGCGGCCGACGCGCAAATTTCCTCGGCGTTGCTCCCCCTCCTGTGTCTTCATTGGATAGGCTCCTCGGACACACTACCTGGGCGACGCACCTCTTCTGGCTTACGCGCTATTGCGCATAAGTTGCACCGATAGGTGTAACCCGCGGGCAGGGGGGCTGTCAATCACTTTGCCGATGCTGTGCGCGCGTCATATTTTTTTAGGCGATAACGCTTTACGCTCAGCAGTCTGCACTCAATCGCACCTGTAAACCGCTTTTTTTAAGCGCGCGGCATACTACTAAATCTGGGGCACGACATGATTTTTAACGCGACAAAAAACCGTGGTGGCGCGCAGGGGTGCAAAATTATGCAGCGGATTGTTGCCGTTAATTGGGCGGCAACAATCCCAGAAAGTCGCCTTAACGTAATGCCTTATCGCTCTTTCTTAACGCCGCTGATTCAGGCATCGCACGTCGGGCAGGGCAAGGATTACCGAACAAACGTTATTTTAAAGGGCATAAAAATCATCACGATTCAGCGCGTGTGGCGCTACAATTGACCCCAGTTGCAGTTCTCCTATCACAAGATCATAAGAGTATTTGCCATGAAAAATATTAATCCCACGCGTACCGCCGCCTGGCAGGCGCTGCAAAAACATTACGATACAATGAAAGATGTCACTATCTCTGAGCTTTTTGCCGATGATAGCGATCGTTTTCAGAAGTTTTCTGCGACGTTTGACGATTTAATGTTGGTTGATTTTTCTAAGAACCGCATTACTGAAGAAACCCTGGCGAAACTGCAGGATCTGGCAAAAGAGGCCGATCTTACCGGCGCTATCCGCGCAATGTTTTCGGGTGAAAAAATTAACCGTACTGAGGATCGGGCGGTGCTGCACGTGGCGCTGCGTAACCGCAGCAATACGCCAATTTTGGTTGATGGCAAGGATGTCATGCCGGAAGTTAACGCCGTGCTGGAGAAGATGAAGCATTTCTCCGAGGCTATTATTTCCGGTAGCTGGAAAGGCTATACCGGCAAACCTATCACGGACGTTGTTAATATCGGGATTGGCGGCTCGGATCTTGGGCCGTTTATGGTGACTGAGGCGCTGCGCCCGTATAAAAATCACCTCAATATGCATTTTGTTTCTAATGTCGACGGCACGCATATTGCCGAAACCCTGAAAAAAGTAGATCCGGAAACCACGCTTTTCCTGGTGGCGTCCAAAACCTTCACCACCCAGGAAACGATGACCAACGCCCACAGCGCGCGCGACTGGTTCCTGGAAACCGCTGGCGATGAAAAACACGTTGCTAAACATTTTGCGGCGCTTTCTACCAACGCGAGGGCGGTGAGCGAGTTTGGCATTGATACGGCAAACATGTTTGAGTTTTGGGACTGGGTCGGCGGCCGTTACTCTTTGTGGTCAGCGATTGGCCTGTCGATTGTTCTGTCCGTCGGGTTTGATAACTTCGTCGAGCTGCTTTCCGGCGCCCACGCGATGGATAAACACTTCTCGACCACCGCGCCTGAAAAAAACCTGCCGGTGCTGCTGGCGCTGATTGGAATTTGGTACAACAACTTCTTTGGCACCGAAACCGAAGCGATTCTGCCGTATGACCAATATATGCACCGCTTTGCAGCCTATTTCCAGCAGGGAAACATGGAGTCGAACGGTAAGTATGTCGATCGTAACGGTAATCCCGTTGATTACCAGACCGGGCCAATCATTTGGGGCGAGCCGGGCACTAACGGGCAGCACGCGTTCTATCAATTAATTCACCAAGGTACTAAGCTGGTCCCCTGCGATTTTATCGCGCCTTCTCTTTCTCATAATCCGCTATCCGATCATCACCCGAAACTGCTGTCTAACTTTTTTGCCCAGACTGAAGCGCTGGCATTCGGAAAATCCCGCGAGGTGGTTGAGCAGGAATATCGCGATCGGGGAAAAGATCCGGCGACGCTGGAGTACGTGATACCGTTCAAAGTGTTTGAAGGCAACCGCCCAACCAACTCTATATTATTGCGTGAAATAACGCCGTTTAGCCTTGGCGCACTGATTGCGCTCTATGAGCACAAAATCTTTACCCAGGGCGCTATTCTGAATATCTTCACCTTCGATCAGTGGGGCGTGGAACTGGGTAAACAGCTGGCGAACCGTATTTTGCCGGAGTTGAACAATGACAGCGCGGTAACCAGCCACGACAGTTCCACCAATGGGCTGATTAATCGCTATAAAAGCTGGCGAAAAGCGGACTAACGGTGCGTTATCCCGGCCCGTCAGGGCGGTTATCCTGAAGGCAAAAATAGCCGGGGCGGAGAAACGTTGGTTTCTCCGCCCCGTTATATTTACGCCCTTTGTCTCTGCGGCGGTGAATTAACAAATGTTGGCGCTGCGCACGCCTAGAATTTTAGCCAGTTTTTGCAATGCATCGCCGACGTGGCCCGTGGCGATGGCGCAGTGATGCGCGGGGCCGCCCTCGCACCAGCGCTGAGTGAACGCTTTTGCGCCGCCGGGGAACCGGTAGTTGCTGTTCGTATTTCCGATATCCAGCGTTTCTCCGTTAACCGCTTCACCTTCCGCGTACTGCAATGTGATAGTGCCGTCGCGATGCTCAATAACGGAGAGGAACGTTACCGGGCCGGGCGCGACGGTCATTTGAATCGACACGCCTTTTCCCGGTTTACCGTGATAAAGCGGAAGCGGCACCAGTTTCACTTTTTCTGCCGACATCCGCAGATGCGCCGGACCGTCATGCCCCCACTGCACGGTATCATCAGTGAAGTTAATACCATAAGGCTCGGCGAACGATCCGCCAGCGCCAAGCAGGCTAAGTATTTTCATCGCGATGACGTTTTTTATTTCGCACTCTCCGGCAACGGGAATGCCGCGCGCGGTGAGCAGCGTATTGCCGAGGATCACTGAGGTAATAATGTTTTCATGGGCGGAACCGGGCGCGCCTTCATAGTAGTAAGCCATTCCTCCCAACTGGTGCTTTTCAACCAGCGAGTCCAGCGCGGTGGCCGTGGTTAATGCCCTTTTTATCTCCGCTTCTTCGCAGGCGCTATCGACGTCCAGCGCGTGGATAACTTCAGCGTATTTGCGGGCAAGCTGTTCGGTTTCTACCTTTTCTCGTATCGTCGCCAGTTCACACATTTCAAGGATTTTAAAGCGCACTCCAAGCCGCGCCGACAGATTGGTTATATTCGAATAAACATCGTACATGCCGTCATAATAGTGACCCAAAATACCGATATTGGTTGCGGCCAGCGCTTTAGCCGTATGCATTGCAGCCAGCCAAAGGTGAATTTCTCGCCAGGCCTGCTCATCCTTCAGGTGGCCGATAATAAGCTCATACCCGATATCGCTGCGCTGAAATACATTGATGAGTTCCGGAGCGCTGCAGGCCTGGCAGTGTTCGAGCCACTGGCCGGTGCGGGCGCCGCGATCGGGAAGTTGATTGATAGCGGCACAGGGGATGCTGACTTCTGGCTGCAGCGCGAGGACTAACACCGGCACTTTCAGTTTTTGAACCAGCGGCAGGACCGTAGCGCTAAGCGCATAGGTGGTAATGTAGAGCACCAGCGCGTCGACGCGCGCAGTTTCAAAGCGTGATATTGCGCGCTCCATCGCCTCTTCATTGTCGACTAAACCGCCGTTAATAATCGCGTAATTATCGCGGCTTAGCCCCACGGCGACGTGCTCCAGATAGCCTTCAAGCCGGGGTTTCAGCGCGGGAAATTGCGGCCAGTAGGTATCCAGTCCAATACCAAAGAGGCCCAGTGTTAGCGTAGACATACATCGCTCCTGTTGCGCAGAGAATGTACAACCTTAGAGGATTCAGAACAGGAAAACCTGCCGTAAAGTGACACGGGTCGGCGTTTTCTGGCAGTGCCGCTGAGATTGGGGCTGCGAGCTTCACATTTAGAATTTATCCCGACCGGGGCCGCGTTATTGGTTCTGGGGATATGCGCTGCCGGTAAGAGCTAAAGCAGCGGCAGGATCTGTGAATCGCCTGCGGGCAGCGCCGATCGCGTTTGCCGGAATAATTCCCCACGGCGCACAGTTGTTACAGGAAGAGTGTGGAAATATATCGCTTTATTCATACATGAAATAACGTGGAAATTAAATAAGGGCCTCTTACAATTATTAAAAAGATTACTTTTTCTGTGGAGTTATTCTATTTATTTAGGATTGTGGGATTCATCCTAAAATATTTTTCATATTCTCTGGTTATCGTCTTTTATTTAAGAATATCTTTATATTGAGTGTTGCTAACATGATAATTATTAATGATTTTTAATCCTTATTTTTAATGATGAATTTGCTTTCATTAATATTTCTCCTCGTCTGAGTTTATATATATCCCACTGTAAGGGGCTTTCTTTTGTTGTGTATACTCGCTGCGCCTGGAATTTTCCAGGTACATCTCCATTCATTCATTGAAGGGAAATTGTTATGAAAAAAGTGCTTTATGGCGCTATGGCCATACTGACGCTGGCTGCCGCTAGTGCGGCAAATGCTGATCCGATTTCGGTTGGAGAGGCGGCTGGTAGCGCGGCGACCTCTGTTTCGACAGGGAGCTCTACGGCAACCAGTTCCAGCACGGTAGGGTCTGCGGTGGGGGTTGCTCTTGCGGCCACCGGCGGTGGTAACGGTTCAAATACCGGAACCACCACAACCACCACGACCAGCACCACCCCTCAGTAAATGCGATGAGGGCTGTAACCATAACCACACTGCGGTGTGGTTATTTTGACCTTGGGGATATGTCGTGCAGCGACTTGCGATTGTGATGCTTTGCCTGTGTTTGCAGGCCTGTGCTTCGGACACGCCGGGGCCGGGGAAATCGCTCTGGAATAGCCTGTTTGGGACCTCAGGCGTCAGGCTAACGGATAACGAAATCGAAAATATGCCGTATGCCAGCCAGTATGTGACGCTTAATGGCGGACCGCAGATTTTCGTGGTACTGGCCTACGCGGAAAACGGACGCCAAAAATGGGTGACTCAGGACGAAGCCATGTTAATCACACAGCGAGGGCGCCTGGTGAAGACGCTTGGGCTTGGCGATAACCTGATAAGCGTGACGGATACCGAAGATGACCCGCTCAGGCAGCCCGCGCAGATTACCAATGGTGCCCGGTGGGCGCGCCAGGCGATGTGGACCGAACATCAGCAAATTCGCGCTGCCACGCTGCGCTCCAGTTTTCACTGGGAAGGTAAAGACACGCTGAGCGTCGGGCCTGCCAGCACGGCGGTTCGCGTATTGAAAGAAAACGTTATTAGCGAGCGTGGGCGCTGGGAAAACCGCTACTGGGTGGATAACGAAGGGCAAATTCGCAAATCAACTCAGCTGCTCGGCCCGAACTACTACCCCATCACCACATTGATGCTGAAAGCGGGGAAAGAATGAGAACGATCCTGACCTGCTTTTCTTTGCTTCTGGCGCTAAGCGGCATCAGCTACGGCGCCGGCGATGTGACCGTTCATTTGGCGGGCGGCGCTGCGCCGCTGAAACTCTCCGGCGTGGAACGGCTTGCCGATTTGGTGACGCAGCCAGCGCTGGCGCAGAGCTGGTGGCCCGGCGCGGTGATTGCTGAACCCAATGCCAGCGCGGTCGCGCAGCGGCGCCATCGGGCGTTACTGCAGCGCCTGGCGGCGCTGGCCTCAGAGAATCCCGGCGAGACCGGCGCGGCGTTTGAACAACTGCGCCGCCAGCTTGCGGACATGCGAATAACCGGCCGGCTGCGCGTAAATCTCGACCCTGACTGGGTGCGCGTACACGCCGAAAATAATCTGCCGCTGGACGGTCACTATACGCTGTGGGCGGGCGCGCAGCCTGCCAGCGTGACGCTACTGGGGCTTACGAGCGCGCCGGGGAAAAAAGTCTGGGTGCCTGGGCGCAGCGTAGATGCCTACCTGGATGGCATTAGCCGGCTTCGGGGCGCGGAGCGCAGTTACGCCTGGGTCATTTATCCCGACGGGCGCACGCTCAAAGCGCCGATAGCGTACTGGAACCACCGACACATTGAACCCACGCCGGGAAGCCTTATTTTCATCGGCTTTGCTGACGCTCTCTTCTCTTCCGCCCGGGATGGCTTGAACGAGCAGATTCTGTACTCCCTGACCCATCGGATACCGGATTGATGAAGACACGCTATTTCTACAGTTTTTTAGCGCTGGCCGTTGCCGGTGCCTGCCATGCCGAAAGCTATCCGGCCCCCATCGGGCCTTCCCAGTCGGATTTTGGCGGCGCTGGATTACTGCAAATGCCCACCGCGCGTATGGCGCGCGACGGTGAGTTTAGCCTTAACTATCGCGATAACGATCAATATCGTTTTTACTCGGCATCCATGCAGTTAATGCCGTGGCTGGAGACCACATTACGCTATACCGACGTGCGTACCCGCAATTATTCCAGCGTCGAAGCCTTCTCTGGCGATCAAACCTACAAAGATAAGTCTTTCGACCTCAAGCTACGTCTGTTGCAGGAAGGCTACTGGACGCCGCAGGTGGCGCTTGGGCTGCGCGATCTTGGCGGCACCGGGCTGTTCGATAGCGAATACCTCACTGCCAGCAAAGCCTGGGGACCGTTTGATTTCACGCTGGGGCTGGGATGGGGATATTTAGGCACCGCGGGCAACGTAACCAATCCGCTGTGCCGTGCCAGCGATAAGTATTGCTATCGCGATAACAGCAACAAGAAAGCGGGCTCGTTTAATTCCGGGGATATGTTTCACGGGCCGACATCTTTGTTTGGCGGCATTGAATATCAGACGCCATGGCAGCCGCTGCGCCTGAAGCTGGAGTACGAAGGTAATGACTACACCGGTGATTTCGCCGGGAAGCTGGACCAGAAGAGCAAATTTAACGTTGGAGCGATTTATCGCGTTACCGACTGGGCGGACATTAACCTTGGCTATGAGCGCGGCAATACCGTTACTTTCGGCTTTACGCTGCGCACCAACTTTAATGACTTGAAACCTGCCTATGCGGACAACCGCGCACCAGATTATCGACCCCAGCCGCAGGACGCCATTATGCAGCACGCGGTGGCGGCCAACCAATTAACGGCGCTGAAATATAATGCGGGGCTGGATGCGCCGAAGATCCAGACTAAGGGTGATACGCTCTATGTCTCCGGCGAGCAGATAAAATATCGGGACTCCCGCGAGGGCGTGGCGCGGGCAAATCGCATCATTATGAACGATCTTCCCGAGGGCGTGCGCACAATACGTATTACGGAAAACCGCCTGCATATTCCGCAGGTCACCACAGAAACGGAGGTGGACAGTCTGCGTCGCCACCTTGCGGGCGAGCCGCTCGGCCATGAAACGCCGCTGGCGCAAAGGCGGATTAACCCCGAGGCGCCGGAAACTACCGAGCAAGGCTGGTATATCGATAAACCCCGCTACGGCGTGTCGCTCGATCCGGTTCTGAATCAGTCGTTTGGCGGTGCCGAAAGTTTTTATATGTATCAGCTTGGGGTAATGGGCACCGGTGATTTATGGCTGACGGATCGTTTGTTAACTACCGGCAGCGTCTTTGCCAACCTGAAGAATAACTACGATAAATTCAACTACACCAATCCGCCAAAAGACTCCCATCTGCCGCGCGTGCGTACCCAAGTGCGTGAGTACGTGAAGAATAATGTGTATGTGAATAATCTTCAGGCGAACTATTTCCAGTACTTAGGAAAAGGCTGGTATGGCCAGCTTTATGGCGGCTATCTGGAAACCATGTTCGGCGGCGTGGGCGGTGAAGTGTTGTATCGGCCGCTCGACAGCAACTGGGCGTTCGGCCTGAACGCTAACTACGTGAAGCAGCGCGACTGGCGCAGCGCGCAGGATATGATGAAGTTCACCGATTACAGCGTGAAAACCGGGCATCTGAGCGCTTACTGGACGCCGCCGTTTGCGCACGGCGTATTGGTGAAGGCCAGCGTGGGCCAGTATCTGGCAGGCGATAAAGGCGGGACGCTGGATATCTCGAAATACTTTGACAGCGGCGTTGTGGTCGGCGGCTATGCGACCTTGACCAACGTTTCTGCCGAAGAGTATGGCGAAGGTGAATTTACCAAGGGCGTATACGTTTCTGTGCCGCTCGATCTCTTCTCTTCCGGCCCAACGCGCAGCCACGCGCAGGTTGGCTGGACGCCATTAACCCGCGACGGCGGCCAGATGCTGGGCAGAAAATTCGATCTTTACGGTATGACCAGCGATCGCAACGTGCGTTTTCGCTGATCCCGCTTGCCGCATAGTTAATAGCTACCCGGAGCCACGGCGCTTTGTGCGGCGATTTTAATTTCTGAGAGACGCCGCGTTCATTAAGCCTGTTACCTGTTTCTTTTAAACGGGCGGCTGTAACGCGGTGGAATTTTTTGTTCGCCTGGCCGGTGGCGGGCATGGAATCTGAGCCGATAAAAGTTAACAAATAAGTAAAAAACTGGATCAATATCACGTTTTTGCACTATAACTGGCGACAGGCAAGCAACGTGAAGAGAAAACCATGTCCGAACCCGTCCGTCGTCGCGCAGCGCTGGTCGCTTCTGCGCTGCAGAGCGTTTTAAACCTGGGGCTGCTGGGGCTGGCAGTGATTCTGGTGGTATTCCTGGGCAAAGAGACCTTTCATTTAGCGCACGTTCTGTTTACCCAGTCTGAAGCCGTCACCAAGTATCAACTGGTAGAAGGGCTATTAGTATGGTTCCTCTACTTTGAATTTATTGCCCTGATCGTGAAGTATTTCCAGACCGGCTATCACTTCCCGCTACGCTATTTTGTTTATATTGGCATCACGGCCATTGTGCGGCTGATTATTGTCGATCACAAATCGCCGCTGGATGTTTTTATTTATTCCGGCGCAATTCTGTTATTAGTGATTACCCTGTGGTTATGTAATACCAGCCTGTTAAAGCGGGAGTAATAAGCCGTATATTATAGGATAAGAGCGGATGTATTTATTTTTATTTGGTTTTTTTCTTAATGCGGTGCTTTTTGTCGATGGCTTAATGATATTGATACAACGATTATTATAGTATTAATGGTTTCTGGAGATAAATCGACAATTTCAATACCAAGGGGTGACGTATAAATATGGAAATTGTATGTCCTAAGTGCTTAAGCGCTGCTGACAATGTTGATAAAGAAACATTGAAATGCAGTAAGTGTCACAGTGAGTTTCATAAGATAAAGTTCCGTTCGACTTTATTAAAAGTGGCAGTAGTGATGGCGGTGGGCGGTGGTATGGGATTTCATAAGGCGAAAGAAGCCCGGTATCCTGTAAATATCGAATACGCAATCATTGATTCCTGCGTAACCTCTTCCGGGAACGATATTACCTATCGTTTACTCGATAAAAAACGAGAGAAGTGTATCTGTGCTCTGGAAAGAACCATGAAGAATATAGAATTTGATGAATCCGACGATGCAGCATTAAAGAGAGAGTTCAGTAAGAATATCAAAAGTTGTTAATTATACCCTATTGAAATAATGCTGATAAAAAGCACCGAGGGAAGATTACCCACGGCACAACTTAATTTACTTTCCTTTATAAGAGTTATTGTCACGGTCACCAGCAGGATAATTTCCTGTATTTTTCGGGAAGCTAGTAAAATGTTATGCACATTAAATTCCTCATTAATCTTTTTAGGGGGATTATTGCCACGACGCTTGCCTGACTCGTGGTGTGGCCGCTGACTTGGGGCATTCTCAAGTGTATTACTCATTTTAAACTCCTTATTAAATTAGCTTGCTCACTGTGAGCGAGAATGACTATATCAACCGTGATGGGGACAAATGGGGACATCAAAGCGGGTATCGGAAAGTGCAAAAGCACAAACGCAGCAATTACAGGTAGAGATAAAGAAAGCGTTAGGTGAGCTGAACTGGTCATGGGGCAAACTGGCTGAGGAATGGTGTTACAGTCGTTTTAACCCGGAAAATGATGGGGAAGATTACGATGCCCCCAGGGAGCTTATTGACACAGTCACTGAAAGGATAAAAAAACAGCTCACCCGCACAACCACTAAAGTTGAGGTGTTGAAACGGTATTTGGTGGTTATTCAGGAACATGATGACTTTGGAAATAAAAAACAGACTGTGAAATTGAAATATATACCTTTTGCATCATGCCCTATCTCGCTTTCATGGATGAAAAAACACTCTGAAGAGCTGGATAAAAGGCTGATGATGGAGGATTACGAAGAAGAGTAAATCCCCCGCCTTCACTTCTATCACTGAGTATGGCTCCGCCCCTGCGCGGGCGTGCGGACGTTACAGGTTAATGCACAATTTTATTGTGCGTTATGCATTATTAACTCTAATCTTGAAAGGGGTATGTATTGTCTGGCAGCCAAAGCGAGCGCGGCCGTCGTTGCAGCTTTGTTATCCAAACGATCGAGAATCTGTAGGTTAACGTCCACGCCTCATGGCTTCCAGGGTACAATGCTGCGTCCAGAGCCAGGTTTGGAGAATGCGCTATGTCTCACCCCGCATTAAAGCAGCTGCGAGCCATTCGCTACTTTCAGCGCCCGCCGGAGATTACGCCCGCGCTGCGCGAATGGCTGCTTCTTGAGGATTCAATGACCCGCCGTTTTGAGGGCTGCTGCGAGCGGGTAAGCGTAACGCTGCTATTTGAAGATTTTGTCTCCGCGCAGGCGCTGTTACCGCAAGAAGCAGCGCTGCTCCCGGCAGATGAACGTTACTGGCTGCGGGAAATTTTACTGTGTGGGGACGGTGCCCCCTGGCTTGCCGGGCGCACCCTGGTGCCAGAATCCACCCTGAATGGCCCTGAACTGGCGCTGCGTAACCTCGGGACGACGCCGCTGGGGCGTTATCTGTTTACCTCTTCAAATTTAACGCGCGACTTTATTGAAGTAGGGCGGCACGATGCGCTATGGGGAAGGCGTTCCCGCCTGAAATTGTCAGGAAAACCACTATTATTGACGGAGCTATTCCTGCCTGCGTCACCGCTGTATTGAGAGGATGAAAAATGGAGTGGAGTCTGAAGCAGAGTAAACTGCTGGCGTATCACCGCCTGATGCGTACTGACAAACCCATTGGCGCGCTATTGCTGCTTTGGCCCACGCTGTGGGCTTTGTGGCTGGCAACGCCGGGGGCGCCACCGCTTTCCATTCTGCTCGTTTTTATCGCCGGCGTTTGGTTAATGCGCGCGGCGGGATGTGTAGTCAATGATTATGCCGACAGGAAATTTGACGGGCACGTTAAGCGCACGGCTAATCGCCCGCTGCCCAGCGGCGCGGTTACCGGCAGAGAGGCGCGCACGCTATTTGTGGTGCTGGTGGTGCTCTCGTTCCTGCTGGTGTTAACGCTCAATACAATGACCATCCTGCTTTCCGTGATTGGGCTGGCGCTGGCGTGGGTCTATCCGTTTATGAAGCGCTATACCCACCTGCCGCAGGTGGTGCTGGGCGCGGCGTTTGGCTGGTCCATTCCGATGGCGTTCGCCGCGGTGAGTGAAAGCGTGCCGCTTTCCTGCTGGCTGATGTTTCTGGTGAATATTGTCTGGGCCGTGGCATACGATACGGAATATGCCATGGTAGACCGGGATGATGATCTGAAGATTGGCGTAAAATCAACGGCGATTCTGTTTGGGCGCTACGACACGGTGATTATCGGGCTGCTGCAGGTGGCGATGCTGGCGCTATTGGCGCTGATTGGCGAGCTTAATCACCTCAATCTGGCATGGTATTGCGCTCTGGCGCTGGCGGGTGGGCTGTTTGTCTATCAACAAAAGCTGATGGTTGGCCGCGATCGCGATGCCTGTTTCCGCGCTTTTATGAATAATAATTATGTCGGGCTGATTTTATTCGGCGGTCTGATGCTGAGTTTCCTGCCGTTTTAATCTCGCCGAGATAGCCAGTATTCAACGCTGCCCGCCCCGTGCGGGCATTTTTTTATTACGCTTTAGCTCTAGCTTATTATTTCTGCGTAATTGACGAGGGTTGAGGTGAGATATGGCGACTCTTGATGAGAAGGCGTTAAAAAGCGCGCCGGCTGGGCGTGAGATGCGCGGCTATAATGCCCATTTGAGTATCAATTAGTATCGCTTTTTGCCAGCCAGTGGTGGATTACTTATGGAAAATACGAACATAGATACGGGCTGCATTTGATTTGTCGGAGCCCTGGCATCGGGGGCAGTAAAACGGCATGGCGTTAGGCGCCTTATGACGAGCTTGGGAAGGGTGAAAATTTACCGCCTTTTGCAAGGCGGTAAGAGGGCTGCAGGCGGGCGTCAGGCCGCTATGCTTTTTCCGGAAGGCCGCTTTGTGCTACGGAGCTTTCAATGGTCAGACGCACATCCGGCGCCAGCAAATCGGAGAGCAGCCGCCATGCAAGCAGCGCTTTTTCCCGATCCGCATCGTCGGTGTCGCTCAGGTAGCCTTCATCGCGCAGCGTCAGCACCAGAGTTGAGAAGACCGCTTTGTCGAAAAATTCCGGGGCATTAATGCCGTGCAGCATCGACAGGCGCTGGGCCAGAGTGCGGCTTTCTTTCTCCAGCGTGCCGCGGTTCATGGTGGGGTTATTGCTCAACAGCCAGAATGTGATGGCATAGCGCTGAATAGTTTCCCGCGCGCCGGCCGCCAGCAGCTGCAGCGTACGTGAACGAGTGGGGTTAAGCTGTACCGTATCACCATTAATTAGCAACAGGCCCTGGCGCTGCATCTCTGCCAGTAACGCATCGACTTCGGCTGCCAGCGCCGGGGTATCCCAGTGCAGGAAAAGCTCAGCTTTCAGCATGGGATACAGTAGCGTTACCTGGCGCAGTAGTTCATCGCGAGTAATATGCCGACGCTGAGTCACCATCTGGGCCAGCAGGGATGGCAGAATCAGCATATGCATCAGATTGTTGCGATAATAAGTCATTAATATCGCCTGTTCCCGCGGCAGGATAATAATCTCACCGATGGTGTCCTGCTCAACTTCAAACTTATTCATGCGTAATGCGTGATCGATAAGTTCGCTAGCGCTGGCGGACGGCACGGTAGTGTCCGGCGCGTAGGGCACATTGCGCAGCAGATCTATATAGCAATCTAGCTGTTCAAGAAGCTGCTCGCGGGTAAGCGAGCGCTGGCGTGAGGCCAGCAGCGCCGTACAGCACAGGTTCATGGCATTAGCGGCGGCGGCGTTATTAATACGCACCATTAACGTGGCGGCGATTTCGTTTACGGCGGGCGTTAGCCAGGCCGGACGCACGGCTTCAATAGGATCAATGTCTTCGCGCCATTCAGGCACGCGCTGATTCAGCCAATTGTTCAGCGGAATGGGTTCGCCGAAATTGACGTAGCCTTCGCCAAGATTGCGCAGTTTGCTAAGGCCGCGCAGCATTTGAAGCAGGCTCTCTTTTTCTTTCGTGGCCCCGCGCAGCTCTTTCGCATAGGTGCCAACTTCCATCACGTGTTCATAGCCGATGTAAATAGGCACCAGGGTTATCGGGCGGGAGCCGCCGCGCAGCATTGCCTGTAGTGTCATCGAGAGCGTACCCGTCTTCGGCTCTAGCAGGCGCCCGGTGCGGGAGCGCCCGCCTTCAACAAAATATTCCACGGAATAGCCGCGGCTAAAAAGTTCGCCTAAATACTCACGGAACACGGTTGAGTAAAGCTTGTTTCCGCGGAAGGTGCGGCGGATAAAGAAAGCGCCGAGGCGGCGGAATATTGGGCCGGCGGGCCAGAAGTTCAGATTGATACCGGCGGCAATGTGCGGTGGCACTAAACCCTGATGGTATAACACGTACGACAGCAATAAATAATCCATATGGCTGCGGTGGCAGGGAACGTACACCAGCTCATGCCCTTCATGCGCCAGCTTGCGCACCCGTTCAGCATTATGAACGTTAATCCCCTGATAAAGCCGGTTCCAGGTGAAACCAAGTACGCGGTCGGTAATGCGAATGGCCTCATAGGAGAAGTTGGCGGCAATCTCTTCCATTAGTGCAATGGCATTTTGCTGCGCTTTTTCATGCGAAATTTTTTTGCTGCGAGCTTCATCCTCGACCGCCCGAGCGATAGCCCGGGATGAAAGGAGTTTATTAAACAGATCCTGGCGAGCAGGAAGGCGCGGCCCTACGGCGGCTAAACGGAGGCGGGCGAAGTGCATACGCGCGACGCGCAGCAGTTTCTGCGCGATGCTTTTATCGGTGCCGTGTTCCGTGGCCATCCAGCGCAGCGAGACGGGCGTGGAAAAACGGACAAAGCTATCGCGGCCCAGCCACAGCACCGCAAAAAATTTCTGAATACCATTAAGCATGCGTAAAGGAGGATTTGATTCTCCTTTTTCACGCCCGGGCGAGCGCCCGAACATAACGGAAACCGGCACCAATTGGATATCCAGATTAGGGTTGCGCCGGTGAAGATCCAGATAATCATGAAACAGTTTTATCGACTCTTCTTTTGGCGTGTAATAAGTAAATACGCGCGGTCCGTCGTGGACAAATACGTAGCGCGGTAAAACAATGCCATCAACCTCAAGCGGATCGAAGGGATCGGGCAGATCGTGCGCCAGACACTGTTCACGAAGCGTCAGAATGTCCGCTTTTGAATTGTACGGTAAGACATAAATTATCGGTCTGGAGATATCGAGCCCCAGCTCAGCGCAGGGATCTTCAGGAACTAATTTACTTTTTACCAGCAAACTTAGTGGTAAATTAAGCAACTTATAGAAAAAGTGGGGCCAGTCTACCATAGACAATGTTAAGCCTCTGAGTGAAGAGCGTCATTACGGCGCAGCATACCAGAAATAGCATATAAATTCTGCGACATTGCTGTATTTACGGCTTTTTCGCCAGGACGCAAATTTTAAAAAAGGGTTTTTTCATGGCTAATAGTACCACCGGTATTACCCGTATTATCAAGGCTGCCGGCTATTCCTGGAAGGGGCTTCGCGCCGCATGGCGCAATGAGGCGGCCTTTCGTCAGGAAACATTACTGGCGGTCGCGGGCATAATCATCGCCTGCTGGCTGGATATTGATGCGTTAACGCGCGTGCTGCTTATTGGATCCGTGGTACTTATTATGATCGTTGAAATTCTTAATAGCGCCATTGAAGCAGTGGTTGATCGTATCGGTACTGAAAAGCATGAACTTTCTGGCCGCGCGAAGGATATGGGATCGGCGGCGGTATTCATTGCGATGCTGCTCGCCGCTTTTGTCTGGATCTCATTATTGTGGCAACGCTTTTATTGATTCGCCCGGTATTGCGATAAGTCGCTGGTTTTTGCTGAATTATGGTTCCCTTAACGTATTGCGCTGTATATACTCACAGCATAACTGTATATACAACCAGGGGGCGAAATGAAAGCGTTAACGGCCAGACAGCAGGAGGTTTTTGACCTCATCCGGGAGCATATTAGCCAGACGGGTATGCCGCCAACGCGGGCAGAGATTGCTAAGCAGCTTGGATTTCGTTCTCCGAATGCCGCGGAAGAGCATTTAAAGGCGCTGGCGCGGAAAGGCGTAATTGAAATCGTCTCTGGTGCCTCCCGTGGTATTCGACTGATGGTGGAAGAAGAAGCAGGCCTTCCGCTGGTAGGGCGCGTTGCCGCCGGAGAGCCGCTGCTGGCGCAGCAGCATATTGAAGGGCACTATCAGGTTGATCCTTCTTTATTCAGGCCTGGCGCTGATTTTCTCCTGCGCGTGAGCGGTATGTCGATGAAAGATATCGGTATTATGGACGGTGACTTACTTGCCGTACATAAAACCCAGGAAGCACGCAATGGTCAGGTAGTAGTTGCTCGTATTGAAGACGAGGTCACGGTGAAGCGGTTAAAAAAACAGGGAAATGTTGTCTGGCTACTGCCAGAAAACAGTGACTTCGAGCCGATTGAAGTGGATTTGCGTTCGCAAAACTTTAGCATTGAGGGCTTGGCCGTCGGCGTTATTCGCAACGGCGAATGGCTCTAACCGTTTTAAAACACTAAGCCTTCCTGGCTATTATCTGCGGTATATTTGGATTAAGCGCCAGCCATCCTGTCGGCGCTTTTATTCGCGTGCTGCCAGCCCACAGGCGGCGCGCAGTGTGTCAGCTATTACAATCAGAGTAGTTTCCTCAACGTCAGACGTTGCCAGGCGCACCGTAATTTCAGGGCAGGATGCTGCGCGGCGAACTCTACTTTTTCAGCGCTGCGCTGAGATGAAAACGACAGGGGAAGGGAAACATAGCCGGCCGATGCAGAGTCGATAAGCAAAGGGATGCGGGTTAACTGAAGCAGGTAAATTATGGCGGTGTGTGGCAGGTTATTTGCCTGCACGCACGGCCTTCGCCCGGTAATTCCTTTGCACAATAGTTTTAGCCTGCGCTCCAGCTTATACGGTGGAAGGTGCTCTGATATACGCATTCGTCTGGGATTAATGTACATATCTTCCGGATGCGTATATCTTCCGTGCCTGCCAGATGCTTATCTTATTAGCCGGTCGCTTTTCTTGTCAGGAAGAAAGCGCTGGTGATGTATTTGATAGAGCCATCATACTTACCTTATCCCGCTTATTCACAGGTTGTTTCAGTGTCCGAGGCGTTACTGACCTCTATTTAAGCTTTTTAATATTCATCTCAACAATGCTGCCTGAACTTAAGAACGTTATTTGCCGTTAAATTGGATACACTTTGCGGCCCGGTCTATTTAGCTTTATTGAGAGCACCACGCTAACTTGTGAATATCTGGCTGAATGCAGGGGCACTAAAGCGCGCGCAATCATTTGCCATGTTACGCCTGCGCTACGCCCGATCGGGTAGTTTAGAACCATGAAGCCTGCTGTTCGCAGCAGGAGAAGATAAATCATTATAAATGGGCTGGACGATGCCTTTTTTCCATAAAACAGATAAAGCACTGTGGCGGCTGGCGCTGCCGATGATTTTTTCCAATATCACTGTACCGCTGCTGGGGCTGGTGGATACCGCCGTTATCGGCCATCTTGATTCGCCAGATTATTTGGCCGGCGTAGCCGTGGGAGCAACCACGACCAGCTTCCTGTTTATGCTGCTGCTTTTTTTACGTATGAGCACGACGGGGCTGACCGCTCAGGCGTGGGGGGCTAAAGATATCCCGGCGCTGGCGCGCGCTTTAGCTCAGCCTATGATGCTGGCGTTAAGCGCAGGGGTTGCTATCGTTGCGTTACGTACTCCACTGATTGACCTGGCTTTGCATGCGGTGGGCGGCAATGAAAATGTTTTATATCAGGCGCGTCGTTTTCTGGAGATCCGCTGGCTTAGCACGCCGGCCTCGCTGGCGAATTTGGTGCTATTAGGTTGGTTATTGGGCGTCCAGTATGCGCGGGCTCCGGTTATTTTGCTGGTGGTGGGGAATGTGTTGAATATCACACTCGACCTTTGGTTCGTTATGGGACTTGGCATGAACGTGCGGGGGGCAGCGCTGGCAACGGTAATAGCAGAATATGGCACGCTGCTGGTGGGACTAATTATGGTATTTCGAGTGATGTGCCTGCGCGGTATAGATATCCAGCTACTCAAAGGCGCGTGGCGCGGCAATCTGCGCCGTTTACTGGCGCTGAATCGCGATATCATGCTGCGTTCGCTGCTATTACAGATATGTTTCGCGTCGCTGACCATCTATGGTGCCAGGCTAGGGAACGATATTGTTGCGGTCAATGCGGTGTTAATGACGCTACTGACGTTTACGGCCTATGCGCTTGACGGCTTTGCTTATGCGGTGGAGGCGTATTCCGGGCAGGCTTACGGGGCGCGCAACGGTGGGCAGCTACTTAACCTGTGGCACGCTGCCTGTCGGCAGGCGGGGCTTGTCGTGCTGTGCTTTGCCGTTATTTATGCCTGCTTTGGGCGCTATATCATTGCAGTGTTAACTTCGCTGCCTGAGTTACGAACGCTGGCCGATCACTACCTGTACTGGCAGGTTCTGTTACCGGTGATTGGCGTCTGGTGCTATTTGCTGGATGGTATGTTTGTAGGTGCTACCCGTGGCGCTGAAATGCGTAACAGTATGGCGATTGCGGCGGCCGGGTTTGGTCTTACGCTGTTAACCGTACCTGTTTTAGGCAACCATGGCCTATGGCTGGCGCTGGCGGTTTTTTTAGCGCTTCGTGGCCTGTCGCTGGGGTGGTTCTGGCGCCAGCATTGGCGCAACCGTTCCTGGTTTGCGGATGTAGAGTGACGGTGCTTGCCCAGCAGCGTAATAGTCGGCCTTTACTATTGATGCGTCGCCATCCTGAAAATCTTTCCGTCAGAAGCGGGATAGTCGGCTGCCAAGTATTTTTTAGGTAAAAACTCTTAAAACACCGCTGAATATAAAATCCTTGTCTAAACTTAAGGCTCAATGCGACGGTTGAGCCTGTGTAGCAGACGTTATGTTACCGATTGCCAGCTTTACCGTACGACAAAGAGTATGCCACTTTGCAGAGTATTGAATTTCTGGCTTGATAAACCGAACGATAAGGAGTTTGTAATGAATAAAGATCAAATCGGTGGTAACTGGAAGCAGTTCAAAGGCTCAGTGAAAGAACAATGGGGCAAATTGACAGACGACGATTTCACCGTGGTGGAAGGTAAACGCGATCAGCTCGTCGGTAAAATCCAGGAGCGTTACGGCTATCAGAAAGATCAGGCAGAAAAAGAAGTTTCTGACTGGGAAAAGCGTAACGATTATCACTGGTAACCTTTTCTCTCAATGTGCGGCCTCATCATGAGGCACCCTCAGGTACAAGGACGTACCGCACTTACCCCGCGCTATATTTATCCTTTTCGCCCGCGCTTCTTTTGCATCGCGCTATGATCGTGGCGGCAGGTATTTTGGTTACGACAGGCTTCAATCTCGGCGCATGAGGCACACAGCCCGTGAGCTTCAATAACATTATGGTGAAGCGCAAACCCTTTTTTTGCCGCCAGCAGATGCATAATATCTTCCACTCCCTCGGCGCTCTCTTCTTTTACCTGGCCACAGCGATCGCAGATAAACATTGCGGATGTATGCGTTGGCTCATCAAAATGATGGCACACCACATAACTATTGGTGGATTCCACTTTATGAACAAATCCCTGTTCCAGTAAAAAATCCAGCGCTCGGTATATTGTTGGCGGTTTGGCCTGCGGTTCACTGACCTTTAGAAGATCGAGAAGATCATATGCGCTAATGGCACTATTATGCTGCGCCATCAGGCGTAGCACTTCCAGCCGCTGCGGCGTCAGACGTACATTACGTTGCAGACAGAGATTTTCTGCACGAGCGAGTAGGTCCTGCGGGGAAGTCATCTCCATCTGCATCCTTTAAAAGAGTGGGGTGGAGAAACTGTAACACGATCTGCGCGCAACGCTGAAATATGGGTTCAGCATTCTGAATCCAGCGGCTCGGTTTAGAAAGGTAAAAGGATCCTGATTCATCATGATTGATAAAGGGCGTATGGGGATGACATTCCTTTTTATCACCTGAGCGCTCCCCGGCTTTGCCGTAGGTGATGCTCACGAAAGGCGCGCGCGGCTTATATTCCATGCGAATATTTGTGAGCCGCTATGTGTGAATCAAAAAGGGCTGATAATAAGAAGGTGAAGGCGCCATTATTTGCCTAAACCGCAGCCAGCTCGCGCTTAATAACGGTCATTGCTTAACGCTAAATGCCGCTATATTCGCGTTATAGAGTCGCTAAGGCGCATATTAAGATTCAGGCGATAATATTAAGATAGGGGTTATCTATATGAAGGATATCCTTATTTTTAACGCGCGTTAGATCTAACTGTCAACAACGGGTAAAAAGTGATCCACTTACCGTCACCACCAACGGTCTA
>CALYPF010000066.1 GCA_945271245.1 uncultured Enterobacteriaceae bacterium | reverse complement strand
GGATCAGTTTTCAACCGCTGGGGTGGATCAGTTTTGCACCGTTGGTAACACACAAGACTGGCAGAGACTTTTTTAAGGAATTTGGTATGCCCCACTGGGGCGTCAAAGCAATGCCGCCTTCTATGAAGACGGATTTTTATTTCTAACTAAAGCCCGCGTCCTGTGCACGTAGTTATCAAGCTGGTTTTGGCTCTGCCGGTAAAAACCTACCCATGTCAAAGCCCTTTTCGTTGTCCACGTAGCTGACAGGGAAATTAAATATGAGCGGGTTGCCAAAAACTTCTCGCATGCAATGGCATTGCTAATGCCACATAGTCCGTGGCCGATTAACATATTGAAAACCATGGAGGAACAGAAGATTACAAGTAAGTGCACATTAGACCTTCTTGCCATTGGGTTTTGGCCGTGGCCCGCTGCCTTCGCATTTACGTTTAACATCTGAACAAAGACTTGATTTAAGCGCTGAATAAGCTCCCGGCGGGTGAAATCTGGCCGCCCTCAATAAAGGCGGATTGTTATTGCTGGCTGCTCCGGCGTACGGTTTGATGTCAGCGTGAAAAAAACCACAGCGCCTGTCAGGACGCGCTGTCTCCCGGCTCCGCGCAAAACGCCCTGAATCGTGCCAGTGTCTCTTCGCTGACGTGGTGCTCCATACCCTCAGCGTCACGGCGGGCAATATCTGCAGGAACGCCTAGTGCCAGCAGAAAACTCTCTACTATTTGATGCCGTTCCCGGCTGGCTTGCGCGAGCGCTGCGCCTTCCGGGGTTAAAAAAACCCCGCGCCAGGGAATTTGTTCAATCACGCCCAGCGTGGCAAGCCGTTTGAGCATTTTTGCTACCGTTGGCTGCGAAACTCCGAGCCGGGCGGCCATATCAACCTGCCGGGCCTCACCCTGCTCGCGAATCAAATCATCAATAAGCTCGACGTAATCATCAATGAGTTCCCGACGATGTGCCTCTCTGACCTGACGAAACCCTTCAACGTGCTCTTCAACGTTCACCAGTGTTGTCGCTTTTCCGCTTCGGCGCCTGTTACCTGCACGTGAATTCATGCCTGGATCTCCCGGTATTATTTTGTGGGCCATTGTAAACCACTTGCCTGGTTCTACAAAAAAAGGAGAAATAGCCATAGCTAACAAACATAGCCTGTGCTATACCTGTATATATTACAGGCAAACGAATGGACGCCAGCGGGCGCTATAAGGTGTCTGAGAATGAATGAAATGAAGAGGTATATAACTATGCTAACTCGCTCTCCTTTACGGATCCGCTTAATGCTGCTGGATATACTCTGTGAAAAAGCCCGGCCGAAACGCCGCACTGAAGATAAATCTGACCGCTAACGCGCGAGGCAATACCTCGTGCGATTCCTTTTGCCCTAACCTTCCCGCCCTCTGCCTGCCATAAAGATAGTTTTCGCACCGTAAGCGTTTTATTTCTGGTTTCCCCCAACCAGGTTCTTTGAAGCTCCCTAACCTTAGTGATGCTAATTAAACGCCGCGCCCGTTTTTTACCCCTGGTTCTTCCTGCGCAAGACAAAAAAATCCGCCCCTAAAGGCGGATTTCATTTTTACCTTAAACGGAAAAATTAGAAGCGATAACCAACGCCGGCAATCCAGGTGCCAACGTCTACGCTGCGAATGCGGCTCTGCTCATAAGAGAAGTCCAAAGCAACATTTTCCATCGGGTTGAACTGAACACCGGCACCGTAGGCAACGCCAACGTCGCTGGTATCAGATTTGTTCGGATAATCGGTCTGCTGGAATTTACCCACGCCAAAACCGATTACGCCGTAGATGCTTGCCCAGTCGGTCAGACGATAAGCAGGGCCAGCGGTAAAGCCATAGTACTGACCTTTGTTGTAAACGCCTTCACCGGTAGTACGATTTTTTTCGGTGTAGGTAAAGGAGCCGATTACACCCAGCGGTTCGCCGTCAAACTCATAGCGATATTTCAGGTTGAAACCGTTAGCTTTGTTAGCAATACCCTGCATATCGCTTTGGGCATAACCACCGGAAACGGTAGCATCACCAGCGAAAGCGGAACCGGCAGAAACGGCCAGAACACAGGCCAGAGCTGAAAGACATGCAATTTTTTTCATAACCACCTCAAATGTGCTTCAAGTAAGTCCTAAGCGTTAAATATATCAAATAAATTTAAGAAACTCTGCGGAATTTGCGTTGTCTAAGGCGCCATTTCCTGTAACAGAACATTTCCAGAATTGACCATCCTTTATCACAAGACACATAAACTTGCAGGCGGATGGTCATTATGAACCCCATTTCAGCAGGCAAATATACAGAATAGTCCTAAATTCATTTTTATCAGGGAACTTCTTAATCGCCACAATAGTAACGTCTGAATTACCGCTTTTTTTCAACAAATGCTCAACCAGCCTTCGCTAATCCTTTAGACTTCTCCGTATTTTTCAGCCGCCTTCAATTTTCATAATGGGATGTTTCATGTCAGTACATTCATCTAAAGCGCCGGCCTGGGTGCCCGTATTACTTCTCCTTGTGGCAATGACCTCTATTCAGAGCGGCGCTTCGCTTGCGAAATCACTGTTCGCAGTGACAGGCGCTCCCGGCGTTACCGCCCTGCGTTTATTGCTGGGAACCCTGATTCTGGCGACCGTGTTCAAACCCTGGCGCCTGCGCTTTCGCCCTGAGCAGCGCGTGCCGCTGCTGTTATACGGCCTTGCACTGGGCGGTATGAACTATTTCTTTTATCTGTCGCTGAGCCGCATTCCGCTTGGCGTCGCCGTAGCGCTGGAATTCACCGGGCCACTCTGCGTCGCGTTATTTTCATCCCGTCGCTTGGTTGATCTAGTGTGGATCGCCCTCGCCACCTGCGGTCTGGCATTTTTATTACCCCTGCGCGCCGGCATGGGCCATATCGACCTGACGGGTGCCACGTGGGCGCTTCTCGCCGGCGCGTGCTGGGCCGTTTATATTTTGTCCGGCCAGCGGGCGGGCGAGGAACACGGCGCGGCCACGGTTGCATTGGGTTCCGTTATCGCCGCGCTGGTATTTGTGCCGCTGGGCGCGTGGCACGCTGCAGAAGGGTTATGGCACTGGTCCGTATTACCGCTGGGGTTTGCCATCGCCATCCTCTCTACGGCCCTGCCTTACTCATTGGAAATGATTGCACTAACCCGCCTGCCAACGCGCACATTTGGCACGTTGATGAGCATGGAACCCGGCGTGGCGGCGCTGTCCGGCATGCTTTTTTTAGGTGAACGTTTAACGTTGCCCCAAACTCTCGGCCTACTGGCGATTATCACCGCTTCAGTTGGCTCCACGCTCACTGTAAAACGCAAAGCGCGAATTAAAAAAGTCGATATATCCTGATGATATAATTTAAATTATTTTAATAATTATTCAGATGCGGCGAGTTGAGACTCGCCAGATGATTTTTAACACTCATCTATGCACTGCGCTGTATCTTATTCATTGAAAACACAAGCATCTCTTTGTTTTACAAAAAATTAATCTAATTTGTTTCTTTCTATTTGACCGATAGGTAAGACCCTAAGCGGCAACTTTGTTATGCGGTGCTATACTTATTCGCGAAAAGTTAGCAGGACATTAACATCAAGAGGATATGAAACTATGAGTACCGCTAAACTGGTGAAAACAAAATCTTCTGAACTGCTGTATACCCGTAACGACGTTGCGGAAAGTGAAAAGAAAGAGACGATTGAACTACTGAATCGCCAACTTATTCAGTTCATCGATTTATCTTTGATCACCAAGCAGGCCCACTGGAATATGCGCGGTGCTAACTTTATTGCCGTTCATGAAATGCTTGACGGCTTTCGTACCGCACTAACCGCGCATTTGGATACTATAGCCGAACGCGCCGTTCAGCTTGGCGGCGTTGCGCTGGGCACCACGCAGGTGATTAACAACAAAACGGCACTGCCAAGTTACCCGCTGGATATCCATTCCGTCCAGGATCATTTGAAAGCGCTCGCCGATCGCTATTCCGTCGTGGCAAATGATGTGCGTAAAGCCATCACCGAAGCGAAAGACGAAGATACTGCCGATATCTTTACTGCAGCCTCACGCGATCTGGATAAATTCTTGTGGTTTATCGAAGCGAATATTGAATAATTCGCTTTATCCCCCCGTGAGCGGGGGGATGTCTTTTCCTCTCCTGATATCGTTACAATCCGTTCTTAGGCGTTATCCACTTCCCCCGCCGCACTCCATTTGTCGCATCCGTGTCACACTATCTCTGTGATGCGTTATCACTTTCCAGAAACCTGGGCTACACAAGATAGAGACCGCTGTGCTGCGTATAAAACGCAATAGCATGACGTAAGCCACGGTCGCTCACTACATGAGGCCATCCTGGCCGGCCGCCCTTAAGGTACAGACGGCGCCGCCACGGGTGGCATTAAGACATAGCCCAGATTTTATTTCCGACAGGAAGGAAACCAACCCCATGAAAGCGACGTTGAAAACCGCACTGACCGCGCTCGCACTAGGCTTCGCACTGACTGCGTACGGCGCCAACGAAAAACTCACCGTTGCCACGGATACGGCCTTCGTTCCCTTCGAATTTAAACAAAATGGCCAGTATGTCGGTTTCGACATCGAGCTATGGGCGGCTATCGCCAAACAACTGAAGCTGGATTACACCTTAAAGCCGATGGATTTTAGCGGCATTATTCCCGCACTGCAGACCAAAAATGTCGATCTGGCGCTGGCGGGAATTACCATTACCGACGAGCGTAAAAAAGCCGTCGATTTCTCCCACGGTTATTATAAAAGCGGCCTGATGGTGATGGTAAATGCTAAAAATAATGAAATTCATGGCATCGACGACCTGAACGGGAAAGTTCTGGCCGTTAAAAGCGGTACCGGCTCGGTCGACTACGCAAAAGCGCATGTTAAAAGCAAAGCGCTACATCAGTTTCCTAACATCGATAATGCCTATATGGAACTGGGCACCGGCCGCGCCGATGCAGTACTGCACGATACTCCTAATATTCTCTACTTTATTAAAACCGCCGGGCGCGGGCAGTTTAAAGCCGTAGGTCAGTCGCTGGAGGCACAGCAGTATGGTATCGCGTTCCCAAAAGGCAGTGATGCGCTACGCGAAAAAGTGAATGGTGCATTAAAAACGCTGCGCGACAACGGCACTTACGACGCGTTGCATAAAAAATGGTTCGGCACAGATCCGCAATAACCGCGATACACCGCCGGTATTTTCCGGCGGTTTGTTTCACTTTTACCCGGGGTTACGCTTATGCAATTCGACTGGAGCGCCATCTGGCCAGCGATTCCGTTGCTGCTCGAAGGCGCCAAAATGACGCTGTGGATTTCGGTATTGGGGCTGGCAGGCGGTGTGATAATCGGGGGAGTTGCCGGCTTTGCCCGCGCCTTCGGCGGCTGGTTCAGCAGCCATTTCGCGCTGGTGTTTATCGAAATTATCCGCGGAACGCCCATTGTCGTACAGGTAATGTTTATCTATTTTGCTCTACCGATGGCGTTCCCCGGCCTGCGCATCGATCCGCTGACAGCGGCTATCACCACTATCGCTATCAACTCCGGTGCCTACATTGCCGAAATTACCCGCGGCGCGGTGTTATCGATACATAGCGGATTTCGTGAGGCGGGGCTGGCTCTCGGGCTGTCTCGCTGGGAAACAATACGCTACGTAATTCTACCGCTGGCCCTAAGACGTATGCTGCCACCGCTCGGCAATCAGTGGATAATCAGTATTAAAGACACGTCACTGTTTATTGTTATCGGCGTCGCAGAACTCACGCGCCAGGGGCAGGAAATTATCGCGGGTAATTTTCGCGCGCTGGAAATCTGGAGCGCGGTCGCCGTTATCTATTTGCTCATCACGCTGATATTAAGCTTCGTTTTACGTCGCCTTGAAACAAGGATGAAAATCCTGTGATTGATTTCAATAATGTCTCCAAAGCCTTTGGCTCCACTCAGGTGCTGCACAATATTAATCTGCATATTTCCCAGGGCGAAGTGGTCGTTATTATCGGCCCCTCCGGATCCGGGAAATCCACCCTATTACGCTGTATCAATAAACTGGAAACAATATCCGAAGGCGAGCTGACGGTTGACGGCATGAGTGTAAACGACCCGCAGCTCGATGAACGCCTGATCCGCCGCGAGGCGGGAATGGTGTTTCAGCAATTCTATCTGTTTCCGCATTTAACCGCGCTGGAAAACGTGATGTTTGGCCCACTGCGCGCGCGTAAAACCGGTAAAAAAGAGGCGCGCCGCCTGGCTGAGCAATTACTCGATAAAGTCGGGCTAAGCGCGCGGGCGCATCACTATCCGGCGGAACTTTCCGGCGGCCAGCAGCAGCGCGTCGCCATCGCCCGCGCCCTGGCGGTAAAGCCAAAGCTGATGCTCTTTGATGAGCCCACTTCGGCCCTCGACCCTGAGCTACGACATGAAGTGCTTACCGTTATGCAGGGGCTGGCGGAAGAAGGGATGACCATGGTTATCGTCACCCATGAAATCGGCTTTGCGGAAAAAGTGGCCTCTCGTCTGATATTTATTGATAACGGACGCATTGCTGAAGACGGGCCGCCGCGCGCGCTGCTCGAATCACCGCCCGGCCAGCGGCTGCGAGAGTTCCTGATGCACGTAGCATAGTGGAGAACATCGTGCTGCAAACAAATGCCCGCGCCACGCGTTGGCTACAGGCGCGAAGCAGCCCGCGTATAGCGCGAACCCCAGGACCGCATAATGGCCTCCGCAGCCGCACACGGTCTGAGCCCGTCGCGCCTAATCTTTTATCCGGCAGGGCACAGAATTATTCGCGAAGCGTGCGCGCGCGGCGCGCGGACTGGAAGCACCAGCCAATAATTCGGCTCTGCTTTTGCCCCTGGGCCATGGTTTTTTTTACTACGCGCTGAGCGCCCGCCTGCTGTAATGCCCGTAAAATAGTCGGCACATTATCGCTGCGCGAAACCAGCGTGGTAAACCATCCAACCTGGCGCGCATAGCGCTGGCTTTCTGCGATCGTTTGCAAAATAAACGCCACCTCTCCACCTTCACACCATAACTCCTGCTGGCGTCCGCCAAAGTTAAGCGACGGCGTGCGCGCATCCAGCCCCAGGTTACGCCGTTTGCGCTCACTGCCTGCACGCGCCGCCGCCTCCGAGTCGTGAAACGGCGGGTTACACATAGTCGCCGCGTAATATTCCCCCGCGTGGATCACACCCTCAAAAATCGCCGTGCGATTTTTCTGGCGCCGCAGACGTACTTTACGCCCCAGGTTAGGGTTTGCGCGGACTATTTCACCGGCATTACGCAATGCATCCTCATCTATATCGCTGCCGGTAAAACGCCAGCCATATTCAAACTGCCCAATCAGCGGATAAATACAGTTTGCGCCAACGCCGATATCAAGAATATCCGCCTGCTGCGGAATATGACCTTGATTATCCTCCGCGAGAATATCAGCGAGATAGTGCAAGTAGTCGGCGCGCCCGGGAATGGGGGGACACAAAAATCCTTCCGGCAAATGCCATTTCGTGATGCCGTAAAAATGCGCCAGCAGCGCCTGATTCAGTAACTTCACCGCGTCAGGATCGGCAAAATCAATCGTCAGCTCTCCGGCAGGGGAACGACGAACGTAAGCCGCAAGTTCCGTGCAGGCTCCCGTTAGCGCGGCGAAATCATAGCGGGAGCGATGGCGATTGCGCGGGTGAAGTACGTCTTTCGACGCGGAGCGGTTGTTCATAATGTCTCTCCAGTTATCGCGCGTAAGATACCCGCAGTTCGCCGACAGGTAAACTGACGCCTACTTCACGGCAAACTTACGGCCTGTACTATAGCGAAGAACGGGGACAAGACGCGTATAGACACCGGCAGGATAATAATAAACTCACGCGCCGGGTTTACCCGATGCAATTACTGAATCATTACGGACCACCACCAGCACTACGCATCAATAGTGAAAATTGAGACAGTATCCGTAAGCTGCCGGGCGTAGGTGTCCATACTTTGCGCAATTTCCGTCGACTCATCGACCAGCAGCGCATTTTTCTGGGTGGCAATATCCATCTCGTTCAGCGCCATCGCGGCCTGGATGACGCCTGAGCGCTGCTCTTCAGAAGCCTGAGCAATTTCCTGCATGATGGCGCTCACCTGCGACACCGCCTCCACAATATTTTCCATCTCTTTGCCGGCATCCGCCACCTGCGCCACGCCCTGACTAACGCTCTGCATTGATGCCTCGATAAGTTCGCCGATTTCACCCGCGGCGGTGGCGCTGCGTTTCGCTAAATTACGCACTTCCGTCGCCACAACTGCAAATCCGCGCCCCTGCTCGCCCGCACGCGCAGCTTCAACGGCAGCATTAAGCGCAAGAATATTGGTTTGGCTGGCAATGGCGTTAATCACATGGGTGATTTCAGCAATGCGCCGAGTGGTTTGCTCTATTTTATGCATTCCCGTCACTACATTGCCCATGACCAAAGCGCCTGATTGAGCCTTTTCATTAGCCTGAGCGGCCAGAGCATTGGCCTGACGCGCATTGTCGGTATTACAGGCAACGGTCGTTTTTATTTGCTCCATGCTGGAAGCCGTTTGCTGTAACGCGATTGCCTGCGCTTCGGTGCGTGCTAACAGCGCCTTATTGCCCTGGGTCATTTCCCCGGCAACTGACTTAATGTGAAACGCCGTATTTTTTATTGACCCGGTAATTCTTGTTAGCGACAACCGCATTTCATCCAGCGCCAAAGGAACGCCATTAACGTCTTCAGAATATTGAATCAATTGGTCTGTTAAATCGCCATGAGTAATTAATTGAATATTTTTCTTTATTGCATTAGTAACAGTCAGAAATTCCTTGCGCAACACCAGGCATAACAATCCGGAAATAATAAAAAACAGGACAAGGAAAAACGATATAATCACTACTGCCCAACGGTAAGACTTGTCAACATTTTGTTTTGTACCACGAACATCGTATTCAATAATCAAATCGCGAAACTCATTAGCTAATCGATTAAACGCCATAATATGAGTCACGTCAGGATCCCTCTGAATCTGCGCCATTGATTTTTTCAACTCATTCGTTTTTTTAATCCCACTCTCCGTTTTAACCGGCGCGACTTTAAGGAAGTGCTTGAAATTTTCCTGCGCCCTGGCCAGGCTTTGCTCTCTCTCACTGACCGAAAGCCCTTCAAACCTAAGCTCGCCGCTGGTCTTTGTTAACCAGTCATACTGATGAAATCCTAAAACAAAACCATTAACTTTTTCTTCAATGGCAGATAGAAATGACAAAGAACAGATTGATAAAAACAGAAAGCATGAAAGTAGCAAAGCCAGAAAAGAAATTACCGTAAGCTGTCCTTTTTTAATACTCATAATCGTCTCTTAGTGGATTATAAAAATAATATCCGCGCTAACTATTTTATACAATCACTGGCGAATATATTCAGGTACAGCACTCTGCACCGGGAAACAACCTTCACCTGTTACTTTATGTCTTCAGCTTCTAAGGATCAGGTTTATTTCCAGGATTCAAATAAAAAAGACTAAAATCGACAAACTGAAGATAAAATCATAAGTCGTAATATTTAATGCTTTTGCGGATACATAAAAAATGCACCATTGGTGATAACCGATGAAACAGCATGTGAATTTTAGTGATTTTAGTGATTTTAGTGATTTTAGTGAAAAAACCAAAAGCCCCGAATAGGGGTTATTCAAATTAAGGTTTTGACGGAACGAAATATTACGAAATTAGCGCCATACCGCCCCGCTGGCCGGTGACAGTTCGTCCCCCCAAAGCGCCGCAACCTCTTAAATGCTCCCATAATCCAGGGCTCAGGCACCGTTCTGCCAGGGAACAGGCCTGTTTTCCCGGCGGCGCTATCCGCCCACTGCGCGCCAGCCTTTATCATCTATCATCTGCTCCCATAGCAAACAGTTCGCTAAAACCATCCCCTGCGGCGCAGTAGCCGTATCGCTACCTTCTGATATTCACCGTTCAGTTTTTTTGAAGGCGTTGCTCAGAGATATTCAATTTTAACCGGCGAATAAAAGTGTGAACATAATCACATAAATCAGCAAATACAGTTAATCACTCTCAGGAAGCCGACAAATGAACATGATTCGCACCACGCTCTCAGCATTCATTATTCTCACCGCGCCATTGGGGGCATTTGCTGCCCAATCTCTGGATACAGATCAAACACAACATCATGAAAAGATGGGCGTAATTTCGGCCTCAGGCGCCACTAACCTTAGCGACCTGGAACACCAACTATCAACCAAAGCGGACGCGGCCGGTGCCAGCGCTTATGAAATTACAGAAGCGTCCGGTAACAATCTGCTGCACGGCAGCGCTATCATCTATAAATAAACGTACCACAGCGCTTCGGTTATCACCCTCACCGAAGCCTTTTATTACCTAAAATTGTTACAGTTGCCCGCCGCTTGCGGCGGGCTTTTTTATGCGCCGGGAAATACGGTACCTACGCGCTGGTGCGCCTGTTCTGCGCTTTCACAGATACCTGAAGCGATAAGGCAGCAAATAAGCTGTGTGCGGATTGAGTCGGGAATCGGCTCTATACCCGCCAGGCAGCGCTGGGTCCAGCGGGCGGTAACGTCGGCTTCTTTCTCAGACGGAAGAATATCTACACTATTGGCCTCAGCCTGCCGCTCGTACAGTACGTTCACGCTCTGGCCGTCGATAAATGTGATTTGCGGGCAGCGCTGAGGATTCGCATAAACCTCCCCTTCAGTGCCGTGCATCAGCAGCGCTCGCCCGCCAATATCACGGAAAAACTGCGCCACCTTCGTCACATATTCAGGGTGTGAAACGCTGGAAAGCCGCAGAGCCGCATCTTCTTCAAACGGAGTAGCCAGTTTCGCCAGCGTATGCGCGCTGCTGCGCACGCCCATGCGCCAGCGTAAATCCAGCGCGGCGGCCATGGGCGGGCAAAAGGCGCTCACCGGCATATATACCGGCCGCTGTTCTTCCAGCTCCGCCTGCGCCTGCCCGGCGTGACGCGTAGCGTCAATCCCCATCAGAGCAAATATCGTTTCTGAGATCACCCGCCCGGGGTCATCGCTTACGCCGTGTACCAGCACGGGAAAACCTAACCGGGACAATAAAAACGCCAGCAGCGGGGTTAAATTCGCCTGTCTGCGCGCGCCGTTATAAGAGGGGATCACGATGGGGCGCGGCCGCCCTTCCGGCGGCATCAGGCGTATCGTATGCTGGCGCATCGCGGCATAAAACCCGCGCAGCTCCGCTTCGCTTTCTCCCTTCACCCGCAGCGCCAGTAATATCGCGCCCAGTTCCAGTTCGGGGACTTCTCCGCTCAAAATATGAGAATATAATTCACGCGCGGTATCAAAATCCAAATCTCTGGCATGCAGTTTACCGCGCCCGATCTCTTTAATAATTTTACGATAATCCATAGTATTCATTCCTCAGCCTACGGCTATTTTGCTGCCTGATATACGTCAGTAAGCCCGCGATATTATTCAGCGCCCCGGCTTCTTCGCGCTGCGCCGCCGCCCGGAGCGACGCGGTGCGGCGTTTGGCACAGGTTTTTCCGTCATCGCCGGCACTTCGGGCTGGAGTAGCGGAAATATGGGAAGCGCCTCAAGAAGCCGCTTGCCGTAGGATTTTGTTAGCAGGCGTCTATCATAGATAATGATGTCACCGCGGCACCCGTGGCTGCGAATCAAGCGCCCGACCTGTTGAATTAAGGTAAATGAAGCGCTGGGCAGGCTCTGAACTTCAAAAGGATAGCGGCGCAGCGTTTTTAACCATTCACCTTCGGTGATCACAACCGGATTATCTACCGGCGGAAAAGCGATTTTGTGAATATGCACCTGCGTGAGCAATTCACCTTTTAAATCCAGCCCTTCGGCAAAAGACTGCAGGCCAATGAGCACGCTGACCTGCCCGTTGCGCACACGCTGGCGGTGCAGTTCGATTAAGCGTGAGCGCGGGCTGTCGCCCTGAACCAATAATTGTAAACGCAACTCACTGACGTAGCCTAAAAAAGTTTGCATAGCGCGCTGGCTGGTGAACAGAACCAACATGCCTTTATGGGTCTCTTTTTCCAGCTCAGCGCGGAAAAACGCCGCCATCTCCTGCAAATGCAGCGCTTCGTTTTCCAGACGCGGTTCATTGCGCATTTGCGGAATCAATAGCCGCCCCTGTTCTACGTGATTAAACGGGGAATCCAGCGCCAAAAATCTATCGCCGGCCTGAAGTTTCAGCCCGCTCATTTCCTGAAAGCGGGAAAAGCTGTTCAGGGAGCGCAGGGTTGCAGAGGTAATAATAATATGCGGCACGCTGCGCCAGAGCAGCTTTTCTAACTGCTCACTAACGCGGATCCCCGCGCAGTGCAAAAACCAATGTTGATGCCCCTCTCGCCGCTCTCGGGTTATCCATTTACAGACCGGCGCGCCGGACGCCTGTGCCATCGCGGCCAGCGTCCAAAGCCGGGTCTGTGTTTCAAAATACCCCAGCGCCCGGTTAAGCTGCAGGATCAAACGGTGCAGTCGCGCAATATCATACTGACCGGTTCTTTCGCTTAAATCATTAACCAATGCCTCTGCCAGCCCGCGTAATCCGTCGGTAAGTTTTGCCAGCCTCTGGGCGTGAACGGTTAATTCATCGGGCAATATTCCTAAAGCAAAACGATATTCAGCGTTCTCTTCTCCGGGCAATAATTGCGCCAAAATACGCACCGCTTCTGACAGTCGCTCAACAATCTCATCTGCGCATTGGGCGAGCCGTTTCGGCACCGCCAGCGGAGGAAGCCGCTTCGGGCGATGCAGCGCAAGACAGGAGGCAATCAGCTTAATGAATAAATCGAGCTGCAGTTTGGTAAACCCCGGCGTAATCTCCGCGCTAACCTCCAGCGCATCACGCGCGACTTCTGGCAAATGGTGCCCTTCATCAAGGACCAGCAGCATATTTTTTGCCGGCGGCAATACCGCATCACTTTCCAGCGCGGAGATCGCCAGCGCATGATTCGCCACAACGACTTCCGCTTCGCTGATTTCACGCCGGGCAATAAAGAAAGGGCAGCTTTTGAACCACGGGCAATTTACCCCCAGGCAGCTTGCTTTATCGGTACTAATCCGCGCCCAAAGCGCGTCTTCAACCTCCAGCTCAGCGCGATCGCGCAGACCATCCCAGCGCCCGCCGTCGAGCGCGGTTTTTAGGGTGGTACACAGTTTTTGCTCTGCCTGGCTTGCCGGCACTTCATATTCGAGAAAATCCAGCAGCGTACGTTGAGCATTATCTTCCGGCGCCGCCAGCGCTGCCAGATTGCGGGGACATGCGTAGCGACGCCGCCCAAAGGCGGCGGTGAATTTTAAGCCAGGAATTATCGTGCTCAGGAGCGGCAAATCTTTGGTAAAAAGCTGATCCTGCAGAGCTACGTTCGCGGTACTGACCACCAGCGTTTTTTGCTCATCGCGCGCTATCGCAATGCCGGGAATAAGGTAAGAAAGCGTTTTCCCGACGCCGGTTGGCGCCTCTATCGCTAAATGGCGCCCTTCTTCGCCCGCCAGCGTTTTAGCCACTTCGGCTATCATCTGACGCTGGGGAGCGCGAGGGATAAAATCGGGGATTTGCTGCTGAAGCGCCTTATACCAGGCGCCAATTTGCGCCTTTTGCGCCGCCGAAAGTGCCATAGTGAACCGTAAATACTGTATAAACAGCCACTATTGTCCCACTTTTAAGCGGCATGAGATACCTTCTTTTTTATCGATAGGCGACATTACGGGCGTTATTGCGCGCCGCAGTCGGTCCGGGCAATAAAACAAAATTGCCGCCCGCAGGCGGCAAATAGCACATGGTTCGATGGCCGAAAATAACCGTCGTTATTGCGAATTGCCGCCAGAGCGGCGCGGACGGCGAGGTCTGTCACCTTCAGGGCGCGCGCTGCGCGATTGCCCTTCTGTGCGTGAACGCGGCGACTGAGCGCTGCGTTCCGGGCGTTTTCCCTGAGCCTGACCTCTTCCCGGCCCCTGCCCTTGTCCACGGCCGCCGCCACGTCCCTGACGGCCATTTTGGATAGGTTCCGCTTTAATCGACGGATCCGGCTCAAATCCCGGCAGGGCAATACGTGGGATCTCGCGCTTTAATAGCCGCTCAATATCACGCAGTAGTTTATGTTCATCAACGCACACCAGCGACAGCGCTTCGCCGGTTGCCGCAGCGCGTCCGGTTCGCCCAATCCGGTGAACATAGTCTTCCGGCACATTGGGCAATTCATAGTTCACTACATACGGCAGTTCTTCGATATCCAGGCCGCGCGCGGCGATATCGGTCGCCACCAATACGCGGATATCCCCGGACTTAAAGTTCGCCAGCGCCCGCGTACGTGCGCCCTGGCTTTTATTACCGTGGATAGCCGCTGCGGTGATTCCATCTTTACTTAACTGCTCCGCCAGGTGGTTTGCGCCGTGTTTGGTGCGCGTAAACACCAGGACTTGCCGCCAGTTTCCTTGTCCTATCATGAGTGATAACAGTTCGCGCTTGCGTTTTTTATCGACAAAATGGACGTGCTGAGTAACCTGTTCCGAAGCCGTGTTGCGGCGCGCAACGGCAACCTCCTCAGGATTGTGCAATAGCTTTTCCGCCAGTTGCTTAATCTCATCGGAAAAGGTGGCGGAAAACAGAAGATTCTGTCGACGCGGAGGCAGCTTCGCCAGTACGCGGCGAATATCGTGAATAAATCCCATATCCAGCATACGATCCGCTTCATCCAGCACCAGAATCTCAATGCTATCAAGCTTCACCGCATTCTGATGTTCAAGATCGAGCAAACGCCCCGGTGTGGCTATTAATACATCAACCCCGCTGCGCAGTTTCATCATTTGCGGGTTAATACTGACGCCACCGAACACGACCAGCGAGCGAATATCTAAATATTTACTGTATTCACGCACATTCTCCCCTACCTGTGCCGCCAGCTCGCGCGTTGGCGTCAAAATCAGCGCGCGCACCGGACGGCGCCCTTTTTGATGCGGGGCTTTCTGCGACAGTAATTGAAGTAACGGCAGCGTAAAACCCGCTGTTTTTCCCGTGCCCGTTTGCGCGCTGGCCATCAGATCGCGCCCGCGCAGAACGACAGGGATCGCCTGACGCTGAATCGGCGTCGGCTCATGGTAGCCCTGTTCCGCTACCGCACGCAGGATATCAGCGTTTAACCCAAGAGAATCAAAAGACATAACAACTCCAGAACCGCCCTGACCGGGGGACCGGTGTAGTTTCCAGGGGGATATCGACAGCCGGAGAAAGCGGCTGATTAAAGGGGCACAAACCACAGTGCGTTATCAGGGACGCAGTGTATCAGTTTTTCCCCATCAGCGCATAAAGTCCCGGTATTCAAATGATGCTACGTAGGTAGCACCGGCTGGACAAGGTCACTTAAGCGCCATAAACTCAATCAATCGTTTGATTAATTGTATTTGCTATTTATGACTGAAGCGCTTCCCCAGCAAACTACGCGCGGCGAACAGGCCAAAAATAAACTGATTCAGGCTGCCATCGCTCAATTTGGTGAATATGGAATGAATGCCACCACGCGCGACATCGCCGCTCTGGCGGAGCAAAATATCGCGGCGATTAATTACTATTTCGGTTCTAAAGAGGCTCTATATCTTGCCTGCGCCCACTGGATCGCCGGATTTATCACCGAACGCACACGACTTCCTCTTCAGGCGAATAGTTCTGGCCATGATGTCAGACTTACGGATAAAACTACAGCGCGCCAGCGGCTTCATCAGCTTAGTCGCACTATGCTCCATTTGCTTACCGATGATGCCACGCTCAATATCAGTAAATTCGTTACCCGAGAGCAGTTTTCTCCGACGGAGGCTTACACTGTTCTTCACGAGCGCCTGTTTCTGCCGATGCATACTCAGATAGCCCATCTGGTAGCGCTCTATTCAGGATTATCTCCCGATGCCACGGACACGGTGTTACACACCCACGGAATACTGGGAGAAATTCTCGGTTTTCGGTTAGGGCGTAATACGCTTTTGCTGCGCTGCGGCTGGCAGCAATTTGACCCGGCCGGAACCGATCAAATTGCCCGCACTGTGGGGCAGCACATTGATTTTATACTGCAAGGATTATCCGCACAGCGAGGAGCGGTAAACGATGAAAAAAAGTAAACCTATTATTATCGCGCTGATTATCGCAGCGCTGGTTATTGCCATAGGGAGCTGGCTATGGCTTCGCAGCCAGCAACCTCAGCCGCTCACGCTGTATGGCAATGTGGATATTCGCACCGTTGAAATGAGTTTCCGCGTCGGTGGCCGGCTGGAATCCCTGGCGGTAGATGAAGGCGATAGCATTAAGGCAGGCCAGGTTTTGGGGCAAATTGATAAAGCCCCGTACGATAATGCGTTAATGCAGGCGCAGGCCAACGTGGACGCGGCTCAGGCGCAATATGACTTAATTACCGCCGGCTATCGTAGCGAAGAAATAGCCCAGGCCGCCTCAGCGGTTAAACAAGCGCAGGCCGCCTATGATTACGCGCAAAACTTCTGGCTGCGCCAGCGCGGACTGTGGAAAAGCCGCACCGTATCGGCCAACGAACTTGAAAACGCCCGCTCCGGGCGCGATCAGGCGCTGGCCAGCCTGAAGTCGGCCCAGGATAAACTGGCGCAGTATCAGAAAGGGAATCGTCCTCAGGAAATAGCGCAGGCGAAAGCGAAGCTGGAACAGGCAAGATCGCAGTTAGCGCAGAGCCAGCTTGATTTACAGGACACCACGCTACAGGCGCCGTCGAATGGAACTTTACTAACCCGAGCCGTGGAACCCGGCACCATGTTAAACCCCGGCAGCAGCGTACTGACTCTGTCGCTGTCTCACCCCGTGTGGGTGCGCGCCTATGTCAATGAAACGCATCTCAATGAAGCGCAGCCGGGCCGCGAAGTATTGATTTATACCGATGGCCGCCCGGACCAGCCCTGGCATGGAAAAATCGGCTTCATTTCTCCCACCGCCGAATTCACGCCTAAAACCGTGGAAACCACCGATCTACGTACTGACCTGGTCTATCGCCTGCGCATTATCGTCAGCGACGCGAACGCTGAATTACGCCAGGGTATGCCGGTTACTATTCGCTTCGCCGACAGGGATCAGCATGAACAGCGGTGAACGCACAATTGTTCTCTCGGAGGTAGCCAAACGCTTTCCCGGCATGCAAAAACCGGCCGTCGCACCTCTTAGCGTTACACTCCGCGCCGGCGGCGTTACCGGGCTGGTGGGGCCGGACGGGGCGGGGAAAACCACGCTGATGCGCATACTCGCCGGATTGCTCAGCCCCAGTGAAGGCAGCGTCAGCGTTATCGGTTTAGATCCTATTAAGGACGATACGCAGCTTCACGCCAGGCTTGGCTATATGCCCCAGAAATTTGGCCTTTATGAAGATTTAACGGTGCAGGAGAATCTCGACCTGTACGCCGATCTGCGCAGCGTCACCGGAGAGCAGCGGCGCGAGACATTTAAACGCCTGCTGGAGTTTACCTCACTTGGGCCGTTTACCGGCCGGCTGGCGGGCAAACTTTCCGGCGGGATGAAGCAGAAACTGGGGCTGGCCTGTACGCTAGTCGGCCAGCCGGAAGTGCTGTTGCTCGACGAGCCAGGCGTTGGCGTCGATCCTATTTCCCGGCGCGAACTTTGGCAAATGGTGCACGAACTGGCCGGTGAGGGGATGCTTATCCTGTGGAGCACCTCTTATCTGGATGAAGCCGAACAGTGCCGCGAGATTTTACTGCTCAATGAAGGCGAGCGCCTTTATCAGGGCGAACCTGAAGCTCTAACCGGCAAAATGGCCGGGCGGAGCTGGCTGCTCAGCAGCCCCCGTGAAAACAATCGCCGACTTTTGCAGCGTGCACTCAAGCTGCCACAGGTTAGCGACGGCGTTATTCAGGGGCGCTCCATCAGACTTATTTTAAAGCGTGAGGCCAGCCCGGATGTGCTAATGCAATCGCTATCGCTGGAGAGAGATCGGCTAACCGAAACCGCGCCGCGCTTTGAAGACGCGTTTATCGATTTACTCGGCGGCATTGATGAATCGGAATCTCCGCTGGGCGCGGTGCTGCACCAAATTAAGGGCCAGCCCGATGAAACGGTGATCGAGGCAAACATGCTGACCAAAAAATTTGGCGATTTTGCGGCAACGGATAACGTCAATTTTCAGGTGAAACGCGGCGAGATTTTTGGCCTGTTAGGGCCAAACGGCGCCGGGAAATCCACCACATTTAAGATGATGTGCGGATTACTGGTTCCGACCTCCGGCAGCGCGCAGGTATTGGGGATGGATTTAAAGACCAGCTCCGGGGCTGCACGCCAGCATTTAGGCTATATGGCGCAAAAATTCTCGCTGTACGGCAACCTAACCGTCGCGCAAAATTTACGTTTTTTCTCCGGCATATACGGCCTGCGCGGCCGGGAGCAGGCCGATAAAATCGCCCGTATGAGCGAAGCATTTAATTTCGGGCCCATTTTTAATCAAACGACCGATGACCTGCCGCTGGGGTTTAAGCAGCGCCTGGCTCTGGCGTGTTCACTTATGCATGAGCCTGATATTTTATTCCTCGACGAGCCTACTTCCGGCGTCGATCCTTTAACGCGACGTGAATTCTGGCTGCATATTAACAGCATGGTCGAGCGCGGAGTCACGGTGATGGTAACCACGCACTTTATGGACGAAGCGGAGTATTGCGATCGTATCGGCCTGGTTTATCACGGGAAACTTATCGCCAGCGGCACGCCGGATGATTTAAAAGCGCAGGCGGCGGATAGCCAACACCCCGATCCCACGATGGAGCAGGCGTTTATTTCGTTGATTCACGACTGGGACAAGGAGCATGCCAATGGCAACTAATTCTCTGGTGTCATGGCGGCGGGTGCGGGCGCTTTGCGTAAAAGAGACGCGCCAAATATTACGCGATCCCGGAAGCTGGCTTATCGCAGTAGTCATTCCGCTGCTGCTGCTGTTTATTTTTGGCTACGGAATTAATCTCGACTCCAGCCGCCTGCGCGTCGGCGTGCTGCTGGAACAGCAGAGCAAAGAAGCGCTCGATTTCACCCATGCTATCAGCGCATCGCCGTTTATCGATCCCACCGTGAGCGACAATCGTCAGCAATTGATTGAAAAGATGCAGGCGGGGCAGATCCGCGGGCTGGTCGTCATCCCGGTAGACTTCGCTTCACGCATGGCCCGAGCCAGCGATACGGCGCCGGTGCAGGTGATTACCGACGGCAGCGAGCCAAATACCGCCAACTTCGTACAGGGTTATATGCAGGGAATTTGGCAAATCTGGCAGGCGCAGCGCGCCGCCGACCGCGGCGAGCCGTTTGAACCCTTGATTAATATTCAGACAAGGTACTGGTTTAACCCTGCGGCTATCAGCCAGCATTTTATTATTCCCGGCGCGGTGACCATTATTATGACGGTCATCGGCGCTATTTTAACTTCGCTCGTTGTTGCACGGGAGTGGGAGCGCGGCACGATGGAAGCGCTGCTGTCTACGGAAGTGACGCGCGGCGAGCTGTTATTGTGCAAGCTCATTCCCTACTATTTTCTTGGCATGCTGGCGATGCTCATCTGTATGCTGGTATCCGTGTTCATTCTGGGCGTGCCCTGGCGCGGCTCGCTGCTGGTGCTGTTTCTCATCAGCAGCCTGTTTTTGCTCAGCACGCTGGGGATGGGGCTGTTAATTTCCACGCTCACGCGCAATCAGTTCAATGCGGCCCAGGTTGCGTTGAACGCCGCATTTCTCCCTTCCGTCATGCTGTCCGGTTTTATTTTTGAAATCGACAGTATGCCGGCGGCAATCCGCGCAATTACGTATGTGGTTCCGGCGCGCTATTTCGTCAGCACGCTGCAAAGCCTATTTCTCGCCGGAAATATTCCCATCGTGCTGGTGATTAATACCCTGTTCCTGATTGCCTCGGCGATACTGTTTATCGGCCTGACGGCACTGAAAACCCGGCGTCGACTCGACTGAGGAAAGGAAGTTATGCTGTATCGTTTATGGACACTGATTCGTAAAGAGCTACAGGCGCTGCTGCGCGAACCGCAGACGCGCGCCATTCTTATTATGCCCGTGATTATTCAGGTGGTGCTTTTTCCGCTAGCCGCCACGCTTGAGGTAAGCAATGCAACTATCGCGCTGTATAGTGAGGACAACGGCAGACACGCGATTGAATTAACCCAACGTTTCGCGCGCGCAAAAGCCTTCAGCCATGTCTTAATCCTGAAAAGCCCGCAGGAGATCCGCCCAACTATCGATACGGGTAAAACCCTGCTGCTGGTGCGCTTTCCCGATGATTTTTCTCGCCGCCTTGATTCCGGTCATCCGGCGCAAATGCAGCTTATTCTCGACGGACGGCGTTCAAACAGCGCGCAAATTGCGGCCAATTATCTGCAGCAAATCGTCACCGACTATCAGCAGGAATTGATGGCTCAGGCCGGGCATCCTAACCCCAATAATAGCGAACTGGTGGTCCGCAACTGGTATAACCCCAATCTCGACTACAAATGGTTTATTGTGCCGTCTCTCATCGCCATGATTACTACCATCGGCGTAATGATAGTGACTTCGCTGTCCGTGGCGCGCGAGCGGGAACAGGGCACGCTCGATCAGCTACTGGTTTCACCGCTGGCAACGTGGCAAATTTTTATCGGCAAAGCGGTGCCCGCGCTGGTTGTCGCCACTTTTCAGGCTTCCATCGTGCTGCTTATCGGGATTTTTATTTATCAGATCCCGTTTTCCGGCTCGCTGGCGCTGTTCTACCTGAGCATGATGCTGTATGGACTGTCGCTGGTAGGGTTCGGCCTGCTTATCTCTTCGCTGTGTTCAACGCAGCAGCAGGCGTTTATTGGCGTGTTCGTGTTTATGATGCCGGCCATTTTGCTTTCAGGCTACGTTTCACCGGTAGAGAATATGCCGATATGGCTGCAGCATTTAACCTGGATTAACCCGATTCGGCACTTCACGGATATCACCAAGCAAATTTATTTGAAAGATGCGAGTTTTACGATCGTGTGGAAAAGTTTGTGGCCGCTACTGGTCATCACGGCCACTACTGGGTTAGCGGCGTATACTATGTTTCGCCGGAAGGTCGCCTGAACGGCGTTTGTCTTTTATCAATAATGAAACCAGCGCCGGGCCTGCCAATAGCGCCAGCCCGGCCAGTGCCAATAGCACATTGTTGTGCAGCACGCGGGAAAGCAGCCAAATTGCTATTAGCGCCACGCCGAAATACCACGTTGTGGTCATCTCTTCCAGAAAATCGCCCAGCTCACGGCGCCAGCCCGCGTGGTAACGCTGGAAGGCCAGCATCAACACCAGAGTGACCGCGTACAATACGCACAGCCCCAAACCGACGCGCACCATTGCCTGGCTCATCCATCCCATCACCAGTAAAGCAACTACCAAAATATGCAGCATAATCTGCCAGCAACTTAGGCCTGTTGCGACACGAATACGTTGTTGCCATTTCATGTCATCGCTCCCTATGGTCTTTCTTACTGTATTTCAGAGTACCGTACTTTAAGGAAAATTCCGTATCACGCCAACTTTTTGTGACAAAGACTACACTTTACCCGCCTACATATGACAAAAACGGGAGGCGCATGACGAAATCCAGCGCTTTATTCTCACTGCGCATTTTAACCATTAACACCCACAAAGGATTCACCACATTTAATCGCCGCTTTGTGCTACCTCAATTGCGGGACGCGATACGCAGCGTCAATCCCGATATTGTCTGCCTGCAGGAAGTGCTGGGTGAACATGAGATCCACGCGCTCAATATCGCCGACTGGCCGCAGACCAGTCATTACGAATTTCTCGCCGACGCCGTGTGGCAGGATTATGCCTACGGGCAAAATGCCGTTTACAGTGAAGGGCATCACGGCAACGCCATTTTGTCACGCTATTCGATTATACGCAGCGAAAATAGGGATATCTCTATCCCCGGTCATGAAAAACGAGGGCTATTGCACTGTGAAATCGCGCTACCCGCCCCGTCGGCACACCCTCTGCATATTATTTGTGCGCATCTGGGATTAAGAGAACGCCACCGGCAAATCCAGTTGGGGATGCTTTCACGCTTTGTGAACACCCTGCCTGATGCGTGCCCCATCGTAGTCGCCGGTGATTTCAACGACTGGCGCCAGCGGGCAAACCCGCTATTACGCACTGGCGCTGGCCTTGAGGAAATTTTTACTCGCGATCGCGGACGGCCAGCGCGCACATTTCCGGCCCGTTTTCCACTGCTGCGCCTCGATCGCATCTATATTAAAAATGCTGCCGCCAGCGCTCCGCGTACGCTTTCTCTACGTGAATGGCGGCATCTTTCCGATCATGCGCCTCTGGCCGTGGAGATCGCTCTGTGACGCAACATGTATGCCGCTGGCGCGACGGTAACCGTATCGCGCTGCTGGAAAACGGTGAGGCATTCTTTCCCGCTGTCTTTAACGCTATCGCCAAAGCCCAGCAACATATCATTCTGGAAACCTTCATTTGGTTTGAAGACAATATCGGCTGGCAGCTAAGATATGCGCTGCTAAATGCGGCGCAGCGCGGCGTGCACGTCGAGTGCCTGCTGGACGGCTACGGTTCCCCGCCGTTCAGCGAAGATTTTGTCAACCCGATGACCGCCGCAGGGATAGTTCTACGCTATTACGATCCGCGTCCGCTGCGCTTTGGGATGCGTACGAATATCTTTCGCCGCATGCACCGTAAAATTGTAGTAGTCGATCGGTGCATCGCCTTTATCGGCGGCATAAATTATTCCGCTGAACATATGACAAGCTTTGGTCCACAGGCAAAGCAGGATTATGCGGTACGCCTTGAGGGCCCCATCGTCGACGATATTTTTCACTATTCGCGCGCTACGCTTGCCGCCCGAGATACCGTCCGACGCTGGTGGGGACAAAACAGCGAAACCCTTTCTTATCAGGCAACAGCGCCCGGCGAAACCCAGGCGCTGTTCGTGTGGCGAGATAATGACAGCCACCGTGACGATATTGAACGCCATTACCTGAGAATGCTGGCGACGGCAAAGCGCGAAGTCATTATTGCAAACGCCTATTTCTTTCCCGGCTATCGGATATTGCATGCGATGCGCAATGCGGCGCGGCGCGGGGTGGCGGTCCGTCTAATAACCCAGGGCGAGCCGGATATGCCAATTGTCAAAGTTGGCGCGCGCCTGCTTTACCGGTACTTGCTGCGGGCCGGCGTCAGCATTTATGAATATCAGCAACGTCCGCTGCACGGCAAAGTCGCCGTGATGGATGATAGCTGGGCAACCGTCGGCTCCAGTAATCTCGATCCACTCAGCCTGAGCCTGAATCTGGAAGCGAATGTAATTGTCCACGATCGCGCATTCAACCAAACGCTGCATAGCCACTTAGAGACACTGATTCAGGTAGATTGCCAGCAAATCGATGAGACAAAATTGCCGCCTCGCCGCTGGTGGAATATTGGCAGCAGCGTGCTGGCGTTTCACTTTCTGCGCCATTTCCCCGCCATGGTCGGCTGGCTTCCTGCCCATACGCCGCGTCTGAAGCAGGTTCCCCTGCCGGCACGGCCGCAAATTGAAGCCGGCGATCGCCGGGAAACCCCGGAGATGTAGCAATGAAGCCCCATAAATCAAAAAAATGGAAACTGGCGAAGCGGCTCCTGAGCTGGCTTTTTCTGACGGTCACGCTGGCATTAATCATTTTTTACGCCCAGAAAATCGACTGGAAAGAGGTCTGGCAGGTACTACGCAATTATGACCGCCGCGCGCTATGGGCCGCCGCGGGTCTCACCGCCCTGAGTTATCTTATTTACGGCGGCTATGATCTTTTGGCTCGCGTCCAGTACCACCACCGGCTGGAGAAGCGCCAGGTGATGCTAGTCGCCTTCATTTGCTATGCGTTTAATCTTACGCTCAGTACCTGGGTCGGCGGCATCGGCATGCGATATCGGCTCTATTCTCAGCTTGGCCTGTCTAAAGGGATGATTACGCGCATTTTTTCTCTTAGCATTTCGACCAACTGGCTGGGGTATATTTTGCTGGGCGGGGTACTTTTTACCAGCGCAATGGTACCTCTGCCCTCGCACTGGTATCTTAGTGAATCTACGCTGCAGTTACTTGGCGGTGTGCTACTGGTGTTACCAACGGTGCAAAACTGATCCACCCCAGCGGTTGAAAACTGATCCA
>CALYPF010000065.1 GCA_945271245.1 uncultured Enterobacteriaceae bacterium | reverse complement strand
AGACCGTTGGTGGTGACGGTAAGTGGATCACTTTTTACCCGTTGTTGACAGCATGAACTGAACTAGCCGCTAACAGTGCAGGGATAACTACTGCCAGGAAATTACGCTTCATCATTACTCATTACCCTCATTAGATTTTTATGACACCTGCCACTGCCGCCAATAATCCTTTACAGAATGCTTGATGAAAGTTTGGTGTCTTTCTATGTCTGGCTGCATATTTCCATTCCTGAGGGGGCTTCTACCAGCGTGAAAATGCTACATATCTCTATTAAATGTTTCAAAATGAAAATATAAGAAACTTTATGTGTATTTAGGGGAACTTTGTGAAGTACCTCAAAATTTGCAAAAAGTGTGGCTATAGCATACAAACTTAACCAGTAATCATTTGATTTAGATGATTTTTATATCTTATCTTTATTCGTGGATGTGATATGCATCCTGTTTTATAAAAATGAAATTATGTTTTGAAAAAAAATCTCCATACGCATTTTTTTGATTAATCGTGCTAATTTTTTGTTGTCATTTAAGAGCGTATATTAGGGTTATTGTTTTAAAAATGTTTCTTATTTGGACATAATTAGTTACGTCATATTTTTATTTTCTCTTGCAAAAAAGAATTTTCTGGACAGGTTGTCATCCGTAAGTAGATATCGAGGGGGGTTATGTATGGACAGAGAGAGGGAATTACATATAGCTAAATGCCTGCTTTTTTAGCTGGCAAGTCGTTTCGGTTAGTGTCACCTTGCCTTGCCTTGCCTTGCCTTGCCTTGCCTTGCCTTGCCTTGCCTTGCCTTGCCTTGCGTGCTGGTATAAATGGCGGGTTGGTAAAAATGGTATTGTCTCGCGACTGCGAGGACTAACGCTGGTACAGCAGTGCAGCACAGACTTTTAACTATATATAATCTATCGACGCCTGATTAAGCCGGTTGTATTAAGAAATTACGGGTTGAAAAAAGCCGGCTTTTGGCCGGCTTAAACGAAGATTTACTGCACTTAGAAGCTGGCGCTGCGAGTCGTGCGTGGAAACGGGATAACGTCACGCACATTTTGCACGCCGGTAACGTAGGCAACCAGGCGCTCAAACCCCAGACCAAAGCCAGAATGGGGCACAGTGCCATAGCGGCGCAGATCGCGATACCACCAGTAGTCTTCTTTTTTCAGACCGAGTGCTTCCATACGGCTGTCTAACACATCCAGACGTTCTTCACGCTGGGAGCCGCCGATGATTTCACCGATTCCCGGCGCAAGAACGTCCATGGCAGCAACGGTTTTGCCGTCATCGTTCAGGCGCATATAAAACGCTTTGATATCCTTAGGATAATTTTTTACCACGACCGGCGCTTTAAAGTGTTTTTCCGCTAAATAACGTTCATGTTCCGATGCTAAATCCACTCCCCAGTAAACCGGGTTCTCAAAGGTTTCCCCACAGTTTTCCAGGATGCTGATAGCATCGGTGTAGTTAACCTGCGCGAAGTCAGCGGCTACAAAGCGTTTCAGGCGCTCAACTGCATCTTTGTCAACGCGTTCGGCGAAGAACTGCATGTCATCCATACGCTCTTCCAAAACGGCGTTGAACACATATTTCAGCATAGATTCCGCCAGTGCGGCGACATCGTCAAGCGCGGCAAAAGCCACTTCCGGTTCTAGCATCCAGAATTCAGCCAAATGGCGGCTGGTATTGGAGTTTTCTGCGCGAAAGGTAGGGCCAAAAGTATAAACTTTTGATAGTGCACAGGCATACGTTTCCGCGTTAAGCTGACCGGAAACCGTCAGGAAAGCTTCTTTGCCAAAGAAATCTTTGTCGAAATCAATGTCGCCTCTATCGTTACGCGGCAGATTTTCCATATCCAGTGTCGATACGCGAAACATCTCTCCGGCGCCTTCAGTATCAGAGGCGGTAATGAGCGGAGTAGATACCCAAAAGAATCCCTGCTCATTAAAGAAACGATGTAATGCCTGAGCCAGAGTATGGCGCACCCGCGCGACGGCCCCAATAAGATTGGTGCGTGGACGCAAATGCGCTACTTCACGCAGGTATTCGATACTGTGTCTTTTGGCGGCCATCGGGTATGTATCAGGATCTTCAACCCAACCGGCAACTTCAACGCGCGTTGCCTGGATTTCAAAGCTTTGGCCCTGACCAGGGGAGGCGACCACGTTGCCCGTAACGATGACAGAGCATCCGGTCGTCAGGCGCAAGACCTCTTCGCTGTAATTCGGCAGGGTATTATTGACAACGGCCTGTACGGGATCAAAGCAGGAGCCGTCATAAACGGCGAGGAAGGAGATACCGGCTTTTGAATCTCTACGCGTCCGCAGCCATCCACGCACCGTGACTTCACTATCAAGTGCGACGCGGCCCTGGAGTACGTCAACGACAGGCACAACGCTCATATTTTTCTCTCTTATGTGGTCAATAACGATAAATTACCCTCCTAACGGAGGGTATCTATGTTACCTGGTGGCGGGCGTCAGACAAGCAGAATTCGCCTCTGTAATAGAAGAAATCATATTTTAAATGAAAAAGTGGGATATGCCGTGACGTTGGTATTCGCCAATAGACTGCAAACGGTGCCAAAACGCGTGCTGTATTGGGTTTTGAAAGCGCGGGGAAATGTGACAAGCCCCGCGCTCGGGGATGAGTATTGCTGATACTAGCTGGCTTTTTTTACCTGAGGTATATCGAAGGCTTTGCGCAGTGCCCGCACAAAAGCTTTGTCTTCACAAATGGTTTTCCCAGGGCTATCGGAGAGCTTAGCCACAGGTTTACCGTTACATTCGATAAGTTTGATAACAATATTCAAAGGCGTTACGCCCGGAATATCGCAAGTCAGCCGTGTGCCAATGCCGAATCCTAAATGAATTCGCGGTGCGAAATGGCGGTATAGCTCGACGGCTTTTGGAAAGTCGAGATTATCAGAAAAAACCAGCGTTTTCGTGAGCGGATCAATACCCAGCTTTTCGTAATGTGCGATAGCTTTTTCACCCCACTGTACCGGATCGCCTGAGTCGTGGCGTAATCCCTGATAGCGAGTCGCATATTCCGGACCAAAATCGCGTAGAAAAGCATCCATCGTAATGCAGTCCGTCAGCGCAATTCCCAACCTGTCGGGATATTCTTCCAGCCATGCCTGTAATGCGGCACGCTGGCTATTGGCGAGATCCGGGCTGATTTGCTGATGGGCCTGGAACCATTCATGCGCCTGCGTGCCCATCGGCGTTAAATTCAAACGGCGCGCTAAATCATAATTACTGGTGCCGGTGAACCAGGTCTCCTGCTGTAAACGCTCAACGATTGCCTGCTGAACTTCGCGGGAAAAGCGGCGACGGGTACCGAAATCCATAATTTTAAACTGGTGCATATCCAGATTTGCGGTCAGCGCTTTCAAAGAGTCAAGCTTGTGTTCCAGATGTTTCAGCGCTTGAGAAACCGATGCGTCCGGAGAGCGGTAGCGGTGGACCAGCTCGCTGATGACTGCCAGCAGCGGAACTTCCCACATAATCACTTCACGCCATGGACCACTGAGGCGAATATCCAGTTTACCGTTGTGATTGCGAATATCGACCTGGGTAGGGTCGTAGCGAAAGTTGCGCAGCCATGCCAAATAGTCGGGTTTAAAAAATGGCAGGGCGGATAGCCAGTTAAATTCGACGTCGCTCAGCGCCAAATGCTGCATTGCGTCTACTTGCTCGCGGATGGCATCGGCATAAATGCCCAACAGATCGTCGCCGCGACAGCGGAATTCCGCCGTAACGGTGACATCATAATAGTGATGAAAAACTGCCTGCTGCATATGAAGCTTATAGGCATCGGTGTCTAGCAGCGTTTGCAGTATTGGGGAAGCGTATCGTGTCATGGTGCGTAACAGCATCCTCTCACAGGAGCGTTTCCATCAGTGCTTATGTAGATAAAGACGCAGGAGTATAACCTGATTATCCGTTTATTGAACCAGAATCACAACACAACCGCAGCTATGATGCGAGAGCATTTTGTGCCGCTGTTAATTTAATGTAGCAAATTACCGGGAAAAGCGAACATTGCACCGCTGTACTCTGGCAACATTACGGCAACAGGAATAGACTGGTTCGCGATAACTTACGGACGCTACAGAAGGTTTTTATGACTCAACAGCCACAGGCCAAATACCGTCGCGATTATCAGGCGCCGGAATTCTCGATAACCGATATCGATCTCACTTTTGAGTTGGATGCTGAAAAAACCACGGTAACTGCCGTAAGTCAGGTTCAACGCCAGGGGAATCACGCCTCTGCGCTGCGCCTTGATGGAGAACAATTAACCCTGATGGCGTTAAAAATAGACGGCACGCCATGGCAGGATTACCAGCAAGAAGCAGGGGCGCTGGTCATTAACAATGTACCGGATCGCTTTACGCTTACCGTCATTAATGAAATTAATCCTGCGGCCAACACCGCGCTGGAAGGACTTTATCAGTCTGGTGAGGCGCTATGTACGCAGTGTGAAGCGGAGGGTTTTCGCCATATTACCTGGTATCTGGACCGCCCTGATGTATTAGCGCGCTTTACCACTAAAATCATTGCGGACAAACAGCGCTATCCTTTCTTACTTTCTAATGGCAACCGCCTGAGTCAGGGTGATTTAAGCGATGGGCGACACTGGGTTCAGTGGCAGGATCCTTTTCCAAAGCCCAGCTACTTATTCGCGCTGGTCGCCGGTGATTTTGACGTGCTGCGTGATACCTACACTACGCGCTCTGGTCGTGACGTGGCGCTGGAACTCTATGTCGATCGCGGAAATCTCGATCGCGCTGACTGGGCGATGGCCTCTTTAAAAAGCGCCATGCGCTGGGATGAACAGCGCTTTGGGCTGGAGTATGACCTCGACATTTATATGATAGTTGCGGTGGACTTCTTCAATATGGGGGCGATGGAAAATAAAGGTCTCAACGTATTTAATTCAAAGTATGTGCTGGCGCGTGCGGCCACGGCCACGGATAAAGACTATCTCGATATAGAGCGCGTAATCGGGCACGAATATTTTCATAACTGGACCGGCAACCGGGTTACCTGTCGGGACTGGTTTCAGCTTAGCCTGAAAGAAGGGCTAACGGTGTTTCGCGATCAGGAATTTAGCTCTGATTTAGGATCGCGCGCGGTGAACCGTATTCAAAACGTTCGGATTATGCGCGGTATGCAGTTTGCCGAAGACGCCAGCCCAATGGCGCACCCCATTCGTCCGGACAAAGTCATCGAAATGAATAATTTCTACACGCTAACCGTGTATGAAAAGGGGTCCGAAGTGATCCGGATGCTGCACACGCTGCTGGGAGAAGCTAATTTTCAGAAGGGGATGCATCTTTATTTCGAACGTCATGACGGTAGCGCAGCCACCTGCGATGATTTCGTTCAGGCGATGGAAGATGCGTCGAACGTTGATTTATCGCATTTCCGCCGCTGGTATAGTCAGTCTGGCACGCCGGTAGTCAGCGTACGCGATGACTATAATCCGGAAACCGAAGAATATCGCCTGACAATAAGCCAGTACACTCCGGCGACCGCAGACGGCCAGGAAAAGACAGCGCTGCATATCCCGTTCGACATTGAACTTTACGATAACGATGGCAATGCGATCCCACTGCAGCGCGACGGACATCCTGTACATCATGTGTTAAATGTCACCCAGGCAGAGCAAACCTTTGTGTTTGATAATGTTTATTTTCAGCCGGTGCCCTCACTGCTGCGTGAGTTTTCGGCACCGGTGAAGCTTGAGTATGCCTGGAGCGATAGTCAACTGGCGTTTCTGATGCGCCATGCGCGCAATGACTTTTCCCGCTGGGACGCGGCGCAAAGCCTGCTGGCTATCTGGATAAAATTGAACGTGGCCCGCCATCAGCAGGGCCAGCCGCTGTCGCTGGCGCAGCACGTCGCCGACGCTTTCCGGGCTATCCTGCTGGATGAACATATTGATCCTGCGCTGGCAGCGGAGATCTTAACGCTACCAACGCAGAATGAAATGGCCGAACTGTTTTCAATTATCGATCCTGCGGCGATAGCTGCGGTGCACGAAGCGTTAACGCGCGCGCTGGCGACTGAGCTTGAAGATGAATTTCTGGCTATATATCACGCTATGGCGCAGGCTACGTACCGTATTGAGCATGCTGATATTGGTAAGCGCGCGCTGCGCAATGTGTGCCTGCGCTATCTGGCGTTCAGTGCGCCGGAGCAGGCAGATATCCTGGTGAGTGCTCAATATCGGCGGGCGGATAATATGACCGACGCGCTGGCCGCGCTTTCGGCGTCCGTCGCGGCCGGCCTGCCTTGCCGTGATGCACTAATGGCCGAGTTTGATAATAAGTGGTACCAGGATGGGTTAGTGATGGATAAGTGGTTTGCGCTGCAGGCCACCAGTCCGGCACCGAACGTATTGCACAATGTTCGCAGTCTGATGCAGCATCGCGCGTTTTCAATGAATAACCCAAATCGCATCCGTGGGCTAATTGGCGCGTTTGTCAGCGGAAATCCAGCGGCGTTTCATGCCGCTGATGGCAGTGGCTACGCTTTCCTGGTTGAAATATTAAGCGATCTGAATCAGCGGAACCCGCAGGTAGCTTCACGCCTGATCGAGCCGCTTATTCGCTTCAAACGCTACGATGAAAAGCGCCAGCAAAAGATGCGGGAGGCGCTGGAGCAGCTTAAGGCGCTGAATAAGCTTTCCGGCGACCTGTACGAGAAAATCACAAAAGCGCTGGCCTGATGTAAAAACTCCGTCTGCATTAATAAGATGCTACGCGCGGCGGTATATCGGCAGGTTGACTTTGTGAACATCAAAAAGGGAAAGCTAAACGCTTTCCCTTTTTACCTTCATTTATAATATTTCCACCATAAAATCAAATAATTACGCTGTTTACCGCGCCTTTGTTCGTCGGGTGCAAGGGCATCTTTACTGTTCGTTGGTTTTGCTAATTTGAGAGAGAAGGCATGGGGGAGCGGCAAAAGCTCCTTTCAGGAAATCTAACGTTAACAGAAGAAAGAAAAATAGCGTTGAAGGAGACTGCGGCGGGTGTGGCACCTGTAGCCATCAGGCAAATTAGCGCTGCGGCTGGCCGCGATATAGCGGAATAGAAATGAGAACGGATACCATTTTTTGTTGTCAGTGAATTTCTTTTCAGACTGAGATCCTGAATAATACTGCTCCGGCTGATATATACCGGGAACCAGGGAGCATCCATGTACTATCCTTTCGTTCGTAAAGCGCTCTTTCAGCTCAACCCTGAGCGTGCGCATGAATTAACTTTCCAGCAATTACATCGCATTACAGGTACGCCTCTTGAGCGCTTGATCCGTCAAAATGTCCCCGCTAACCCGGTGACCTGTATGGGCTTAACGTTTAAAAACCCTTTGGGGCTTGCCGCCGGGCTTGATAAAAACGGTGAATGTATTGATGCGCTTGGCGCGATGGGGTTTGGTGCGATTGAAGTGGGAACGGTAACGCCACGCGCGCAGCCGGGAAATGACAAACCGCGGCTTTTTCGTCTGGTAGAGGCTGAAGGGCTAATTAACCGGATGGGTTTTAATAATGCGGGTGTGGATAATCTTATTGAGAATGTGAAAAAAGCGCATTTCGACGGGATACTGGGAATTAATATCGGGAAGAATAAAGATACTCCGGTTGAGCAGGGTAAAGATGACTACCTGATTTGTATGGATAAAGTTTACCCATACGCGGGCTATATCGCGATTAATATTTCATCTCCGAATACGCCAGGATTACGCACGCTGCAGTATGGCGATGCGCTGGATGAATTGCTTTCAGCTTTAAAAAATAAGCAGCAGGAACTTGAAAGGCGACATTATAAATATGTTCCGATCGCGGTAAAGATCGCGCCGGATCTTTCAATAGAGGAATTGATCCAAGTTGCAGACAGTTTAGTTCGCCATAATATTGATGGTGTGATCGCAACTAATACGACATTAGATCGAAGTTTAGTTCAGGGAATGAAATATTGTAATGAAGCAGGTGGATTAAGCGGCCGCCCATTGCAGCATAAAAGTAGTGAAATTATCCGGCTACTGGCAAAAGAATTAAAAGGGCGCCTGCCAATAATTGGCGTAGGCGGCATCGATTCCGTAATTGCTGCACGCGAGAAGCTCGCTGCAGGCGCTACACTTGTGCAAATTTATTCCGGATTTATTTACAAAGGACCCGGTTTAATTAAAGAAATTATTAGCAATATCTGAACTTTCACCAGGCGTGCAGCGCAGGGCTTTATTTTTAGCCCTGCTTGTTTTATATTTTGCGTAATTGTTGCTTATTTAGACATTATAGTCTTTTCTTAATGGGGCAATAAAAACGAAGCGTAGCATGGACGTTAATACGTTAGTAACGAAACGATAGGGTTAAAGATTATGCGGATTAAGCCGGACGATAACTGGCGTTGGTATTTTGACGATGAGCACGATCGTATGATGCTGGATTTAGCTGATGGTATGATATTCCGCTCTCGTTTTTCGCGTAAGATGCTGACGCCGGATGCATTCAATGAAGCGGATTTTTGCGTAGATGATGCAGCGTGTTATTTCTCTTTTGATGAATGCGCCCGTGAATTTGAATTAAGCGGCGAGCAGCGAGCTGAATTGGTGCTTAATGCGTTGGTCGCTATTCGTTTTCTAAAACCGCAAATGCCAAAAAGCTGGCACTTTATTACCCACCGTGAAAAAGGGCATTTGCCGGTACCGGGTGATGCCGTGAGCGTATGGCTCAGCGAGTCCGGTGAACAGGTAAACCTTCTGGTGATTGAAGCCGGAGACAGCGCGTCGCTTTGCCTGCTGGCACAGCCTTCACTATGCCTGGCCGGGCGAATGATGCAGTTAGGGGAAGCGATAAAAATTATGAACGATCGCCTAAAACCCATGCCTCAGCCGCTGCTGACGCGCGCGGCCGTTTAGCATTAAACCGCGCTCAGGCGCAGTGGGCCGGCAGGAATGCAGCTACAGCTAAGAATAGTACCATCCTGGCTGACGGCATTTTGACGCAGCGGCGTCACGCGACCTTCCAGTAAACGAACGCGGCAGCTGCCGCATATGCCTGCACGACACGACCAGGATACGGGAATGCCGTGGTGTTCCAGTTGATCCAATACTATTTCCTGATTATTTCCCGTGAGTTTTTCCCCTCCCATAACAGCACAACCTGCCTTTGATTTTTGTCTGAACGAGGAAAGTGATTCGCTACAGAACTCCCTGCGCCATGGGAAGGTGCATTGCCGCTTTTCAGAATGTGAACGCGATCGCCGACGCGCATTAGTCCCGAACTCCGGGCGACTAAGTTGAGCCCCACATGGATATCACCGCTGGCGGTGCTGCGAAAGTTACGCAGCGTCGGCATAGGTTCCCCACCAGAGTGAGGCTTTCCGCTGTAAGGATGAACCGTAGTAAGAATGCAGCGACTGCAGGGCTTAGCCACGACAAATTCCACGCTGCCAATACGTATCAGACGCCAGGTGTCTTCTTCCCAGGGCTGAGCGCCGGCAATGGTAAAATTAGCGCGCAGCTGAGTGCTATCTACGCCTGGCGGGCAGCGGCGTTGAATATCGCGCAGAGAAGCGTCGGTGACCATCAGGTAAGGAAGACTGCCAGCGCCCCCGGCGGTACGTAAGAATACTGTTTTACACTGCGCGTTTTGTCGACGCCGGCCCAGCGTAGTTGGACTTCGCCGTTAAAATAGCCGCTGAGCCAGCGATTGACATTATCTGGCGCAATAAATGCGCTGAAGCAGTCGCCCCACACTTGGGGCGGTGCCGGCGTGGGGAGAAAATCGCTATAGCGTATCAGCATGGCGGAGCCGTCAGGGGCATTCACAATCACGCCGTCAGGCACTCACGCGGGTGTAAATAGCAATAGCATCGGGTAACGGCGCGCTGTAATAAATGTGCCATTTGGCTCCGTAAGCATAAAAATACGATAGCCGCTCAGGCCGCTGGTATCGGCCCACCCATGAGAAAGACCGATGCCGCGCATAGATTTTACAGGATAAATTTGCAGCCGGGTTAGCGTAAACACGAAACCGCCATCAGAGGAAATACACGGCAACTTTATGACATGCGGTGCGGATTAGCTATAATGCGCGGCAATTTTCCGTAATGATGAAGTGACACTATGAATTCTCTGTTCGCCAGCACGGCACGCGGGCTTGAAGAACTGCTCAAATCTGAACTTGAACGCCTGGGTGCCCACGATTGCCAGATTGTGCCCGGTGGCGTCCGCTATCAGGGAGATGCGCTGCTCATGTACCGTAGCCTGATGTGGAGCCGACTGGCATCGCGCATCTTGCTGCCGCTGGGAGAGTGCAATGTCTATAGCGATCTCGACCTCTATTTGGGCGTTCAGGCCATCGACTGGACAACGCTGATGGCGCCGGGCGCAACGTTCGCTGTCCATTTCAGCGGAATGAACGATGAGATACGCAATACGCAATACGGTGCGCTGAAAGTTAAGGATGCAATCGTCGACGCATTCACCCGCAAAAATCTGCCGCGTCCAAATGTAAGCCGGGATGAACCTGATGTGCGCATTAACGTATGGCTGCACAAAGAGGTTGCCAGTATTGCATTAGATCTCAGTGGAGACGGACTTCATCAGCGCGGCTATCGGGAAGCGGCAGGTATGGCGCCTTTAAAAGAAAACCTGGCTGCGGCGATTATTCTGCGCTCCGGATGGCAGCCGGGAACGCCGCTTATCGATCCCATGTGCGGTTCCGGCACCCTGCTGATTGAAGCAGCCATGATAGCCACCGACCGCGCGCCGGGTTTACGACGCACGCGCTGGGGATTTTCCGGCTGGCAAGGGCATGACAGAGAGGCCTGGAAATCCGTAGTCACAGAAGCGCAGCGCCGGGCGCGCCTTGGTGCTCAGGCTTATACCTCGCGCTTTTGGGGGAGGGACTGCGATGCGATTGTGGTTGAACGCGCCCGTAATAACGCACGCCGCGCGGGGATGGCGGAATTAATTCGTTTCGACGTTGGAGATGCTACTCAACTGAGCAATCCGGTTGCGGACGGTCCCTGTGGCACTATCGTCAGTAATCCTCCCTATGGCGAACGTTTGGAAAGCGAACCGGCGCTGATTGCGCTGCATTCAGTGTTAGGGCGCATACTAAAATCGCGCTTTGGCGGCTGGAATCTCTCGCTATTCAGCGCATCGCCCGAGTTGCTTAGCTGTTTACAATTGCGTGCGTCGCGGCAGTTTAAAGCTAAAAATGGCCCGCTGGACTGCGTTCAAAAGAACTACCAGTTGGCCGAGCATGCTGGAGACACCGCGCCTGCGGATATGGCCGAAGACTTCGCTAACCGGCTGCGCAAAAATCAGAAAAAGCTGGATAAATGGGCGCGCCAACAGGGAATAGACTGCTGGAGATTGTATGATGCCGACCTGCCGGAATATAACGTGGCGGTCGACTGCTACGCGGACTGGGTTGTGATTCAGGAATACGCCCCGCCAAAAAGCATCGATCCGCAAAAAGCCCGTCAGCGCCTGTTTGATATTATCGCTGCGACGCTGGCGACGCTTAATATTGCGCCAAATCGGCTGGTGTTAAAAACCCGCGAGCGGCAGAAAGGCAAAAACCAGTACCAAAAGCTGGCGGAGAAAGGCGATTTTATCGAAGTACACGAATACAATGCGCGCCTGTGGGTGAACTTAACGGACTACCTGGATACCGGGCTATTCCTCGATCATCGCATTGCGCGCCGTATGTTGGGGGAAATGAGTGCCGGGAAGGACTTCCTGAATCTTTTCGCCTATACCGGTAGCGCCAGCGTTCATGCGGGGCTTGGTGGTGCGCGTACCACAACCACCGTCGATATGTCGCGCACATATCTTGAATGGGCTGAGCGTAACCTGCGCCTGAACGGCCTGACGGGGCGCGCGCACCGGCTACTACAGGCTGACTGCCTGAGCTGGCTACAGGAAAGCGAAGAGCGTTTTGACGTTATTTTTATCGATCCGCCGACGTTTTCTAATTCGAAACGTATGGAGTCGGCGTTCGATGTTCAGCGCGATCATCTTCAGCTAATGCGCGATTTGAAGCGGCTGCTGCGCCCGGGAGGCACTATCATGTTTTCTAATAATAAGCGCGGCTTCCGTATGGATCTTGATGGTCTGGCGGCGCTTGGGCTTCGCGCCCGCGAGATCACACAAAAGACCCTGTCGCAGGATTTCGCCCGCAACCGACAAATACATAACTGCTGGCTCATCACCCACGCAGTGGAGGAATAATTTGCAATGTCATTAATCAGTATGCACGGCGCCTGGCTATCTTATAGCGACGCTCCTTTGCTTGATAACGCCGAACTGCACATTGAAGATAATGAACGCATTTGCCTGGTGGGGCGTAACGGGGCAGGAAAATCGACGCTGATGAAGATCCTCAACCGCGAAATACCGCTGGACGATGGGCGTATAATCTATGAACAAGATTTGATTGTCGCGCGTTTGCAGCAGGATCCTCCGCGCGATGTGGCCGGCACCGTTTATGACTTTGTTGCCGAAGGGGTTGAGGAACAGGCTGAAATTCTAAAGCGTTACCATGTGCTATCGCAGCTCGTTATGAGCGATCCCAGCGAAAAGAATCTCGACCGGCTGGCGCAGGTTCAGGAAACCCTGGAGCATCAGGGGCTATGGCAACTGGAAAACCGCATTAACGAAGTGCTGCTACAGCTTGGCCTGGATGCGAATAGCGCGCTTTCTGCGCTATCCGGTGGCTGGTTACGTAAAGCGGCGCTGGGCAGGGCGCTGGTTAGTGCGCCGCACGTCCTATTATTGGATGAGCCGACCAACCATTTGGATATAGAAACCATCGACTGGCTGGAGGGCTTTCTCAAAACCTTTAACGGCACGATTATTTTTATCTCCCACGATCGCTCTTTTATTCGCAATATGGCAACGCGGATAGTCGATCTTGACCGTGGAAAACTGGTTTCGTGGCCAGGCGATTATGATGCTTACCTGGTGGCGAAAGAAGAGGCGCTCCGGGTTGAAGAGATGCAAAATGCGGAGTTCGATCGCAAGCTGGCGCAGGAAGAGGTGTGGATCCGTCAGGGAATTAAAGCGCGCCGTACCCGCAATGAAGGGCGCGTACGCGCGCTGAAAGCAATGCGCCGTGAGCGAGGAGAGCGGCGAGAAGTGATGGGCAGCGCCAAAATGCAGGTTGAAGAGGCGACCCGCTCCGGAAAAATTGTCTTTGAGCTGGAGAACGTGAGCTACGCGTTGAAGGACCGGCCGCTGGTACGGGATTTTAGCGCTCAGGTGCAGCGTGGCGATAAAATCGCGCTGGTGGGGCCAAATGGCTGCGGGAAAACCACGCTTTTGAAGTTAATGCTGGGTGATTTAGCGCCTGATAGCGGGCGCGTGCACATTGGTACCAAACTGGAGGTCGCCTATTTCGATCAGCACCGGGCGGCGCTCGATCCTGAGAAAACGGTGATGGATAACCTAGCCGAAGGGAAACAGGAAGTCATGGTGAACGGCAGGCCGCGCCACGTGCTGGGCTATTTGCAGGACTTCCTCTTCCATCCTAAGCGGGCGATGACGCCGGTGCGTGCTTTATCCGGCGGTGAGCGTAATCGTTTATTACTGGCGCGGCTATTTTTAAAACCCAGCAATCTGCTCATCCTCGATGAACCGACTAACGATCTGGATGTGGAAACCCTGGATCTGCTGGAAGAGCTTATCGATAACTACCAGGGCACCGTGCTTTTGGTCAGCCATGACAGGCAGTTTGTAGATAATACCGTGACTGAATGTTGGATTTTTGAAGGGCAGGGGCGTATTGGCCGCTATATTGGCGGTTATCACGATGCACGTGAGCAGCAATCTCAGACTCAGCCGCTAAAAACAACCGCTGCGTCGAAGGTGCAAGTACCAGCCGAGGTGGAAACCACGTCGGCTTCTGTGACGAAACGCACCGGCGGCGGGAAACTCAGCTATAAACTGCAGCGTGAGCTGGAGCAATTGCCGCAGCAACTCGAAACGCTGGAGGCGGAAATTGCGTCGCTGCAGGCACAGGTTGGCGACCCCGCATTTTTCAATCAACCGCACGATAGCACGCAACAGGTGTTATCCGATTTGGCTGCGGCGGAACAGCGGCTTGAAAGTGCTTTTGAGCGCTGGGAATATCTTGAGTCGCAAAAAAATGGTCGGTAAAGGAGAAAAGCGGCATGTGTGAATCTCACCGCGCCGCGCGGCATATCTTATGTCCCCAGTGCGATATGGCAGTGGCGCTGCCCGATCTGAAGCCGGGCGAGAAAGCGTGCTGTCCGCGCTGTTCAACGACGCTGACCACGGCGTGGCGCGCGCCGCGCCAGCGTCCAACGGCCTATGCGCTGGCGGCTTTGTTTATGCTGTTTCTTGCTAATCTATTCCCCTTTGTAAATATGAAAGTGGCGGGCCTGACCAGCGAGATTACGCTGCTGGCAATCCCGAAAGTAATGTTTTCAGAAGATTACGCGAGTCTCGGAACATTCTTTTTGCTATTTGTTCAGTTAGTGCCCGCGTTTTGCCTGGTGTCGATTCTGCTCTTGGTTAATCGGGTTCGTATGACGCCAGGGCTGGCTCGCGTGCTGGCTCGCATTTTGTTTCAGCTAAAAAGCTGGGGGATGGCGGAAATTTTTCTGGCGGGCGTACTGGTGAGTTTTGTGAAACTTATGGCCTACGGTGATATTGGCATTGGCCCCAGTTTTGCACCCTGGTGCCTGTTTTGCCTGCTGCAATTGCGCGTATTTCAATGCGTTGACCGACGCTGGCTGTGGGATGACATTGCGCCAGCGCCGGCCTTGCCGCATTTTCCGAAAGCTGGGATCGCTGGTATTCGACAGGGGCTGCGCTCCTGCTCCTGCTGCACCGCTATAGTTCCTGCAGAGCTGCGCGAATGCCCGCGTTGTCATACTCATGGCGCCGCGCGGCGCCCACATAGCCTGCAGTGGACGTTATCGCTGCTTATTACGTCGATAATTCTTTATCTGCCCGCGAATTTATTACCGATTATGATAACCGACCTGTTAGGCGACAAAATGCCGTCTACGATTCTGGCGGGAGTCGTTTTGCTCTGGAGCGAGGGGTCATATCCCGTCGCAATGGTTATTTTTATGGCCAGTATTATGGTTCCGACGCTTAAGATGATTGCTATCGGCTGGCTGTGCTGGGATGCGCACGGGCACGGGCGCGCAAATAGCGAACGGATGCATAAGATTTATGAGGTGGTCGAATTCGTTGGCCGCTGGTCGATGATTGACGTTTTTGTGATTGCCGTACTCTCTGCGCTGGTGCGTATGGGGGCGTTAATGAGTATTTATCCCGCAGTGGGGGCGCTGATGTTTGCGCTGGTGGTTATTGTGACGATGTTTTCCGCGTCGATGTTCGATCCCCGTTTAACCTGGGATCGCGCGCAGGAACACAACCATGAGGAGTTTGATGGACATGGAAAATGAGCGCGGAAAGGCCCGGGTGAAAAAAGTGAAAAGCTGGTCCCCCGTTTGGATTTTCCCCATTATTACGGCGCTGATTGGCGCATGGATTCTGTTTTATCATTACAGCCACCAGGGGCCAATGGTTACGCTGATTACAACAAATGCGGAAGGGATTGTCGGCGGTAAAACCGCCATTAAAAGCCGCAGCGTCGATGTCGGTAAAGTCGAGAGTGTAGTCTTAACCGATGACTTGCATCACGTTGAAATCAAAGCGCGTTTGAATTCGGGTATGGATAAACTTCTGCGCAATGATTCCGTCTTCTGGGTCGTGAAGCCGCAGATTGGTCGCGAGGGGGTAACGGGGTTAAGCACACTGTTGTCCGGGGCGTATATCGAACTCCAGCCCGGGAAAAAAGGTGAAAAGCCGGCGCGATATGAATTATTAGACTCGCCGCCACTGGCGCCGCCTGATGCCAAAGGTATTCGTATTACGCTGGACAGCGATAAAGCGGGGCAGCTTAACCCCGGCGATCCGGTTTTATTTCGCGGCTATCGGGTGGGGTCGGTTGAAACTAGCGAATTCGATGCCACCAGCCGCTCAATTCATTATCAGCTTTTTATTAGCGCGCCGAATGACCGGCTGGTTACCAGCAACGTGCGCTTCTGGAAGGATAGCGGTATCGCCGTCGATATGTCGTCATCCGGGATGCGGGTGGAAATGGGATCGCTGACTACGCTGTTTAGCGGCGGCGTTAGTTTTGATGTGCCGGAAGGATCGACCTGGGGCGAGCCAGTGGAGAACCGCAGCGAATTTCATTTATATAACGATCGCCGTAGCATTCAGGATTCGCTGTATACGCAGCACGTAGATTATTTGATGTTCTTTAAAGATTCCGTTGGCGGTCTGAAACCCGGTGCACCGGTTGAATTCCGCGGTATTCGCCTGGGGAGCGTGTCTCAGGTGCCGTTCTCGGTTCCTGGCCTGAGCCAAAAACTTAATACCGATTACCGGATACCGGTACTGATTCGCATCGATCCTAAACGGGTAGAAGATCAGTTGGGTGAAGACCCCGATCTTCGTTCGCACCTCGATGAGCTGTTCGATCGCGGGCTACGCGGTTCCTTAAAGACTGGCAATATCGTGACTGGTGCTCTGTACGTCGACTTAGATTTTTATTCGAAAGCACCGCCGTTTAAAGGTATCCGCAATTTTGGTGGCTATACCATTATTCCAACGGTGACCGGTGGTTTGGCGCAAATCCAACAAAAACTGATGGAGACGCTGGATAAAATCAATAATTTGCCGCTTAATCCGATGGTTCAGCAGGCAACTAATACCTTGAATGAAAGCCAGCGGACAATGCAGGAACTGCAGAAAACGTTGAATAATCTCAACCAATTTACTGGCAGCAAATCGATGCAGCAATTGCCGGAAGATATGCAAAAAACGCTTCAGGAACTGAACAGGAGCATGAAAGGGCTGCAGCCTGGTTCGGCGGCATATAACAAAATGGTTGCGGATATGCAGCGTCTCGATCAGGTGCTGAGGGAATTACAGCCAGTCCTGCGCACGCTGAATGCGAAAAGTAATGCGCTGGTGTTCGAAGCGAAAGACAAAAAGGATCCCCAGCCGAAGAGGGCGAAACAATGAAACAATGGCTACCGCTGTGCCTGGTGCTGGCGCTGAGCGCCTGCAGCAGTACAAGCGAACTCACGTATTATCAATTGCCCACGCCGGCACAGCCGGTGTTGCAAAGCGCTTCGCAGGCTGGGGCGCCTCAACTTTGGATTGATCAGGTTCGGATACCTGACTATCTGGCTGAGAATGGCCTGGTATACCAAACCACGGATGTCCAATACTCAATTGCAACGCAAAATCTCTGGGCCAGCCCCCTGGATCAGCAATTGCGCAGTACGCTGGCGGCTAATTTGAGCGCCCGCCTGCCCGGCTGGATAGTTTCTTCCCAGCCGTTGGGCAACGAGCAGAGTGTATTAAGCGTGGAGGTGACGGATTTTTATGGTCGTTACGATGGGCACGTTATCGTTAGCGGCGAATGGTTGCTGAATCAGCAGGGAACATTAATTAAACGACCTTTCTATATTGATTTAAAGCAGCAGCAGGACGGGTACGACGCAATGGTGAAAGTACTGGCTCAGGGTTGGCAACAGGCAGCGACACAGATAGCCGCACAGCTTGAGCGTTTACCTTAAAGCATAGGGGCGCGTCGGAATCATCTCGATGCACCGCCGGCGTTACCTATCCCGCGGGTGTAGTTACGGCTACGCCCGCTTCCTTTATATGGCTTTGTATCTCTGCCGCCATTCTCCTGCACCGACTATGGGTTCTGGGTTAGCTGAGCGCTGCCGTGGGCCCGACGCGTGCTACAAATAACGCTGGCGCGCGGTATTAATCAGGCGTTAATTATTCGACAGCAATACTTTTGACTATGTTTGCCATCTTTTGCAGATAGAAGACAGGCTGCTGCCGAGGTCTTCAATAGCCGAATAATTTGTCTCTCTGGCTTACAAAGCGCTTTTACGGGCTTTTTATTCGCTCTCCGCGCTTGAAAAAATTAAGCGATAGCAATCAGTAAAATAACGCCTTCATACCTTGAGATGCTGAAAAAATGCGCGTTTTCTGGCTTGACGGACGCAGTTGAAGCAGGTATTGATTAGGGGTGATTGCTCATTTTGTAATCACTGTTTTCTTTTTCCACAAATCAAAATGAGGGAAACGAGGCATGAAGAGACAAAAACGCGATCGCCTGTCACGGGCTCATCAACGAGGTTATCAGGCGGGTATTACCGGGCGCTCTAAAGAAATGTGTCCCTATCAGTCGTTAAATCAACGATCGCACTGGATGGGAGGCTGGCGAGATGCCATGGAGGACAGGGCGCTTACCGCCTAATAGTGTCTCTTTAAAAGAAACCTCCGCGCCTGCGGAGGTTTTGCGATGGCGTTCAGCCCAATCGAATGAGTTACAGTATTTTTACTATATCATTCAATTGATTGGGTTGATTTACGCTTTAAAAAGCAGAGGTATCTTTAAACAGACCTACTTTTAAATCGCTCGCGGTGTAAATGACTCGCCCGTCGACTAAAACTTCACCGTCGGCCAGCCCCATAATTAGACGGCGATTAACGATGCGCTTGAAGTGAATGCGGTAAGTCACTTTTTTTGCCGTTGGACGAATTTGACCGGTAAACTTTACCTCGCCAACGCCGAGTGCGCGGCCTTTTCCTTCACCGCCAAGCCAGCCAAGGTAAAAACCGACCAGTTGCCACATAGCATCAAGACCGAGACAGCCTGGCATAACAGGATCGCCGATAAAATGGCAGCCAAAGAACCACATATCCGGGTTGATATCCAGCTCGGCTTCCACATAGCCTTTATCAAAATTGCCGCCGGTTTCCGTCATTTTAACCACGCGGTCCATCATCAGCATATTAGGAGCGGGGAGCTGCGGGCCTTCGGCACCAAACAGTTCTCCGCGTGAGGAAGCAAGAAGATCTTCTTTCGTATAGGATTCGCGTTTATCAACCATGTCTACAATAAGCCTTATTCTAGTGAAGCACGCAGATTAGCTTACACGTGTACGCTCAACAACTCCGATCAGTTGTGGTTAAACCAGTTCAACCAGCGAAGCGGCCACGGATAGCGGTGACGATAGTCTTGTTGGTTAGCCTGGGTAATGCGTTCTTTCATAATAGTTAACAGACAATCCTGAGTATCATCGCTCCAGGTGAGTCCTGTTAATAATGTAAGCGCGTCGGCGGCATTATCGACAGCCCAAATAGAAAAAGTACCCTGTTCAACCGCCTTAACGACGTCGCGCTCTAAGGCAAGATGACGCATATTTGTTTTGGGTATGATAACGCCCTGTTGACCGGTGAGCCCGCGGGCAGCGCAAATGTGGAAGAACCCTTCAATTTTTTCGTTGACCCCGCCAATGGGTTGCATATACCCAAACTGGTCAACGGCGCCGGTAATGGCGATGCTTTGATTAATGGGGGCGCTTGCCAGCGCACTAATAAGCGCACACAGTTCTGCCATAGAGGCGCTATCGCCATCGACTTCGCTATAAGATTGTTCAAAGGTGAGCGAGGCAGTAAAAGGAAGTTGCTGATCGAGATCTAATGCAGCCAGTAAAAATGCCTGCATAATCATCATGCCTTTGGCGTGAAGATTGCCGCCTAACTCCGCTTTACGTTCAATGTCAGTAAACTCGCCGTCGCCAAAGTGGATGACACAACTTATCCGGGATGGCTCGCCAAACGTGCGCGGATGACCGGGAAATTCGATGACAGATAAGGCATTGACCTGACCGATACGTGCGCCATCCGTTTCTATCCAAATTTGCCGGGATAGAATCTCCTCGCGCATACGCTCTGGCAGAAAATCTTCTCGCCACTGTCGCTGATTTACCATGTGCGCAAACGCCTCAGAGCCCATCGCGTCTTCGTTACCAAAAAGCGCCGCTTCTTTTAGTTGGCGAATAATCCAATCGTTTGATAGCGGCAGAGTTTGATTATCTCCCGTATAGCGTGCGCCCTCATGGATGAGCTCAGGCCAAAAGTCATTCTGAATAGCGGGTAGCCGCTGGGTTTTAGCAAGGTGGCTAACCCAGTTGCACCAAAGCGCTGCTGCTTCCGGCGTATTGATTTGCAAACAGTCTTCATATTCACTGTATATTGCCAGCGCAGACAGTTCAGGCTCTAGCTCCTGAAAGTCGGCCAGCGCCTCTCGATCGCCACTCAGAACGAGCCTGACGGAGAGTGGTAAAGAAGGAATGGAAACGGGTAAAGGGCGGTTGTCATCGGGCGATAGCCAATCAAAGCGCCGCTGTGCCAGCATTTGTTTCAGACGCAGCCAGAGGCGGGGTTGTAATAAGACGCTGCGCAACGCCATCACTAATACGCCTCCATTGGCCTTATGAATAAGGCCTGGTTCCAGCGTTAGTGTATCCTGATGAAAACGAACGCAGCCGAATAGCTGCGGTTCTTCAACCCAGTCGGCTATAACGATATCTCCCTGAGCAGCAAAATTATCTTGCGCTGAAGTTGCCGGCTGTAAATCAACCTGATTTCCCTGCACAGTATAATGACCACCGCAAAGCGATGAGCCCGATACGTAAATATCCTTCAGCGCCTCGCCAATCATGGTTAAAGATGACCAGGTTTGCGTATTTTTGACCAGCAGAATATCCGCCGGTGGGTTAACTTGCATTAATTGCTGAAGCCCATTACATAAACGCGGCTGAACACGCTCAAAGACTGAGGCGCTGTGTTCTAATAAAGCGGCTGAAGGTGCCTGTAACAGGCTGGCATCGGGCACCAGGTGATGCGATGGAAGTTGATTTATGGTCAAAATAATCTGCAATCGCTTAATATTAAAAGAGCGATTATACAGTATGTCGTTGCGCTTCACACAGATCGTGCATAAAAGGTGTGGGAAGAATCGATAATCTCTTACAGTAATGCACTGGAAAACTGATAATCTGAATAATGTTACGCGGTCACACTGAGATTACTATGAAATATCAACAACTGAAAAATCTCGAAAGCGGCTGGAAATGGAAGTATCTGGTTAAAAAACATCGCGAAGGGGAGCTGATCACGCGCTATGTGGAAGCCAGCGCAGCCCAGAGCGCCGTTGATTTGCTGCTAACGATGGAAAATGAACCGGTAAATGTACTGGCGTGGATCGCGCAACATATGAATCCTGCGCTGGAAAATCGAATGAAGCAGACCATTCGAGCACGCCGTAAGCGCCATTTTAATGCAGAACACCAGCATACGCGTAAAAAGTCCATTGATTTGGAGTTTATGGTGTGGCAACGCCTTGCCGGGTTATCACGTCGCAGGAACCAAACGCTTTCGGAAACTATTGTACAACTGATTGAAGATGCAGAACGCAAGGAAAAATACGCAACGCAGATGTCGTCCCTGAAAGAAGATATACAGGCACTGTTAAGTAAAAAATAGCGGTGCGCTGAGCACTGTGAATATTCTATCCGGGCCGGTTATTTTCCGGAGAAACCGTGTAACTTTATAACCGGGAAGGCAGGTGCCGGTTTGCGATATTTCTATAGCCGCAGGCGTGGATTAAGGTTGCCACAAATGCCATGGCACTATTTATAAGTGAAAATACCTATTTGTGCCGAATTTAACTTCCTCATCGTCCGGCAGATAATTCATTTTAACTCTATCCGATTTTAACTATAGCCATATTGCTTCTCTGCTATTTGCCTAAATTACAGAAGGATTGCTATAGATAAGCACTTCTAATTGATGTTGTTATAGCGGCGCGAAGTTATATTGGGCTGTAAGGCGGAAGGCGGAAGGCGGAAGGCGGAAGGCGGAAGGCGGAAGGCGGAAGGCGTTTTTAATTCATTCGGAAATATAAAAAAACCCCGCCTAAGCGGGGTCTTAACATTAAAAGGTAATAACTTAAGCCTGAGGCTGAGTTACTACATCTTTAACGCCTTTAACTTCGATTTCTACGCGACGATCGGGTGCCAGGCAGCCGATCAGTGCAGCGCGACGTTTCACGTTGTCACAGGTGTTGCCAGTAACCGGGTTAGATTCGCCCATACCGCGTGCAGAAATTTTATCTGCCGGGATACCTTTAGAAATCAGGTAGTCAACAACAGACTGTGCGCGTTTTTCAGACAGTTTCTGGTTGTAAGCATCTGAACCGATACGGTCCGTGAAGCCCAGAACTACAACGGAGCCGTCTTTCGGATCCAAGTTGCTTAGCTGAGTATACATCTGATCCAGCGCCTGCTGGCCTTCTGCTTTCAGCGTAGCTTTGTTGAAGTTAAACAGAACATCAGACTTCAGAGTGAAGTGTTTAGTCTGTACTTCAGGAGCCGGAGCCGGAGCCGGTGCCGGTGCAACCGGAGCAGGAGTATCCTGACCGAAGCGGTAGGATACGCCCAGGCTCAACATACCGTTGTCCGGACGAGTGCCGACGGTGTGTGCATCGCCGATATTGTTAACCCACTGGTATTCCAGACGAGTTGCGATATCTTGAGTAAGAGCCCACTCGAAACCTGCGGCGTAGACCGGAGAAACACCGGTGTCGTGATCTTTCAGACGCTCACCCAATGCGTTTTTCGCTGAAGAATCTGCACGCCATACCATACCACCCAGACGAGTATAGATATCCAGATCGTCCAGAATCGGGTAGCTCAGTTTAGCGGTCAGCTGAATACCCTGCGCTTTGAATGCGCCGTTTTCTTCACTGCCTTTGTACTGCATACGACCTAACCAGTCATAACCCATTTCAAAACCAACATATGGGTTAACCTGGTAGCCACCGAATGCGCCAGCGCCAAGCTGGTTTTCGTGGGTCGGGCCATTGCCGATACCAGAGTCGTAGCCATTACCGTAGAAACCGGTGTCATGATACTGGGACCAACCCAGTTTTGCACCTGCATACCAGGTGTTATCTTTCGGAGCGGCCTGCGCTACGGTAGCGAAGCCAGCCAGTGCCACTGCAATCGCGATAGCTGTCTTTTTCATTTTTGCGCCTCGTTATCATCCAAAAAGGCCACAGGCCTTAAAGCCATTAAAGCCCACGGTTAAATCCTTCATCCGGGTAGGTGCTCAGTTGTAACTCTACCGCTAAGGCGGTTTATAGTGAGCAACCCCGGCGAGCTAAAGTCTACAACGTAGTGGAAAACTTACAAGTGTGAAGTCCATCAGATACATAGAAAAAAAGGAATTGATGACATAATTAGTCACAAAAAAGCTTAAAATTTCATCGAGTAACTTTTATCAGTAACGCTGGAGAAGCATAGCCAGTCAAGGTTTCACCACTTTTTCCAGTAACCTGGCGAAGTTCAAAAAAAAATGCCAGGATTAATCCTAAATTTACTTAATGATACAAACTTGTGTGAATTTTAATATCGTTTCGTGGTCTGGATGAGGAAATTATGTGACCCACTGGACGTAAAATAAGCCCAACGCCAGTCCCTGTTTCTGCTGCGGATGCGAGCAAATGGTGTTCTGCCAATGTAAGCTCTCGCGATAACCAGCCAACGACCACACTATAGTTTCCGGTCTGTAATGCTTTTGCCATGGTTGTTACCATAGTTTCTGAACTGGTGTGGTTTGCCTGCATTACCTTGTCGATAGGTAGTCCAGCTTCCTCTACCCACTGGCGATTTAATTTCTGATGCGGCGTTAGCCACAGTTGCCAGCGAGATTGTAAACCAAGCTGCTGTAATAAGGGTAATAACAGCATTTGTGTTAATTGTGGGCGCTCTGCACTATAAACAATTTCGCTGATCATGCCCTGTACGTATTGCGCCTCGCATACAAAACTTTGAGTGCCGTGAATGCGATGAGAAGATTGAGGCATGCGTTGGCGATAAGTGAGTGTGTTCATAGTGCCTTCCATCGTAATATTACTGTATGAATGTACAGTATCCTTTGCATGAGCAAAGATCAACCCAATTTTTGAAAGCACATCGCAGTTTGCAAAAAGCGTCATCATGAAGTGCCAATTCCGATTGCGCTTTCCAAAGAAGTTGCCTATTTTCCCGTTAGCTGAACCATCAATGAAGCCTGTTTTCTATTATTTGATTTTAAAGGATAAAAATATGAAGGACTCATGCTACGCAAAAATTTATAAGACGCGATCCTGTCTTGCACCATTAGGTGATATCCAACATAAAGCGCTATTTGGGGGATATAGCCTTGCCGTGCAGGATACTGTTTTTGCGATGGTCGCTAAGGGGGAACTTTATTTACGGGCAAGCGAAGAGTGCGTGGAATATTTTCGTAAACGCCAGGCACCAGCATTGGCATTTACTCGTCATGGTCGTGATGTTTGCCTGAATTATTACAAAGTTGATGAGGCGCTTTGGCAAGATGAAAAGCAATTATTATCACTTTTGTTACCAACGGTGCAAAACTGATCCACCCCAGCGGTTGAAAACTGATCCA
>CALYPF010000064.1 GCA_945271245.1 uncultured Enterobacteriaceae bacterium | reverse complement strand
TGGGGTTTGGGGTTTGGGGTTTGGGGTTTGGGGTTTGGGGTTTGGGGTTTGGGGTTTGGGGTAAAAATAGCATCAAGCCTCACCGTAACGGCGGGGCTAACGCAGGAAGGTCAGAGAACGGATATCGGTTTTACTGTAAAACCGCAGTCAATATGACTCAACCGCTGTAGGGTTCGGGATAAAGCTCAGCTTTCAAGATTTCGGTTTGCCAGAAAAAAGCGGCCTGTAGACTCTGCACAGGCCGCCTTTCGATAAACAGAAAAATAATGCAACGTTTCGCGAAAGGTAACGCAAACGGGAATTGCTTCCTGGCACACCTTGCATAAACGAACGTGTACCGCGCTATTCGCCCCGTAAGCCCTCCCAGGCCCACGGAGCGAAATACCGTAAATGCGCTACAGCAGCGCTTTTGCTTTGCTAACGACGTTATCTACCGTAAAACCAAATTCAGTGAATAACTGCTCCGCCGGGGCGGACTCGCCGAAAGAGGTCATTCCAACAATCGCTCCATTAAGGCCGGTATATTTAAACCAGTAATCAGCGATGCCGGCTTCGATTGCAACACGCGCACTCACGGCTTTTGGCAATACCGCCTCACGCCACGCAGCATCCTGCTTATCAAATACGTCTGTTGATGGCATAGAAACGACGCGCGCTTTCACACCTTCCGCGCCCAGCTTTTTCCAGGCAGCGACGGCCAGCTCTACTTCAGAGCCGGTGGCTATCAGGATAAGCTGTGGCTGGCCATCGCAGTCTTTCAATATGTAAGCACCGCGAGAAATATCGGCTAATTGCTGCGCGCTACGCTCCTGCTGAGCCAGATTTTGGCGAGACAAAATCAGCGCAGTTGGGCCGTCGTGACGTTCTACCGCGTATTTCCAGGCAACGGCAGATTCAACCTGATCGCAAGGGCGCCAGGTACTCATATTTGGCGTTACGCGCAGCGAGGCTAATTGCTCGACCGGCTGATGCGTCGGCCCATCTTCACCCAAGCCAATTGAATCATGGGTATAAACCATAACGTGGCGCTGTTTCATCAATGCAGCCATGCGCGCCGCGTTTCGCGCATATTCAACAAACATCAGGAAGGTGGAAGTATATGGCAGGAAACCACCGTGCAGCGCAATGCCGTTAGCGATCGCTGTCATCCCAAACTCACGCACGCCGTAATGAATGTAGTTGCCCGCAGCATCATCTTTAATCGACTTAGACCCTGACCACATGGTCAAATTCGAGGGCGCCAGATCCGCCGAGCCCCCCAGCAATTCAGGCAACCACGGGCCAAAAGCTTCAATGGCATTATGGGACGCTTTACGGCTGGCAATGTTTGCCGGGTTAGCCTGTAGCTTTTCAATCAGCGCGCTTGCTTTGCTATCAAAATCAGACGGCATACTGCCTTTCATGCGGCGCGTAAATTCTGCGGCTTCTGCCGGGAAAGCTTTCGCATAAGCGGCGAACTTATCGTTCCACGACTTTTCTTTCCCTTTACCCGCCTCTTTAGCATCCCACTGGGCGTAGATATCCTGGGGGATTTCAAACGGCGCGTATTTCCAGCCCAAAGCTTTACGAGTTGCGGCGATTTCCTCATCCCCTAACGGCGCCCCGTGCGCTTCATGAGAACCGGCTTTATTTGGCGACCCAAAGCCAATTATCGTTTTACACATCAGCAGCGACGGTTTATCCGTAACGGCGCGCGCCTCTTCAATTGCCCGCTTAATGGCTTCAGCGTCATGACCATCGACCCCACGTACTACGTGCCAGCCGTAAGCTTCAAAGCGTTTGGCAGTATCGTCGGTAAACCAGCCTTTAACTTCGCCGTCGATCGAAATACCATTATCATCATAGAATGCCATCAGCTTACCAAGCTTCAGCGTGCCCGCCAGCGAGCAAACTTCATGGGATATTCCTTCCATCATGCAGCCGTCGCCCATAAAGGCGTAAGTGTAATGGTTAACGATTTCATGCCCGGGGCGATTAAACTGCGCGGCCAGCGTTCGCTCTGCAATCGCCATACCTACCGCGTTTGCTATACCCTGCCCTAAAGGGCCAGTCGTCGTTTCTACGCCCGGCGTATAGCCTACTTCCGGATGGCCCGGCGTTTTTGAATGAAGCTGACGGAAGTTTTTAAGCTCTTCTATCGGCAGCTCATAACCCGTGAGATGCAGCAAGCTATAAATCAGCATCGAACCATGCCCGTTAGACAGCACAAAGCGGTCGCGATCGGCCCAGTTGGGGTTCGTCGGGTTATGATTCATATAGTCTCGCCACAGAACTTCAGCGATATCCGCCATCCCCATTGGGGCTCCGGGGTGACCGGATTTAGCTTTTTGTACGGCGTCCATGCTGAGCGCACGGATAGCATTGGCAAGCTCTTTACGTGAAGACATTTTGACTCCAGATCGGATAGTTAAAGGCCACGCCCTACCCTGTTAAGAAACAGAGTGTTATGGTCCATGCGTTTTCCGATACGCGGCGATTAAAAAACGGGCTTAAAGCACATTCAGGCGCCTATAGCGCCACCGCAGTGCAGAAAACGCAATGTCCAGGCTACGCGCGAAAAGGTGAACAACAATGTAACCTAAACAACCTTTTATGTACATGGAGTCTCCCTCTCCCGCCTCAGAAATCTCTGGAAGCTACTCGCAATTTATGTAATTTTCTCGCCGCGATAAGAGACGCTTCTTTATACTTAACGCCCACTCAGGATTTACCGGCTTCCCGGCGTTTTCAGCGAAAACGCCGTCAACCTACAGGGATATCAGAATTATGAAATTTCGTTATGCCACTGCGTGTTTCGCGCTCGCCGCGCTGCTGAGCGGCTGTCAAAATTTGGACTCAGGCGGCCTGCTTTCTTCCGGTGCTGGCGCATTTCAGGCATTTACACTCAGCGACGAGCAGGTGACCACGCTCAGCGATAAGGCCTGCGAGGATATGGACAGCAAAGCGTCCATTGCACCGGCAGGAAGCGCTTACGTCCAGCGTCTGAACAAAATTGCCGCTGCTCTGGGTGACAATATTAACGGGCAGCCGGTGAATTATAAGGTGTACCAGACCAAGGATATTAATGCCTTTGCAATGGCAAACGGCTGCATTCGCGTCTATAGCGGCCTGATGGATCTGATGAACGATAACGAAGTTGAAGCCGTCGTCGGCCACGAAATGGGGCACGTCGCCCTCGGCCACGTGAAAAAAGGGATGCAAGTTGCCATGGGTACCAATGCGCTGCGCGCGGCAGCCGCTGCTACAGGCGGCGTACTGGGCAATCTCTCGCAGTCTGATATCGGAGCGCTAGGCGAGAAACTGGTTAACGCCCAATTCTCCCAGCGCCAGGAGTCGGAAGCGGATGATTATTCCTATGCTCTGTTGCGCAAACGCGGTATCAATCCGACCGGGCTGGTCACCAGCTTTGAAAAGCTGGCCACGCGCGAACAAGGACGCCAAAGCTCCATGCTCGACGACCATCCGGGTTCAGATGCGCGGGCGCAGCATATTCGCGAACGAATGATTGCTGACGGCCTTACTCCGCCGCCGCAGCCGTAACAGTGAAGTGAGAAACGCCAGGCTATTCATCAACCTATAGATGAATAGCCGCCCATTATAATAAGTTCACCGCTGAAACCTGTATCATACGGAATAGCGCATTCATTGTTGCCAAATGTGCCGCCATTTGCCCGCAATTATTCGTACGTTACCAATTCCTGAATAGCCCGCCCAGTTCACGCCGTTCCATGCTCATCAGGTTTTAACCCTAATAAAGTTGATTGGTCATTTTGTTATGTACAGGCACGTCAAGACGGCAAATTCAGCGCCGCGGATTGCTTCAGTTACCGGATCCGCTGCTCTATTTTAAAGCCACTAAACTATATTCATGCATTGAAAACACCCGCTCAACGATTCCACCAACGGTCAGTTCTGAATAAGTACAGCGCGGGATAATGTTATCGGCACGCCCTAAGAGTGACTATGCTGCCGCAGCGTAGGTTATCTAAAGGCATGATGATTTACTTACCTACAGCGGGCGAGGCAAAACTACGCCCTAAACCTGTTCATCTTTACGGGTTTGCTTATTGTTAAGGCCACTGCATTTCTTTATTACTTTTATTTAAAACAGATTCTCTTATTAATAAGAACTACCCTCAGCGCTCAATTCCCCCTAATGAACGTATAATTCTGCTATTCGTCCTAATAACCCCCCCAGGACATGGAGTACATTACTTTAGGATAGATATGTAATGAGATTTTTCTAAAATTCATTTTTCTATACAGATTTACTAAACTATTTCCTTGAAACATTATTTTTTCTGATAATTTAAGCATCCCTCCAGCCAAAAACAAGCAATAAAAAAACCAATCACTAACAAATTAGAAACAAATTCAGGTAATTTGTTGATGATTCCTATTGATATCTATAATTTTGATAGTCAATCACGGGCATTTACTAATGGTTAATAATAATATCGATCGGTTTTATTAGCAGCGGCGATGTAAAATAGAGCAACTGCTGCGAAATTTTCTCTTCACAGTATCTTTCGCATGCAAATACTTTATATTTATCATTAAGTTACCTCCTCCGGACGCATAGATGAAAACTTTTTATATTTCGACATGGATTAAAGTGTCGTTTGGTTTACTTTTCTCTTTAATAATTATCCTTGGCATACAATCTATTACACACACTTATTCTAGTCAGGAGCTCTTCGATCTCACTACGCGTTTAAATATCAAACAGCGCCGCCTGTTGCTAATGACGGATATGCTGACCAATGCGCGCGGCGATCTTAATTATATCCATAATGACACTACCGCCACCCGAGAATTTATGGATGAAAAACGCATTGGAGTGAACAAATTTCTGGCTAATGCTCAGGAAAATATGAATGCATTTAACAACATGGAAGATGATGATAAAAAGGGGCAGGTTCTGGAAGAAACCATTAATCGCGCTTATCACGATTTGGTCGCAAACTATAAACACGATACTGACCTACTACTCAATTACCAGAACCACGGCTTTGAAAACGCAATACAAGAAGCCGCCTTTGCTAAAGCTATAGACAGTTATACTAAATATAATGTCCAGCGTTTTGAGTCATTCTCATCTCAACTATCAGCGGCAGCGCACAAAGCGGTTTCCATAACGCTGCTGGTACTGGCATTTGGCCTGGGCTTATCGATTCTAACCTATCTTAATCTGCGTAATACGCTATTACGGCGCCTGGAAGTCACCACTTCCCATCTGGAAAATATCGGCAAAGGAGAGCTTTACCACAAGATTGAAACCGGCCGTCAAAATGAGCTAGGGCTGATGCTCACCTCGCTAAAAGCGATGCAAAACTCGCTGAGCCATATCGTGAATGAAGTTCAGATGGGAACGGCGAATATTGATAACAGCGCCGCAGAAATTGGCAAAGGCAACGACGATTTGGCATCGCGCACGGAAGAACAGGCGTCTGCGCTGCAGCAAACCGCAGCCAGCATGGAGCAGATACGCACTACGGTAAGCAAAAATGCCGAAAATGTACTTTGCGCGCGTCAGTCGACAGAAAAAGCCAGTGATATCGCCCGGGCAGGCGGCACTGTCATGCAGCAGGTTACGGAAACAATGAAGCGTATTTTGCAAAGCTCACGCAAAATTTCTGAAATCAACGCCGTGATTGATAGCATTGCGCATCAAACCAATATTCTGGCGTTAAACGCGGCGGTCGAAGCCGCGCGCGCAGGCGAACAGGGGCGCGGATTTGCCGTAGTGGCAGGGGAAGTGCGTAATCTGGCGAAGCGTAGTTCCGATGCCGCCAAAGAGGTCAGCCAACTGATCCGGGAATCTGAAGAGAACTCGCAAACCGGCGCCGAGCTGGTGGAACAGGCCGGGAGCACTATCCAGAATATTATTCAGGCGGTAACCCAGGTCAACCAACTCATGGACGACGTCTCGATCGCCACTCAGGAGCAAAGCGCAGGCATCGATCAAATTGCGACGGCGATTACTGAGATGGATATTACTACGCAGCAGAACGCCGCGCTGGTAGAAGAAACCGCCGTAGTATCCAACAACATGTCAGAAATGGCGCGCCAGCTTAATATCAGCATGGGAGCATTTAAATTAAACGCATCGGCAGGCGCTGCGGAAAACGGGCTGTAACGTGGTTTCGGGTGGCTGACTTTACGGGCCTTTGGAGAGACTTAACCCGCCGCGCTGGCGTCGGGTTAAGTCAGGCTAAAGTAGTTTTGCAATACCTTAGCCCTGAAGTTTAAACCGGGCCTTTCAGCGAAAGGCCGGTTATCGCAGCATTCTGCGTTTTAGCATTACACTTTCGCTCCGGTCAATGCAGGAGCGGGAATGCTCCGCAACCCACCGCAGTAACCGTAATTATTCGCCCCGCTTTGAGGCCTGAATATACAGCATTTCCAGTGCCAGCGTCGCTGCCGCCAGCGCGGTGATATCCGCGCTATCGTATGCCGGTGCCACTTCCACGACGTCCATGCCGACGATATTCAGGCTGCTCAGGCCGCGCAGTAACTTCAGCGCCCGATCGGTAGTCAGGCCGCCGATAACGGGCGTGCCGGTCCCCGGCGCGTGGGCAGGATCGAGGCAGTCAATATCAAACGTCAAATAGACCGGCAGATCGCCTGTGATACTTTTAATCTGCTGCGCCACGTCGTCTGCGCTACGATCGTTCACTTCCGGCGCGCTAAGTACGGTAAAGCCGTTGTCTTTATCGAATTCGGTACGAATGCCGATTTGCACTGAATGTTTCGGATCGATGAGCCCTTCCTGCGGCGCCGTCCAGAACATAGTGCCGTGATCGAATTCACTGCCGTTCGCGTAGGTATCAGTGTGCGCGTCGAAATGCACCAGCGCCATTTTGCCAAAATGTTTCGCGTGCGCACGCAGAAGCGGCAGGGTAACAAAATGATCGCCACCGAAAGAAATCATGCGCTTACCGGCCGCCAGCAGCTTTTCTGCGTGCGCCTGAAGATTTTCACTCATGTTCCGCGCGTCGCCGAAGGCGTAAACCAGATCGCCGCAGTCCACCACGTTTAAGCGTTCCCGCATATCAAAATGCCACGGGAAACGGCACCCTTCCCAGGCAAGCTGCGTCGAAATCTGGCGAATTGCCCCCGGCCCGTGACGACTGCCCGCCCGGCCCGAGGTCGCCATATCAAAAGGGACGCCGGTAATAACCCAATCGGCATCGCTATCGTAAGGTTGAAAATTTAGCGGTAAACGTAAAAAACCAAAGGCGTTGGATACCAGAGAATTGTCGTACTGATGACCCAGAGTGCTCATGCCCTGCCCTCGCTTAATATAAATGATGCTCAAAAAAAAATCCCTTCCGCGTCGTTAAACCCGACGAGGAAGGGACCGTATGCATAAAACGATAAACTGTGTGAATTATCGCCGCTTTTTTATCGGGTTTCAACCCTGAGCAAATTACTCATCTTCCAGATAAGTATAGCCGTAGAGACCCGCTTCAAACTCTTCAAGGAACTGCTGTTGTAACTCGGCATCAAGGCCGGTTTGTTTCACCTGATCGCGAAAACGGGTTAGCAGCGTCTCTGGCTTCAGTTTGACATAATCCAGCATATCCGCGACCGTGTCTCCCTCATCTGACAGTTCAACTTCCACGCTGTCAGGCGCATTGACGTAGACATTCACGGCCTCGGTGTTGCCGAACAGGTTATGCATATTCCCAAGGATTTCCTGATAAGCGCCGACCATAAAGAAGCCCAATAGCGGCGGATTATCAGGATCGTATTCCGGCAGCGGCATCGTTGTCGCAATGCCATCGCCATCCACGTAGTGATCGATAGCGCCATCAGAATCACAGGTAATGTCCAACAGGACCGCACGGCGGCTTGGCGCGTGGTTTAACCCCTCCAGCGGGAGCACGGGAAAAAGCTGGTCTATCCCCCACGCGTCCGGCATAGACTGGAACAGCGAGAAGTTAACGTAGAGCTTATCCGCCATACGTTCCTGGAGCTCATCAATAATCGGGCGATGCGCGCGATTTTGCGGATCGAGCTGTTTTTGAATTTCATGGCACATATTCAGATAGAGCTGCTCAGCCCAGGCGCGCTGCTGCAGGCTATACGTCCCCGCCGAATAGCCGAGATGAATATCATGCAGATCCATTTGGCTATCGTGCAGCCATTCGCGCAGCGAGCGGCGGTTAGCCGGCTCGTGCATTTCCTGCCAGGTTTCCCACATGCTCTGCAAAGAGCGCGGAGCGTCTTCTTCCGGCGCGCCGGAAGCGGTGTATTCATTGCGCTCAACCCCAATAATATTCGATACCAGCACGGTATGGTGCGCCGTCACCGCGCGCCCGGATTCGGTAATCACCGTTGGGTGCGGTAGCCCGTTCTCTTCGCAGGCGTCGCCTATTGCCCAAATAATATTATTGGCGTACTCATTTAAGCCGTAGTTAACCGAACAGTCGGACTGGGAGCGCGTCCCCTCGTAATCCACGCCGAGACCGCCGCCGACGTCAAAACATTGAATATCGACACCGAGTTTGTGCAGCTCCACGTAAAAACGCGCCGATTCACGAACTCCGGTAGCGATATCGCGAATATTCGCCATCTGCGAGCCGAGATGAAAGTGCAATAACTGTAAGCTTTGCAGGCTATTTGCCGCCCGCAGCTTTTCGACAAGCTGCAGTACCTGAGTCGCCGCAAGGCCAAATTTCGACTTTTCTCCGCCCGAGGACTGCCATTTCCCGGATCCCTGAGACGCAAGGCGCGCGCGCACTCCCAGCCTCGGCACGACGTTCAGCCGCGCGGCTTCTTCCAGCACAAGGTCGATCTCCGTCATCTTTTCAATAACCAGATAGACTTTATGCCCCATCTTTTCGCCAATTAACGCCAGACGAATGTATTCACGATCTTTATAACCATTGCAAACGATAACCGAGCGGGTCATACCCGCATGGGCCAGCACGGCCATTAGCTCCGCCTTTGAGCCGGCCTCTAGCCCCAGCGGTTCGCCGGATTGAATTAGCGACTCAATCACGCGCCGGTGCTGGTTTACTTTAATCGGGTAAACCAGAAAATAGTCCCCGTGATAGCCATAGGATTCGCGCGCGCGCTTAAAGGCCGCATTAATAGAACGCAGGCGGTGCTGCAATATCTGAAGGAAGCAAAATAGCGCTGGCAGACGCTGGCCCTGAGCTTCGCGCGCTTTCACCAGTTTAGCGAGATCGACGCTAGCCTCCGGCACATCGGGATCGGGGCAAACGGTAATATGTCCCAGCTCGTTAACGTCGTAATAATTATTGCCCCACCAGGCAATATTGTAGGTACGCAGCATTTTGCTAGCTTCCTGTGAGTTCATTGCCACCTCCTGCATTGAACGGAGTGCGTTTTGTTCGCCCGCTGACGAACCAGAAATCGATAATTTATCGTCAGACATTGCGAACCTCATTTTTGCCGTTATGTATCACGCGATTAATGACTATCGCAGGGGAGATTTGCGATAACAACCCATTTACTACGCTTCTCTCCGGCGATGAACGACGGAAGCAGCGCACGCTAAGCGGTGTAATCATGCTCTATTCGTTATGATTTAGCGTTACAACAACGCTGAGAAAAGGCAGAAAAACGCCTGCAGCAGGCGCAGCCTGGGTCAGCACTCTGGATAGAAACCGGCTCGGGAGTCCTGAGAAGCGCCGGTAGCGTTTATCCGGCCAGAAGGGACAGCGTACAAAAGGGAAAAAGCAGGCGAGTTCTCTGCGGCCGTGCGCAGGCGCACGATATTGCGAATTAAGCGATTCATCTGTGGTATCACCTCCACGCATGCGCCATGCGAAAAGCCGAGTCTGTGAGTTATGCCCTGCGCGGAGGTTTGCTACCCGCGCCGCCGTTTTATACCCACTGGTAACAAAAAAAGCAAAACAAAATCGCCTTAGAGAAATCTCCGGCTTTGTGCACGTCGTTGTATGTTTTACACAATGTGTCAAACCTAAAAAATCGCTGGCAATGATCCAGGAGATTATCCTAAAATAGACGTCCAGATGTTAATCCATCCATACTGATTAACGGCGAACCCGCCAGCGCTTATGCTTTACGCGGGTGAACGTCTCCAGGAACGGCGCCGCCGTTCGCTGCAACTGATTTATATTGAGTGAAATAAACATGGCTAAACACCTTTTTACATCTGAGTCTGTCTCTGAGGGACATCCGGATAAAATCGCCGACCAAATTTCCGATGCCGTGCTGGACGCTATTCTCGCCCAGGATCCGAAAGCGCGCGTCGCCTGCGAAACATATGTAAAAACCGGCATGGTGCTGGTCGGCGGTGAAATAACCACCAGCGCATGGGTCGATATCGAAGAAATCACGCGTAATACGGTGCGTGACATTGGTTATGTGCACTCAGATATGGGGTTTGACGCCAACTCTTGCGCCGTACTAAGCGCCATCGGGAAACAGTCTCCGGATATTAACCAGGGCGTCGATCGTCAGGATCCTCTGGAGCAGGGCGCCGGCGATCAGGGTTTGATGTTCGGTTATGCAACCAACGAAACGGATGTGCTAATGCCTGCGCCTATCACCTACGCGCACCGCCTGGTGCAGCGCCAGGCCGAAGTTCGTAAAAACGGCTCGCTGCCTTGGCTGCGCCCGGACGCGAAAAGCCAGGTCACTTTCCAGTATGACGATGGCAAAATCGCTGGCATCGATGCAGTCGTACTCTCAACCCAGCACGCGGAAGATATTTCGCAAAAGGATCTGCATGACGCGGTGATGGATGAAATCATCAAACCAACCCTGCCCCAAGAGTGGCTGACCGCTTCCACCAAATTCTTCATCAACCCAACCGGCCGCTTTGTGATTGGCGGCCCAATGGGCGACTGTGGCCTGACCGGACGTAAAATTATCGTCGATACATACGGCGGCATGGCGCGTCACGGCGGCGGCGCGTTCTCCGGTAAAGATCCTTCGAAAGTTGACCGCTCCGCGGCTTATGCCGCGCGCTATGTGGCAAAAAATATCGTGGCCGCCGGGCTTGCGGATCGCTGTGAAATTCAGATTTCCTACGCGATCGGCGTCGCAGAACCGACCTCAATCATGGTAGAAACCTTCGGCACCGAGAAAGTCTCCACCGAGCAGCTTACGCTGCTGGTGCGCGAATTTTTCGATTTGCGCCCGTATGGCCTGATTGAAATGCTGGACTTGCTACACCCAATTTACCGTGAAACGGCCAGCTACGGCCACTTTGGCCGTGAAAACTTCCCGTGGGAAAAAACCGACAAAGCGGCGCTGCTCCGCGATGCCGCAGGGTTGAAATAAGCAACCAGAACGCCCTGTTTAAGCACCCGTTGAAACAAAACGCCCGCCAGGGCGTTTGTTTTCAGCTAGCGGTGTTGAAAATGGCTTGCGCTCAGCGCCAATCGAGCGAGGGCCATATATCTTAAAGCAAACCAGCCGGTATTTTAATAACGGCTTTCCGTCTCATCTTGATATCCTCAGACCTCTTCTGCACAGGCATTCATAGCGCTACGGCCTACTTCACGCAGCGCGCTGTGAGCACCTGAAAATTATCCGCCTGACCATTATCCCAACGCCTTAGGTACGGGATTACCCTGACAATTGAAACCGGTTACATGCCTTCAATACCTTCGCAGCAAGCAAGTTTGTTGATTATTTTTTCTCCCATGCAGCACGATGTTATCACTCAGGGAGTTCCGAAACACCATCAGGCGCCAGTTTCCAGATAACTATTTGAAATATAATAATATTATTAGTATTTTCAGTTATTTCCGGATGTAATCGATTACACTGCTGTGATATAAATCACACAACTTTACGCAAACTTAACCTATTCTTAACCGCGAATATAATGATAACCAACCGGAGGGCGTTATGCCTGGTACTCATAAACAGGGGCGTTCCAATAGGGCAATGACTTTTTTTGTCTGTTTCCTTGCCGCCCTGGCAGGTTTGCTGTTTGGCCTGGATATTGGCGTGATTGCAGGCGCGCTGCCTTTTATTTCGCAGGACTTTCAAATTACTGCGCGCGCGCAGGAATGGGTAGTCAGCTCGATGATGTTCGGCGCGGCGGTAGGTGCCGTCGGCAGTGGGTGGCTTTCATTCCGTTTAGGACGAAAATATAGCCTGATGGCCGGCGCTATTTTATTCGTAATCGGTTCTTTGGCTTCGGCTTTCGCTCCTAATGTCGAAGCGCTTATTATCTCGCGCATTTTATTAGGTTTAGCCGTAGGTATCGCCTCTTACACCGCACCGCTTTATCTGTCAGAAATCGCACCGGAGCGTATCCGCGGCAGCATGATTTCGATGTATCAACTGATGATAACTATCGGCATTCTGGGAGCCTATCTTTCTGATACGGCTTTCAGCTACACCGGTGCCTGGCGCTGGATGCTGGGCGTCATTACCATCCCGGCGCTGTTGCTGCTTATTGGCGTCTTTTTCCTACCGGACAGCCCGCGCTGGTTTGCCGCAAAGCGCCGTTTTCACGACGCCGAGCGCGTGCTGATACGCCTGCGCGATACCAGCGCCGAAGCTAAACGCGAATTGGATGAGATCCGAGAAAGCCTGCAGGTTAAACAAAGCGGATGGGCGCTTTTTAAAGAAAACCGTAATTTCCGCCGCGCCGTATTTCTCGGCATCTTATTGCAGGTCATGCAGCAGTTTACCGGCATGAATGTCATTATGTATTACGCACCAAAGATTTTTGAAATGGCCGGGTATAGCAATACAACGGAGCAAATGTGGGGCACCGTTATCGTTGGTTTGACCAACGTGTTAGCCACGTTCATTGCTATAGGCCTGGTCGATCGCTGGGGACGTAAGCCTACTTTAATCCTCGGCTTCCTGGTTATGGCGTTGGGTATGGGTACGTTGGGCACAATGATTCACATCGGTATCGCCTCGGCGACGGCCCAATATTTTGCCGTGGCAATGCTGCTGATGTTTATTATTGGCTTCGCCATGAGCGCCGGGCCGCTTATCTGGGTTCTGTGCTCCGAAATCCAGCCGCTCAAAGGCCGTGATTTCGGTATTACCTGTTCCACCGCCACCAACTGGATTGCGAACATGATTGTCGGCGCGACCTTCCTGACGATGCTGAATAGTCTCGGGAATGCGAATACCTTCTGGGTTTACGCCGGCCTGAATCTATTCTTTATTATTCTGACGCTGGCGCTGGTGCCGGAAACGAAGCACGTTTCCCTGGAGCATATTGAGCGTAATCTAATGAAAGGACGCCCGCTGCGCGAGATTGGCGCACACGATTAAACCTGTGGACTGCAAAATAACGCTACGGGGCCATATGGCCCCTTTTTTCATGCCCTGCGCTATATCGATATACAAACTCTTCTGCATATTTTCATGGGCATAAATAAACCTATTTATCAACAGTGTAAAAATACATTTTAAATTACAAAAACTTCCTATTAGGCCGGTATTGGGCGCCGTTTAAATACTTAAAATTTCCTTATGAAATATATCATTTACTCATCCTAATTCCCTGGGTAAAAGAATACTTCTCCTGCAATTTCAGCGATTTTCTTTGCAATTTATTGCTAATTTCCGGCAATAAATGCGTTTTCATTATTAACAGCCTTTACATTCCCCATCCTAATAAACCTACTTAACAGCGTAATTATTTCCGTATCGCAATCAGTTTTATCAGATAATGGCATTATTGAGAGATTGATGTGCACCGAAGCAAAATAATTATGTAATAATAGAGAGTCCAGACCAGAATTTAATACTCATGACTGATGAGAAACTCCGCGAGTTCTCATCACGCCAGTTATGTAACAGGGAATATTTAAACGTTGAAAGAGCTCTATAAAAGCTGTGAGAAAATTAAGTCACATCCCGATTTTCTCACGGCAATACAGTTACATTACAAAATAAATATGGATATTTACCATAAGCAGCCACTTTTTTATAAAACCATGCTTCAGGAGTCTCGTTTTAATATTCTTCTGGCAACGCTGTGTTTTATTTTTGGGCAGCGTATAGCCTGCGTTAGCGATATTAAAGAATTGTGCGCACGCTACAGAATCGCCAGCCCTAACCGGGTTATCGCCATATTGACGCTGCTGCGCACCACCGGGCGTGTGCAGACGCGCCGCGACGGCGACGATCGCCGCAGGGTGATTCTTGGCCCCACGGAAAAAGGCGTAGAAGAACTCAAATATTATTTGAGGGGCACTCTGGAACCGCTAGGACTGTTATTCCCGAAAGAGAATATAAGCGTAAATGTGATGGATAAAAGACGTTTACGCCAAAGTTTCTTTCATAATGCAGCAGATTACTTGTTTAATGGCGTTATTTATAAAAAGATTCTTCCGGATGCATGTCTTTTTATTGAAAAAGACGGAGGCCGCATGTTAATGCTGTACCTCTACCTGCTTGCCCGCGAACAGTGCCAGGAAAATCAGGTAACGGTAAGCTGCCCATTGAGCCAGCTTGCAAAAATATTCTTTATTTCCCGTACACATACGCGCCGTATTCTGCAGGCTGCCGAACAGGCTGGATATTTAGCGGAAAATGAAGACGGTAGCCTGACCTTATTTCCCTCCTTTTTTGAACTGGTAGAAAACTACGCGGGATTCTACTTCGCCTACCCTCTTAACTATCTCGGTTTATCCGACATCTAAAAGAGCAAAATAACCGCCGCAGCGCCCCCCGGCGCGCGGCGGCAAAGGAGCTATCGCTCACGCAGAGCTTCTCGCGCTTTATTCAACGGCTTCAGCAAATAGTCCAGTACGCTTTTATTGCCGGTTTTGATATCAACCGTCGCAATCATGCCGGGGAAGATAGGAAAATCTTTGCGCTGCTTATTAGTCAGGTGGTTGCTCTCTGTGCGGATATAAACGCGATAATAATAAATATCGCGCTTAACCTCGTCCTGGATGGTATCAGGCGAAATCATCGTTACCTTTCCATGCAGCCCGCCATAAATCGAGTAGTCATACGCCGTAATTTTTACCATTGCGCTTTGCCCGGGATGTACGAACGCCACGTCTCTTGGGGAAATTTTCGCCTCAATCAACATTTGGTCATCCAGCGGCACCAGGCTCATCAATTTTCCATTAGGTGGGATCACGCCGCCCACGGTGGTCACTTCAATATCTTTTACAATCCCGCGCACCGGTGCGGTAAAAGTGAGCCGCGTCAGCGAATCTTCCCTTCCGCGCATGACTGAACGCTGGGTTTCAATTTCGGCATTAGCTTTCGCCAGCTCTTCACGCGCGCGTACATAATACTGATTTTTCATTTCCGTTATTTTGCTTTCAAGCTCGTTTTTCTGGCGCTGTAAACGCAGCACTTCCACGCTGCTGGCTGCACCTTCTTTAACCAGCGGCACCGTCATTGAAAGCTCTCGCTGCACCAGCGCCGCGCCCTGACGCAGCCCGGCAAGCCCTTTATCAAGGCTTTCGCGGCGCGATTGCCAAAGCGCCGTCTCCTGGCGCACCAGTTCAGGAGAATCATTCAATTCCTGAGGAAATACCGGCGTGGCGTTGTTCACCTCTGCGCTGAGCCGCACCGCCGTCGCTAGCGCCGCTTTGAGCCGAGAAGCGCTTTCCAGCACGCTGGATTCTGTTTTAGTGCGATCGAGCTGCGCCAGCACCTGTCCACGCTCCACGATATCCCCTTCGTGGACATCCAGCTTGTGGATTATCCCGCCTTCCAGCGACTGAATTACCTGCTCATGCGCCGATGGGATAACTTTGCCGCCGCCGGTGGTCACTTCATCAAGGGTAAAAAAACTCGCCCAGCCGATAAACGCCAGCAATATAGCACTCAGCCCCCATACCACCAGCGAAGCGCGCGGTAAATGAGGCTCACGTAACCGGCTGTTGTAACGCGTTATGTCACTCATACGGCTTCCTCCCTATCGGACCGCGCACTATTTACGGCCGCGCGCACGGCGGTTCTTTGCGGTTCGGCGCGGGCCGGAGGGGCGGGGTTCCCTATACCGTGTTCGCGTAAAATAGCCTCCCGCGGTCCATCCATGACTATGCGCCCGTTATCCAGCACGATAATGCGATCGACGAGTTCGAGGATCGGCAAGCGATGCGTGGCGACGACCAGCGTTTTCTGGCGCGTCGACCAGGCGCCCAGCCGCTGAATAAACTGCGCTTCACTGACCTCATCGAGCCACGCCGTTGGCTCATCTAGCAGCAAAATAGCCGGGCGGTTAATAAGCGTCCGCGCTAAAAGCAGCGACTGGCGCTGCCCGCCTGAAAGACCGGCGCCACCTTCCGTAATGGGATAATCAAGCCCGGCTTTCTGACGCTGCACAAATTCCAGCGCGCCGCTTATATGCAGCGCCTGAAAAATTTCTTCGTCGCTCGCCAGCGGTCGCCCCAGCGTAATATTGTCGCGAATCGAGCCGAAAAACAGGCGCGCCTGCTGGCTAAGAAGCTGCATATTTCCGCGCAGGTCGGCGGGATCGAGGCGATTGAGATTGATATCGTCCAGGAGAATTTGCCCCTGCTGCGGGGACTGCATTCCGGCCAGCAGTTGTAATAGCGTGCTTTTCCCGGAACCGTTGCGGCCCAGAACGGCAATGCGTTCCCCGGGCTGAATCACCAGTTTCGGAATGGTCAGGTTATTAATCTTTTCTTCTTCGTCGTAATAGAAGCCGACATCGTTAAGCTGATATGCGCCGCGGAGCTGCGCTTTATGCACTCTCTTTCCGCGCTCCGGCTCGTCAGTCGGGCGCTGCATCAGATCGTCCAGCCCTTTGCGCGCCACTTTGGCCGATTGCCAGCGTGAAAGCACGCCGGAGATTTGCGAGAGCGGTGCAATGGTGCGCGAGGCCAGAATCGAAGTCCCAACCAGCGCGCCGGTGGTCATATCGCCAGAAATAACCAGGTAGCAGCCCACCAGCAGCACAACCGCATACACGATGGATTGCACTTCCTGGGTCCACGTCATTAGCAGGCTGGTAAGCCAGCGCTGCTTCATGCTGACTGAAGCAGCGACGTCATTGGTGTTGTTCCACTGGTTTTGAAAGCGCTGCTCCGCACGCAGCAGCTTAATATCTTCAATCCCCTGAACGGCTTCAACCAGCGTTGCGTTACGGATGGCAGACTCGCGCATCCCCTCGCTGGAAAGCCGCCCTAGCGGACGCTGAATTAAAAGCCCCGGTATCAGTAGTAAAGGTACCGCCAGCAGCACCACAAATACTAGCGGTCCGCCAATCGCCCAGAGAATAAAAACAAACAGCAGAAAGAAGGGCAGATCGGATAGCGCAGAAATCGTGGTGGAAGTAATCAGATCCCGCACCGATTCCAGCTCGCGAATTTGAGATATAAACGATCCGGTGGATTTCGGGCGCGCATGATTTTTAATCCGCAGGGCGTGCGCGAATACGCGATCGGAAATACGTAAATCCGCGCGTTTCCCGATAACATCAGAAATATGCACCCGCAGCATGCGCATAATAAATTCAAACAGAATGGCGAGCATCACGCCGCCGAACAGTACCCACAGCGTGGGTTCTGATTGAGAAGGCACGACGCGGTCATACACCTGCATCGAAAATAGCATTCCCGCCAGTGCCAGGATATTTGCCGCCATCGCTGCCAGCATAATATCGCCGTACCGGCGCCAGTCCCTGAGCGCGAGGCTCCAGAACCAGTTTTTCTGCCAGGGTTTGACATAATCATCCACCCGGGCGTCCGGAACGGACTCCAGTGGACGCAGCACCAGCAGATTCTTCAGGCGACCGGCCAGCTCGGCGCGCGGCAGCACCGTTTCCAGCGCCCCTTCTCCGCTAAATTGCAATACAACATTACCTTCGGCATCCATCCGCGTCAGCACGGCGATTTGCCCATCGCCAAAATCCGCCAGCAGCGGCATGCGCCAGGGATCTATCAGAGAAATATCGGCTGCGGCCCGATGTAGCCCCAATCCCAGCTGACGCGCCATATCTTCCAGTAGTAATTCACGCGGCGTCTGCGTCTCGTGGCTGATAACGGTGCGCACCTGCTCTTCGGAGCAGTCCAGCCGATAGTGGTGCGCGATATTAAGCATTGCCTGTAGCCAGGGTTCATAAAATGGATGCGTGGTACTCATAATTCACTTCCTGTGAGCAGACATTAAAACGCAGATCAAATACTTTAGCCGACGACATCAATCTAAGAAAATTCTTATCTTGTTTAAAGTAGCCCTTTTTATCTGTAGTTATTGCCTGCCAGGTAAATAAGCGCAAAGACCGACAGGTTTGCACCTGCCGGTCTCTCTGGTTTTACACTATCTGTAACTGATGATTCGCCAGCAGCGTCGCCAAATCGGTCTGCACGCCGTTCAGGGTAATCACCGTGGTAGGATCAAACTGCCCCCCCGTTCCATCACGATCTACCTGAATCTCCGTATTGCTACCGTTCTGAACCACCCGGATATAGTCAGTAATATTCCCCGCTCCTGCGTCCAGATGCGCCGTACCGTTGATATAACTGGCGGAGCCGTTACCGGTATAGCCGCTGTGGCTCAGTAGATCGCGTAAATCAATGCGATCGCTGTCGGCGGTGCCTTCCCATGTACCGACGGAGAAACCGTTCACCACATCGCTACCGTTGCCGCCGGTTGCATCACCGGCATCAATCAATCGGTATAGCAGCGTGTCGTGTCCACCGTTTCCGATATTAAAGGTGTCGTTTCCGCCCCGCCCTTCCAGCAGGTTATTACCGCTGCTGCCGGTAATCACATCGCTGAAATTCGAGCCGCTAATTCCTTCAATATTTTTAAACGTTGCAGTGTCGTACCCCGTATTCTGAGCGCTGTCCACACTCAGATCGGCCGTAATACCGGATGTCGCATGGCGATAATCCACAACATCCATGCCGCCCGTCGAACTCCATGTCCGGTGCTCCGAAGTGGTCTCCCAGCCGCCGGAGCCCTGATAGATATGCGTACCTTCGCCGGCAATAAACGTATCGTTATATCCGGTACCGGTCATAGTGCCGCTATTGCCACCGGACGCGGCATCTGCGGTTAGCACATAGTTATGGCGCGCATCGCCTGTGGTCAAATCATCCCAGGTCGCGTTACTGGACACACCGTTAATACCGCGCACCAGCACCGCGCTGTAAGTTTCATCCGGGCTGAGGCCATAGAAACTGACTAAGCCGGATGCGTCATTCACCCCCATACCAGACTGCGCGTTAATAATCCGCGAGGCGACTAATTGTCCTGCGGCGTTGAAAAGCTGAACCGTATTGCCATAGAACGCATTGATGCCCTCGCCGTCCACAATCTTCAAATGAAGCGCGGTCCCTTCCGCAACGGCATGGGTATTACGCTCCAGCGTGACATCACCATTTTTGCGGATAATCAATAGGTCTTCCGCACCGTCCCAGTCATAATCCATTAGCGCAGTTCCTGCGACCGGGCTAGCGTTCGCACTGCCCAGCGCCGAGGAAGTAAAGTGCCCGCTGCCGTCATTGGTGTACAGGCGGGACTGCGCGGTATTCCCCAGCTTGATGATGTCCATATCGCCATCGTGATCCCAGTCGACGGCGACGCTCACCCGCCCGGCCAGCGCATCGCTATCGACTTTCTGCCCGGCATTTAGCTTTCCTGTCCCGTCATTGAGCATCAGGAAACCATTGGTGCCGCTGCCGGATGACATCCCCATATAAAGGTCCATGTAGCCATCGCCGTTATAATCGGCCCAGGTCATACTGACAGCGTTTGGCGCAGCGGCTGAGCCAATGCCGCTGTACATGGTATTAATAAAGTTCTGGCCCCAAACAAAACTACCATCGCCCTGATTTAACATGGTCGATAACGCATAGTTATTAGCGCCGTTCGTGGTGTGCTGAGCAATATCCACCATACCGTCATTATTCAGGTCTACGCCGGATGCCTCAATAAGGCTGTTGTAGTTTCCTACCTTCGCACCGCTAACGAACTTACTGTAAACCCCGCCTTTTGAACTTCCTGACAGCGTACCGCCGTTGTTCAGCATTAACGTATTTGAGTCAGGACCGCCCGCATCCCCTAACACAAAGTCCGTGTAGCCATCGCCCTGAAGATCGATAGCAACCACGGAGCCATACCACACCGCGGCGTGAACATCAGCCAGATTGGTCAGGCGCGTATAGGAAAAACTGCCGTCGGCATTCCCGTTCCACTGCGCCATATAGTCGTAACTGGTACCCATCGCTAAAATATCAGCGATACCGTCACGGTTAATATCCGCATAGGCGCCGCTGGTGTAATTCCCGGTCATCGTCAGATCGCTGGCGAGCACGCTGTAATCATTTTGCCCGTGCGCCGACGCAACGCGCTGATTAGTCATGATATTCCACAATCCATTCGTACCCAGCGTATAGGTGGCGCTATATGAGGTATTCTCCGCGCTCATAGACCAGGCGGGCGCAACGGAAGGATCGTCGATAATATCTACCGTGCCGGTGACAACGCCCGTGGTATTCCCATTTCCCGCGCTGCTCTTCACCTGCGCAGTGACAGAATAGGACTGCAGCGTTAGCGCATCGCCATCTGGAATTTGTAAATACCAGGTATGCGCCAGCGGATCGACCACTACCGCACCGCCTGGCTCTGAGGTATACGTTTTCCCGTTGACCGTTACCGTCAGATAGGCGTTATGGTCGAGCGACTCTGACAGCGAGCCGGTTAAAATAGGCGTGGTATCACTGGTGGTAATACCGTCCACGGTTGCCATAGTGGTGGGAATGCTGGTATCAACGGATAAATCAAACGCCTTAGAATCCGTGTAGTTCCCGGCTTTGTCCGTCACGCGCAGAACATAGCGGTAGCTTCCGTCCGGCAGACCGGAATCTGCAAAACTCCACTGCGTTCCGCCCGTAATCGCGACCTGACCGATCAGTACGCCATCGCGAAATAGCTGGGCAATCTCCCCATCTGCCAGTGCGTGATTCAAGGTGCCGTGCAGCACCGGAGCCGTATCATCCGTGGCATAGCGATCGCCGAAATCGCCGGTGCGTTCGCCTTTGGTGTCGGTATAACTCACGATAGTACCGACGGTATCCGGCGCGACGGTGTCTACGGTGACCACCCGCTGGGTGTGAGAACCCACATTGCCTGCGTCATCAATAACGCGAACCTGATACGTGTAATCACCATCCGTCAGCGTGCGGCCATCCACATAACTCCACTGATTGCCGGAAACCGCAACATCCACCCAGCTTTTGCCACCATCCACGCTTATCTGCGCGTGCTCGCCGGCGCCCAGCGGGCCACCGAGCGTACCATTCAGCGTTAGCGTCGTATCATTGGTGATGAAATCGCTGGCTGACTGACCGCTATCGTCAGTAATACCGTCAATCGTGATACTTTGGGCTGGCGCAGTGGTATCTACCGTCACCGTTTGGCCGGTAGTCGCGCCCACATTGCCCGCCAAATCCACAACCCGCACCTGATAATCGTAGCTGCCGTCCGTCAGCGTGCGACTATCAACATACTGCCACTGAGTGCCGTTAACGGACGTGACATCGACCCAGGTTTGGCCGCCATCCAGGCTCACCTGTACAAACTCGTCGTCGCCCAGCGGCGCGCCTAGCGAACCGTTCAGCGTTATAGAGGTATCGTTAGTCAGATAGTCATGCTGATTAAAGCCGGTATCGTCGCTAATGCTATCAATCGTTACGCTCTTCGTCGCATCTGGTGCCTGTGTATCGACGGTGACCGTTCGGTGCGCGCTTTCGCCAACATTGCCCGCATCATCAATGACGCGTACCCAATACTCGTGATTTCCATCGCTGAGCGTGCGCGTATCGGTGTAGTACCACTGATTTCCGATCACGGTGACCAGCGTCCAGCTAGTGCCACCATCGAGGCTTATCTGAACGTGCTCACCGTCCAACAGCGACTGCCCCAGGCTGCCGCGCAGCGTCAGGGAAGTATCGCTGGTGACAAAATCGCTGTCGCTGCGGCCGGTATCGTCGCTGATGCTGTCGATAGATACTGTCTTACTGGCGTCCGGCGCCTGGGTATCCACGGTGACCGTTTTTGAGGTCGTCGCGCTGATATTGCCTGCATCGTCAATGACGCGTAACTGATAATGGTAGTCGCCATCCGCCAGGGTGCGGTTATCCACCCAAGACCAGCTTTTACCGCTCACGGCCACATCTACCCAGGTTTTGCCGCCATCAAGGCTGATTTGCGCGTGCTCGCCTGCCGCAAGCCCGGCATTTAGCGAGCCGTTAAGGGTCAGCGTATTATCACTGGTGATAAAATCGTGGTTATCCAGACCGGTATCACGATTAACCGCATCAACGGTAATCACGCTGGCGTCCGGCGGCGTGGTATCCACAATAACATCCCGGCTGTCGACAGCGCCGATATTGCCCGCTTTATCGATAACCCTCACCTGATAGTTCCAGGTGCCATCCGCTAGCGATCGGCCGTCGCTGTAGCTCCAGTGCGTTCCGGTAACCGTCAGATCGATCCAGGTTTTCCCACCGTCGAGGCTTATTTGCGCGGTTTCATCGTTGCCAGGCTGCGCCGTCAGCGAACCCTGCAGCGTGACGGAGCCATTATTAGTAATAAAATCACTGTGGCTAAGGCCAGTGTCGTGCTGCAGCGTATCAATGCTAATCCCCATTGAAGGCGGCGTTAAATCGACGGTGATACTGCGATCGTCACTCGCCGCATTGCCGATAGCGTTTTTCACCTCTGCATGAATGGTGTAAGCGCCACCGTCCGCCAGCGCGGTGACATCCGCGCTGCCCAAGGTATACGTCCAGTTGCCATCGGCCTGCACCACGGCAGAGTAGCTTTTACCGTTTAGAGTTATCGTCACATTCTGACCGGCCGGCGCCGTCGTAGTACCGCTAATTATCAGCGGTGTACCGTGCTCTGCGGCACTGACGATATCATCCTGCGCAAACGTATCAATGCTAACGGTCGGTACTTCGCCGCTCAGGCTAACATTGCGATCGCCGCTGCCGGCATTACCGGCTTTATCAGTCACGGTTGCCGTGATGGTATAGCTCCCGTCCGCCATGCCGAGGAAATCGTTGCCTGGTACATTTACGGACCAGACGCCGCCTTTACCGACAACGGCGCTGTACTGATGATTATTGAGCGTGACCACCACCGTCTGACCTTCTTCCGCGGTCGTGGTACCGCGGATAGTTTGCCCGGCATGCTGTTCATCAACGTTGATAACATCATCGCCCGCAATGGTATCGATAGTCACCGTAGGTGGCGTAGTGTCAACGGTAAGCGCGCCGCTCTGGCTGGTGCTATTGCCCGCTTTATCGCTGACGGTTGCCGTCACGGTATAATCGCCGTCGCTCAACTGCGCCAGACTCTCCGCGCTGATATCCAAAGACCAGGTGCCGTCGGCCTGTACCGTTGCATTCCAGCGACCACCGCCGAGCGTAACGGTGACCGTCTGCCCGGGTTCTCCGCTGGTAGAACCATGGATAGTCAATGTTTGCCCGGTCTCCTGCATATTCAGGATATTGTCTGTCGAGATAGGCGCAATGGACAATACCGGAGCACTGGTATCCACACTAAGATCACGGGTCACAGAGGTATCGTTGCCCGCACCGTCCTGCGCGGATGCAGTAACGTGATAAATATCGCCGTCAGTGAGATTTGCCACGTCGGCGGCGGGCACGGAAAGCGACCATTTGCCATCGGCCTGTACCTTCGCACTGTAGCTGATGCCGTTTAGCACCACGGTAACCAGCGATCCCGGCGCAAGCTGATGACTGGTACCGCTAATCATCAGAGGACGCCCGGCCTCGCTGGCGTTAATCACATCGTCGCCGCTCAATGCATCTATGTTGAGTCCAACGCTGGCCGTATTGACTTCAACGTTATGCTGGCCGGTAACGCTATTGCCCGCCGCGTTGGTCAGGGTTGCCGTCAGGGTTGCCGTGCCATCCTGCAGCGCCGCAATGACGTCCGCCGGTATGCCGAGGCTCCAGTTACCTGCCGCGTCCACCGTGGTGGTCCAGCTCTGGCTACCCAGCGTTATTACTACTTTATCGCCCGCCTGGGCGCCGGTGGTGCTGCCGCTGATGATTTGCGCCTGCCCGTGTTCGCGGGCGTTGATCACGTCGTCTCCCGCCACGCTATCCACGGTGATAACCGGCGCAGCGGTATCCACCAGCACACTGCCGCTGGCGCTGGCGCCGTTGCCCGCCCTGTCGTTGACCGTCGCCGTTATCGTCAGGTTACCGTCGCTCAGCCCGGCTAAATCAGCCGCGCCCACCGTCACGCTCCAGCGCCCGTCCGCGCCCACCGTCCCCGTGTAGCTGCTGCCGTTCAGGGTTACCGTCACCGTCTGCCCCGCTTCCGCCGTGCTGCTGCCGCTCAGCGTCAGGTCGGCCCCTTTTTCCGCCGCGTTCAGAATATTATCGCCCGCCGCCGCATCCAGCGTAATCGACGGCGGCGTCGTGTCCACGTGGTATTCGTGCGACGCCGAGGCGCCGTTGCCCGCCTGGTTGCTGACGCTCACCTGCACCTGCGCGCTGCCGTCTTTCAGCCCCGCCAGGTCGCCCGCCGGGACGTGCACCTGCCAGCTGCCGTCCGCCTGCACCGTGGCCGGGTAATCCTTCCCGCTGATGTGTACCGTCACGC
>CALYPF010000063.1 GCA_945271245.1 uncultured Enterobacteriaceae bacterium | reverse complement strand
GCGTGGCGTGGCGTGGCGTGGCGTGGCGTGGCGTGGCGTGGCGTGGCGTGGCGTGAGAAGATGACGACGCGTTTCATCGCCGTCACTCAGGCGCTGATCGGGCTTAACAGGCAGGGGCGCGTTGCATTGGCGACCCTGCCTTATTAGCTACGCGACCATCAACATTAATGCTTGCCAAACGGGGACCTGGCCGCAGGTTTAAAGTCAGGATCGGTCGGTACAATATCGTGTATTCGCACAAACCCGAGCTGCGCTGGCGCGATATCCGGCATGTCCAGTTGAATGACAATATCGCTCGGTACCAGAACGCTGGCCGCTTCACTTATCGTTCGGGTATGCGTATTGACTTCCCGATAATCCTCGATCGTACCCTGAATTTCTCCCCAAACGATCTCGCCAGAAAAAGCGGGCAGTGGCCTGATGCTGTCACCTGTAATAGTGAGCGTGGCCTTTGTGCCAGTGCCATAGGCGATAATATTATCCAGCCTGAGCGTTAAATCGCCAATTTGGCTCTCTAATTGCGCCGGTGCTTTGGCGGCGGGAAGTAAATAGACGCCCTGTTTCGATTGTGCATTTAACGTATTTTGCTGAGTGAGTTTCACCGTTTGCTGATTTAAACGGTTCATTTTCTGCGCCAGAGCGCTGACCTCTTCTTTGGTTTCCTGAACCTGCGTGCGCGGAGCGCTACAGGCGGTTAATGTCAGCAGCCCGCTTGCGAGAATAAGTTTGATGCCCGGAGTTTTTAGCATAAAAGATTCCTTATGTTCAGTCAGTTAACGCAGCGTAGGCGATGCCCGTGGGAAAGCATAGTGTTTTACTCTCAAAGTACATGCCGTTTTGCCGGCCTGCGAGTTCGGGGTAAACTACTCCCCATTTTCTCTTATTTCAGGTAGCCGTATGCACTGCCCATTCTGTTTCGCCGTGGACACCAAAGTGATTGACTCTCGCCTGGTCGGGGAAGGCGCCTCGGTACGCCGCCGCCGCCAGTGCCTGGTTTGCCATGAACGCTTCACGACATTTGAAGTAGCTGAGCTGGTCATGCCGCGGGTGATTAAAAGTAATGATATTCGCGAACCGTTCAATGAAGATAAGCTGCGTAGCGGAATGCTAAAAGCGCTGGAAAAACGGCCAGTGAGCGCTGACGATGTCGAAATGGCAATCAACCATATTAAATCGCAGCTAAGAGGTACCGGCGAGCGCGAATTGCCCAGTAAACAGATTGGTAGTCTGGTGATGGAGCAGCTCAAAAAGCTCGATAAAGTAGCCTATATCCGTTTTGCTTCTGTCTACCGTAGTTTTGAAGATATCCGTGAGTTCGGTGAAGAAATCGCCCGTCTACAGGATTAATAGTAATGCAGGATGAAATTTATATGGCACGCGCGCTTTCTCTTGCGCGGCGCGGTCGTTTTACTACCACACCTAACCCCAATGTCGGGTGCGTAATCGTTCGCGAAGGGAAGATTGTGGGAGAGGGGTTTCACTATCGGGCGGGGGAGCCGCATGCGGAAGTGCACGCGCTGCGTATGGCTGGCGATAAAGCTCGCGGCGCGACGGTATATGTGACGCTGGAGCCGTGTAGTCACCATGGCCGCACGCCGCCCTGCTGTGACGCACTTATCGCCGCAGGCGTGGCGCGCGTAGTGGCTGCAATGCAGGATCCTAATCCTCAAGTTGCCGGACGCGGTTTGCGACGCCTGAGCGATGCCGGTATTGCCGTAAGCCACGGCCTTATGATGGCCGAGGCGGAAGTGCTTAATCGCGGTTTTTTAAAGCGCATGCGCACAGGCTTTCCGTGGGTGCAGTTAAAGCTTGGTGCTTCGCTGGATGGGCGCACGGCGATGGCTGACGGGGAAAGCCAGTGGATTACCTCGGTACAGGCGCGGCGCGATGTGCAGCGTTTCCGTGCGCAAAGCTCAGCCATACTGACCGGCAGCGGTACGGTGCTGGCAGACGATCCTTCTTTAACCGTGCGATGGGACGAGCTCGATGCGCAAACTCAGGCGCTATATCCGCGCTCAGCGCTACGCCAGCCGGTGAGGGTGGTGGTGGACGGCGCTAACAGAATAACGTCTCGCCATCGTCTGGTGCAATTACCGGGAGAAACCTGGCTTGCCCGGATACAGCCTGATGCAGAATCGTGGCCCACGGGCGTTTCGCAGATAGCGATCCCTGAGCATAACGATCGTCCGGACCTGGTTGCCCTGATGATGATTCTGGGTAAAAAACAGATTAATAGCGTCTGGGTAGAGGCGGGGGCCACGCTCGCGGGTGCGCTGCTGCAGGCAGGCCTGGTGGACGAAATTATCGTGTACCTGGCGCCCAAGCTGTTAGGAAATGCTGCGAGAGGTTTGTGCACATTGCCTGGTCTAACCAGGCTGGCGGATGCGCCTAAACTGGTCTTTAGCCAGGTTGCCGCAGTTGGGCCAGATCTTCGCCTCACGCTGACGCCCGCATAGGATATTCACCCGGCCCCAAAACCGTAAGCAGTATGTGAAAGAGTATGATAGAATCCGCCCCCCTGCGGGGCCTGTAAATATGTTAAAGGATAAGTATGAATATTATCGAAGCTAATGTAGCCGCCCCGGGCGGGCGCGTTGCAATTACTATCGCGCGTTTCAACAATTTCATAAATGACAGCCTGCTGGATGGCGCTATTGATGCGCTAAAGCGTGTTGGTCAGGTCAGTGAAGAAAATATTACCGTGGTCTGGGTTCCCGGTGCGTATGAGCTACCGCTGGCCGCACAGGCGCTGGCGAAAACCGGCAAATACGATGCGATTATTGCGTTGGGAACAGTGATTCGCGGCGGTACCGCGCACTTTGAATATGTCGCGGGGGGTGCCAGTAATGGTTTAGCCCAGGTTGCACAGGCATGTGACATTCCGGTCTCTTTTGGCGTACTCACCACGGAAAGCATTGAGCAGGCGATTGAGCGCGCGGGTACTAAAGCTGGCAATAAAGGCGCTGAAGCTGCGCTGACCGCACTTGAAATGATTAATGTACTAAAGGCGATTAAAGCCTGAATTTTGTAAGGGGAATTCCGTGAAACCTGCTGCTCGTCGTCGTGCCCGTGAGTGTGCCGTCCAGGCGCTCTACTCCTGGCAGTTATCTCAGAACGACATTGCCGATGTTGAATATCAGTTCCTGGCGGACCAGGATGTTAAAGACGTCGACATAACGTATTTCCGTGAACTGCTCACCGGGGTAGCGACCAACAGCGCATACCTTGACGGGTTGATGAAACCGTATTTGTCGCGTCAGCTTGACGAACTTGGGCAGGTGGAGAAAGCGGTGCTGCGCGTGGCGCTGTACGAACTGGCGAAACGTGACGATGTGCCTTATAAAGTGGCCATCAATGAAGGTATCGAACTGGCGAAAACCTTTGGCGCCGAAGACAGTCATAAATTTGTCAACGGCGTACTCGATAAAGCCGCGCCGCATATACGTCCCCGCAAAAAATAACTTCGAGGCCGGTTTACCGGCCTTAATTTTGAGTCCGACTGAGGCTAACTGCTTTGGCAAGCGATGAATTTTCTGTTATAGCCCGCTATTTTGACCGCGTACGCCGCGTCCGGCGTGATGTTGAAACCGGTATCGGTGATGACTGCGCGTTATTGAATGTGCCCGAGAAGCAAACGCTGGCTATTAGCCAGGATACGCTGGTCTGTGGAATACATTTTCTGGCCGATATCGCGCCCGGCGATCTGGCGTATAAAGCGCTGGCGGTTAACCTGAGCGATTTGGCGGCCATGGGCGCCACACCCGCCTGGGCAACCCTGGCGCTGACGCTGCCAGAAGTCAACGAAGACTGGCTGGCGGCCTTCAGCGATAGCCTGTTTGAGCAGCTCGATTATTATGAAATGCAGCTTATTGGCGGAGATACCACGCGCGGGCCGTTGGCGATGACGCTTGGCATTCATGGTTTATTGCCGCAGGGGCGAGCGTTAAAGCGCAGCGGTGCCTGCGCGGGCGACTGGATATTCGTTACTGGCACCCCCGGCGACAGCGCTGCGGGCCTGGCCGTATTATTGGGGCAATTTGCGCCGTCGGATGATAAGCACACTGATTATTTATTGCAGCGCCATTTGCGGCCTGTACCAAGAATTTTACAAGGCCAGGCGCTGCGCGGATTAGCCAGTAGCGCCATTGACCTGTCCGATGGACTGGTCGCTGATTTAGGACATATCCTTAAAGCTAGCGGCTGCGGCGCCCGTATTATGCTCGATGCTTTACCTTACTCGGCGGCGCTGGCGCAAAGCGCGACGCCCGAACAGGCCCAGCGTTGGGCGCTTTCCGGTGGTGAAGACTATGAGCTTTGCTTCACCGTACCAGAGCGTAATCGCGGTGCGCTGGAAGTGGCGCTGGGCTATCTGGGAACGCCGTTCACCTGTATCGGACAAACCACCGCGGCGGCGGAAGGCATTCAGTATTTGCAAAATGGCCAGCCGGTGACGCTGGCATGGAAGGGTTATGACCACTTTGCACAGCAGTAAGGCGGAAGCGAAGCGCCGCCTGAATTTACGAAATCCGTGGCATTTACTGGCTACAGGGTTTGGCAGCGGGCTTAGTCCGGTGGTGCCAGGCACCATGGGATCGCTGGCGGCGATCCCTTTCTGGTGTCTGCTTATTTTACTGCCCTGGCAGCTCTATTCTTTGGTGGTGATGCTGGGGATTTGCATCGGCGTCTATTTGTGCCATCGCACCGCGCGGGATATGGGCGTGCACGATCACGGCAGTATCGTCTGGGATGAGTTTATCGGAATGTGGATAACGCTGATGGCGCTGCCGATAAATGACTGGCGGTGGGTTGCCGTGGGGTTTGTGATTTTCCGCATCCTGGACATGTGGAAGCCCTGGCCAATCCGCTGGTTCGACAGGAACGTGCAGGGCGGAATGGGCATTATGGTTGATGATATTATCGCCGGCATTATCTCTGCGGGGATCATTTGGCTTATTGGGCATTACTGGCCTATTGGGCTGTTATAGTCCTGAACCTCAATCCTGATTTTATCCGATGAGAAATTTTTTTATTTCCGGCGCGCTTTTAGGTGCGCCGCGTTTTATGGGCTAAAACCGCGCGATATTTAGAGCGCAAGCCGAATCAATAACGCTGAGCGCTTATCGCCGATATGGCTAGCGCGGCAGCCAGCTCAATTCATGATATCTGGATAAGTTACCGCGAAAATAGATAGTCAGCTTTATTAATTTTATAGAGTTAATGCTTTGTTTTGGTGCGCAGCAACGCCAAATAATTATCTGGAGATATTTAATAATAAGTTAAAAATAATTCTAAGATAAATAGAGGCTGCTATTAATAGGATACGAACATTATGTATTCTAGGCGCCATTTTAAATGACGCCCGGAAAAGGAGATAATTGAAAAGCAGGCGTGACTTATAACTTACAAATAACTTATAAATAGTACAGTTCGACAGTCGACTGGCCGTCCAGATGCACCGCTTTAGTCAGATCCAGTTCGGAGCCTTTATTGATGGCGGCCTGAAGCTGGAATGTTCCGCTAAGCGTCGTAAAAGCTAATGGCGTATTATCGCCAGCGGCAGCGCCTACGGAGGCTATATAGTCTGGGCTGAGCCATAAATATACTGGCTTAGACCATGACTTGCCGCCATCAGCAGAGAGAAGGTTTTTTACCGACGTACCGCCATCCACGGTTACGCCACTAAGCAGCATTCGATATGCTCCTATTTTACTTGTGCCGTCCATGCCCAGCCCCTGCAGAGGGGTAGTCTCGGTGACAACGACAGTCAGTATATTTTTACCAATCGGGCGAACCATTGCGTCACTTTTAACATCAATGGTTTTAAGTGCGACTTTTGCCGGTGCATCGCAGGTGATAGTAAAATCGACAGTTTTTCTCGGCAGCACAGTATAGTCATCCAGTACAATATCGCTGGCTTTAATAGTGCCATAATCAATAGTGGACCCACCGGCAATTTCCGGCTTACAGGCGGTGGGAACAATAGTGCCGATGACTTTCACATCGACGCTGTCTGCGGCCGTAGCGGTATTCACAGTCAGCGCTAGCGCCGCTAAAGCGAGTGCTTTCCCTGGTTTATGTTTCATTTCAGATCCCTTGGTGCTTTCTGGTAATAACTAAATTGTGTGAATATCATCTGCCGGATGCTATTTATTTTATAACCGCCGGTTTAGATTGTAGGATGGTACTTAAAGTAAGGTTTTGGGTAAATATGGATATTTACTTTTGAGAAAAGTCACCCATTAAATTTATACAATTTCAATATGTAATAAGTTTGATTTTGTTCATCTAATTTTCTTTTTTTAAAAAAATATATAGGGCAATGGCCAGAATATCGTGTTTGATCTTTTATTTTTAATAAGATTATAGGGTGGGAAATATTTTTGGTAAGAGTGAATTGTTGGTTTGGTTAATCTTTTTTATTTCTGTGATTGGTTATTTCACCCATGCTTATAAAGAATAGAGTCCTGATTGCGCTATTGATGAATTTTCTGTGCAATTAAACGTTTTTCAGATGGAGAACCGTGGTTGTGGTGATTTTTTTAAAGGTGCCGGTTGAAGTTTCACCCATAAAAATTAACTTAATCAATAAGCGTTAATTATAAATAGTACGGTTCGAGAGGGGGGGGCGCCCGGATGTTCAGCTTTAGTCAAGCCTAACCCAGCGCCTTTATTGATTGTGGACCGTCATTGGAATGTTGCATTCATAGTGGTGAACGCTATAGGTTACTGTCACCTTCACTCGATGCAAAAGAGGTTAACTATCCAGACCACGGCCGGGTATACCTTTTAAATCCCGTGATGTTGCCACTGTTTGGCAATATCACCGTGTTATGCAAGTTCCCGCTTCAATGGTAAGATATTTAAACGCTATTAAATATTGCACCTCTTTTCTTATCCCCATCCATACCCGGCCCGTTAACAGGCTTTGTATCGTCGATATCAATGGTAAGCACGGTTTTACCTGCCGGGCGAGCCAGTGAGTCGCTTTTGGTATCGATAGCGTTGAACGCGACTCTGGGGCAGGAGCGCCACGGGTCATAGCAAAACTAATCGTTTGTGCGGGTAAAACAGTAAAATCGCCTTTCAAAATATCGGCGGCTTTAATAGTGCCATAGTCGACAACTGCCCACCAATCTCAGGCGTATAGAAGAGTACCGATATTTTTACCTCCGCGCTTTCTGCCGCGCTGGCGGTGCGCGCGGCCCGTGCAAAAGCCGCCGGGACTTTCCCTAATTTATCCTTCATATCCTAAACCTTGACGCTGTCTGGTGATTAGAAACTGTATAAATCCTTCCACGATAAGGCGGTTATTTTTAGGTCTGTTGGTTCCGGTTGTATGATGGTGCGAAAGGGGCAAATACGAGCTTTAACTTTAGGGAAAAGCCATCTCAACGCCGGGCAGAAGGAGATTTTACCCAGCCAGACAAATGATAAATCTGTGTGAAACTAACTGCGCATGCCGTGAAGGTGCCGGCAGCAAATATGGCAATGCATGGCGTGCGCATCCCAGGCGAGAAAGGGCCGGCGGCAGCGCGCGCAGTGCCGCTGATGTAAGGGAATATATTGCTGTCGGGCAGGGGCAACCTCTGCGGTTACCGTTATGGCGTTATGCAGGCAGCTGGCGACACAGGCTTTGCAGCCGGTACATTTTGCATCGTCAATCATCCAGCCTCCTTCATTAAATATCAGAGCGCCCTCCGGGCAGGCGCGTCCGCAGGCGCCGCAAAGCTGGCAATTTTGCGGTGAAATCGCCAGTGCATATTCCCGATAGCGGGAAAAATAACGGCGATGTAGCCGCTTACCCGGCGTTACGCTCGCCTGAAGCGCATCATTGTGTTGAGGCAAATGCAGTAACCGGCGAAGCCCGGCGTTTTGTTCCGGCGCAGCGGGAGGAAGCGCCTGCCAGACAGGCTCATTGACTGCCTGCAAATAAAGATTCAGACGGGCGATCGCCAGCGCCCAGCCCGGAGCAGCGGTAACATTCAGCTCGACGGCCCGAATATGATATTCCGCGTGCCATGACTTCAGCTCTTCAACGTCCGGCGCAGGATACGTAAGCGGCGCGCACAGCACGCCTGAGCGATACCCGCGTCGCGGTGGCCGTATGCCGGTAATTGCGTTGACAGGGCAGACGAACAGGCAGGCTCCACAGTCGGTGCACTGTGGCTGGTTGAGGGTTATTTCTGCTTTATTGATTGTGATAGCCCGCGTCGCGCAGGCCTCTGCACAGGCGCGACAGGTGGAAAAACGAAAGCGCTGGCGCAAGCACCCCGCCGTCGCGGCGGGGCTGTCAGAAAGGAATACCATTACTGAATGCTAAAAAAGGTGAAGCGCTGGAGAATTTCAGCCACCGCGATCAACACGCAGCCGGATAACAGCAGCGGTGATTTTCCGCGCCGGGCCGCCAGCGTGAACAGCAGGACGCCGACCGCTGAACTAATCCATGCGCTCAGGCGCATACCAGAGAGCAGGCGAAATGCCGTCAGCGGATAGTGTGGGAACGTCACCGCTTCACTGCGCGCGGCGTCTGAAAGCCAGCTTATATAATCCGGCTGAACGAGGAGACGAAGCGCCAGTGCGGCAATAGCGATACCGGCGAGAACCCTGAGTGCGCGAGGCGATAAAGGTAAAATCCATGCGGAAAATACCGCCCCCAGCAGCGCGGCGGACCCGTAAAACATGAACAGCGTATTAATATGGCGCCAGGTAACGACAGTGGCGTGCATATAAATCGCGCTCATACAAAGCAGATCGACAAGCCCACAAAGCGCCGCAGCGAACAGTAATACGCGAGGCGGCGTGCGGCGCAGCAGCGCGCACAGCAGTGCGATACCTGACAGCCCATGGTACAGAGCGGCAAAGACGATTTCCCGGCTAAGCCATGAGCTGGCAAAATGGCGCAATGCATTAAACGCGTTCAGCGGATACCCCATATGCAGGGTAGACGCCAGTAACCCAAGCCCGGCGCTGAAACAAATAAAAAGCACTGCCAGCGTGCGTTGGGTGGGGGCCAGCGACTTTGGCGAGAAGCAGGCGAATACGCACATCACGCCCACTGATGCCTGTACCAGCAGAGTAAACAGAATTAACGGTAACTCATGCATGAGGCGTCTCCTCTTTTTCACTGCCGCGGTGTGGTTTTATAACAAGGTTAGGACGCGTCAAAGAAGAGTCCGGCAATCCTTTCACGTCGCAGAGATGCCCATATTTAGCGCGCAGTTCTTCTATTGGTCCGAAATCAATGGCACCCAGCGGGCAGGTATCGACGCATACGGGGCGGCCTCCGGCGGCCTGCAAATCGACGCAAAAATCGCACTTAGACATCTGCCCGGTCTGGGTATTCATTTGCGGTGCACCGTAAGGGCAGGACCAGGCACAGTAGCCGCAGCCCACGCATTTATCGGTATCGACGCGGACAATGCCATCGCCCGGGCGTTTATGCATTGCGGTCGTCGGGCAATTTTTCGTGCACACCGGGTCAGCGCAGTGATTGCACGAAATAGAAAGGGTGTAGGCGAAAACGTTATTCTGCACGCCGCCCTGGCCGGTCGCGATAAACCCGCCGCCGGCTACCTCATAAACCCGGCGAAAGCGGCGGCCCGGCTCCAGATTATTTTTATCTTTACAGCCCACCTGGCAGGCTTTGCACCCTGAACAGCGCGAAGTGTCGATGAAAAACCCGAGCTGCTGCTCGCTCACCGGCGGGTAGTGCTTAAATGACGTCATATTGAGTGACCTCCACGAGCATAGTTTGGTGAGAATTCCCTTTCGCCAGCGGCGTAATGCGCGCCGAACTGAGCACATTGGCGCAACCGCCGTGGTCCACGCCCTGCGCGTCGGGCTGCCACCAGGCACCGGCCTGCATAGCGACCACGCCCGGGATGATGCGCGGCGTTATATGCGCCGGCACCAGTGTGACGCCGCGGTCATTATGAATCCGGACGGTATCGCCGTGCTTAATGCCGCGCCGCTGCGCGTCCTGCGGGTTAATCCACAGCGCCTGCTGTTGAACCTCCTGCAGCCAGGGATTAGCATATTGCGTTGAATTAGCACGGTTTTTCCCTTTCCAGGTGATCAGCTGTAGCGGATATTTTTTCGCCAGGCTATCTTCCGGCCCTTCATGCGCAGGGACATAGTGTGAGAGCGCCGGAATTTCCGGGTGCTGCATGTCATACAGACGTTTTGAGAAAATTTCGATTTTACCGGAAGGCGTCTGGAACGGATGATTTTGCGGATCGCGGATATTCTCTTCAAAAGCGACGTAAGGCGGGCTTTTAAACAGATGACGACGCTGGGTTTGCAGACCGGCGAAATCGGGCAAATTTTCGTCAGGCATTGCCAGCCGCGTTTGTTCCCAAATATGCGCAATCCAGGCTTTTTCGTCACGACCCTGGCTGAAATCCTGTTCAATTCCAAGCTTAGCAGCGACTTCCCGCAGCCAGTCGTAGTCAGAGCGGCGCTCGAATTGCGGCTCAATGACTTTTTCCGAGAGCAGGAGATAGTTGCCCGTGCCCCAGGTTTCACCGATATTCCAGCGCTCCATAAAACTGGTTTCTGGTAACAGAATATCGGCGTATTTCGCGCTGGGCGTCATATACAGATCGCTAACTACGATAAATTCAATTTTAGCGTCGTCTTCCAGCACCCGGGCCGCATGGTTGATATCCGGGTTTTGGTTAGACAAATAGTTACCCGCCAGGCAAAAGAGCATGCGGATATTGCTATCCAGCTTATCAACCCCTTTTAGTCCCATTTCCGGTGTGACTTTGCTGGCATCATCGGCGGCCTGTACCCAATTCATAATGGAAATTTTGGCGGATACCGGGTTATCCGGCATCTCCGGGCCAGCGGCGAATTTACGGTTGCCGCAGCCGCCATAGCCGGCGGCCCAGCCACCCATGCGGCCTACATTGCCGGTAATTGTCGCCAGCAGTGTGGAACCGCGTGCGGTACGTTCGCCGCAGTTGTGGCGCTGCGGTCCCCAGCCCTGAATCAGCGCGGCGGGTTTAGCTGTAGCGTAATCCCGGGCGAGCTGGCGGATGGTCTGTGCGGGAACGTGCGTGATGCGCTCCGCCCATTCGGGCGTTTTCACTACGCCATCTTTATGGCCCATGAGGTAAGCGACCAGCGATTCGCCAGGCGGCACGCCTTCCGGCATGTTCTGTTCATCAAAACCCAGCGTGTAGCGTTCAATAAACGCTTTATCGTGGAGGTTCTCGCTCACAATGACATACATCATTGCGTCCATCAGCGCATTGTCGGTTGAGGGAAGTAATGGGATCCATTCATCGGCGAGAGAGGCGGCGGTATCGGAATAGCGGGGATCAACTACGATAAACCGGGTGCCGTTCTGTTTCATGCGCTGAAAATAGTGATTGGTATGCCCGAAAATCGTTTCCGTTGGGTTATGCCCCCATAAGATAACCAGCGGCGTATTGGCCAGCGTATCCAGCGAACTGCCGCTGGCGGCAACCCCATAGGTATAAGGCGTTGCTGCAACGGTATTCCCCATACTTACGGAGTGGTAGTACTCCAGATAACCGCCCGTGAGATTAAGCAGACGGCGCACCATTTTATCGCCGGTGAAGGTACCGCTGCTGGTGGCAGTATTATTGTGAACATACCGGGAGGCAGGGCCGTACTGACGCGTAATGCGCTGCATATTCTGCGCAATCAGCGTTGTCGCTTCATCCCATGAAATCCGTTCAAATTTCCCCTCGCCGCGTTTACCTACGCGCTTCATCGGGTACTTTAGTCTGTCCGGATGATAGACAAATTTACGGTAGGCCCGCCCGCGCACGCAGGCCCGCATAATGGGCATTTCGGGATCCAGTTCGTTATCCGGGCGCGTGGAAATTCGCGTCACTTCACCATGACGTACATGGGCACGGATATCGCATTTACCACCGCAGTCAAAGGTGCTGCAGGTGGCGACAACGCGTTCATCATCCGCTGTGGCCGCCGATGACACAGAATGCGTCTGGCCCGCGCCTTGCGCTGAACGCAGTGAAAAGAGCGGCGTAGAGAGTGCCAGTGCGGTACTGGCTTTGACAAAGCTCCGTCGCGATATCGCAGACAGTGTTACTCCTTTAGCACTATTGCTTTTTTTCATCAATGGTGATCCCGAGGAAAATAAAGCGGCGATTGTTATGAAAATCGTGAAAGGAGGTATTGATCTCACGCAATGAATACGCGCCAGTTTAGGTAAATCGCAATATTAATTTATTTAAAATGAATGCTATTCGCATCTGAGAATGGGTATATATTGAGTTTAAGAAAACAGTGGTAATCAATAACTACAGCTTATTAGATGAGAGCGTTTTATTTATGCATTGACCGGTAGCAATGTACTCAAAAAGTAGTCGTTGAGTATATGCTGAGAAGATTTTTCTGAATATCATCGCTTGGTTCTAGTTTGCAAATGAAAATAGTGATTTTTAAAATAGGTGTTAATAAAATTAGATTAAATAATATTGATATGAAGAGAATTTAAGCGCCGTTTTCTATTATTCAAATTACTGCTTATGCTATTCACTCAGAATAACAGCGTTAAAGCGGGCTAATTATCAACGCGATGAAAATAATATGTTATTTAAAAGAATTTATCTCTGATTGTGCGGCGTTAAATAGCCCGCTAACCGCAGCCAGGGATAGCACAATACTGAGCGTGCCAGTGATGCCGGACACATTCAGTATTGTGAAACGGCGTTGGGGGTAGGTTACGAGAAACCGACCACGTGATGCGGCGCGTAGGCCATTTCCAGTTCGGCAATTTCTTCAGGTTCCAGCGTGATATCCACGGCTTGAATCAGTTCATCAAGCTGCTCTGTGCGTGAAGTGCCAATAATAGGCGCTGCAATGGCGGGTTTACTGAGCAGCCATGCTAAAGCCGCCTGCGCCCGCGTCGTGCCGCGTGCGGCTGCGACATTAGCTAGCCGCTCGGCGATTTGCGCGTCATTTTCTTCGCTGCTGGCATAGAGCGTTTTCCCAAACTCATCCGAAACGAGGCGCGCTGTTGTTTCACCCCAGGCACGGGTCAGGCGGCCCCGCGCCAGTGGGCTCCAGGGAATAACTGCAATGTTTTCGGCGTAGCATAACGGTAGCATTTCACGCTCTTCTTCGCGCTGGATCAGATTGTATTGATCCTGCATGGTGACGAACCGCGTCCAGCCGTGGTTATCCTGGGTATATAGCGCGCGGGCGAATTGCCAGGCATACATTGACGAAGCGCCGATATAGCGCGCTTTTCCCATCTTTACCACATCGTGCAGGGCTTCCAGAGTTTCTTCCAGAGGCGTATTCGGATCCCAGCGGTGGATTTGAAGCAGATCTACATAATCCATGTTCAGACGGCTCAGGCTGTCGTCAATAGACTGCATAATTTGGGCGCGGGAAAGCCCCTGTTTTAGTGAGCCTGCCGCGTGAAACACTTTCGTTGCCACCACCACATCTTCCCGGCGGGAAAAATCACGCAGCGCACGCCCCAGTATCTCTTCGCTGCTGCCGTCAGAATAACTGTTTGCGGTATCAAAAAAATTAATTCCGCCGTCCAGCGCGCGTTTGATAATGACCCGGCTACTTTCCTCGGGCAGCGTCCAGGCGTGGTTGCCGCGGCTGGGCTCGCCAAAAGTCATGCAGCCTAAACACAGACGCGAGACGCGCAGGTCGGTTTTTCCTAACGAGAGATAATGCATTCTCTGCTCCTTATTGTGTAGAGATACCGGTAATAAGCATAGCAGGGTGAGATTAAGTTATTGGATTCTGTATCGGGAACAGATAACTGCCCAGGTTGCCCCGGGCCGCTTGTCACAATCAGGAAGCCTGAAGCGCGTTCAATCTTTTACGGATATTATCGAAATAGATCTCATGTTCCCTGGCGCTTTTTGAGGCCTTCAGGTTTTGCTCAGAAATATCGCCTTCCTGATAGTAGGTGATCATTGTCCTTTTAAACGTAGTCATATTGTTTGAATGTTGAAGAAAGTCATAGCGTATTTTGACGGTGAGTGGCTGACCGCCGAAATAGAGAGATGACAACTCCCATACTTTATCCTGCTCATGGCGCGTCACCAACCATACAGCATCGAAAGGAGCCGGGCGCTCATCAGAGTCGATGTGTTCGATTGCCACGCCGCCAACGCCCAGGCTGCGGGTAATTGCCGGGCCATAAATGCCTTTAGTGACCGGGTGTAGCCCCAGCCAGTTCGCAGGGGCAGTTAATAGGTTAAATAATGTAGAAGACGGGCAGTTAAATTCTTCTTTAACTTCGTTAGTTACACTTTTCATTTCTTTGTCCTTAAAGCTGAGGGTAAGTGTCTTTTAATTTCATTTCCTACTGCTTATTAAATACGCTATCACTAACCTGACGGTGCTTTTGTTGAAAAGATGCGCATTGTGAAAGAGGATTTTATTACTGAAAAATAACTCAGAAAAATCAAAACGGAAAAGGGAAAAATAATTAGAAGAGGGCAGTTATATTTGCACTATGAATACAATAAGAGAAATTGGCGAGTAAAAGATATATTACTGAGAAATAATAAAACAGGAAATTTTATAAAGATGGATTGCCAAGGTTAATAAAAATATCTTAAAGATAACGCCGGTAATAGTAGTAGTCTTTATTACCGACGTTAAATTAAACCTTAAACCCAGAGGCTCTCCTGGCAAGTGGAAGAGGAGATCTCCGGAATATCAGCGGCTATCAGTTCGGACATATTGCTAATCATTAAGGCTGTGGGTGAAAAACTCTGCGTTTGCGCGCTGGTAAATATCGACGGATCGGTAAGATCCCAGATATCGCCATTATCCCATTCGAGTGTTTCTACACCGGTTTGTCTGGAGGTGCTTAGTTGATCCAATAAGCGGATGGAGCCGGCGTCCCCGGCACCGGGTGCACTGGCCTGAATATTAATCAGCATGTCATCGCCGTCGCGGGTAACGGTAATGCGTTCGGCGCCGATATGGCTCAGGCGCAGGGTATCGCTGCCGCCGAGGTATTTTTCCTCGATGACGTCATGGCCGTCGCCGCTGGCGTAGAGATAGGTGTCATCGCCGGCGCCGCCGCGCAGGGTGTCATTGCCGCGCCCGCCGCTGAGGGTATCGGCGGCCGTGGAGCCGGTGATAATGTCATCGCCGTCGGTGCGGGCGGTGTCAAACATCATCTGGCGCAGGGTTTTCTGGTCCCAGCGGGTGCCGTCGTCCAGCGTGATGAATTCGACGCCGGTACCGGTTGATGCGTCAGCCGCCTGGCCGGATAAACGGATGGAGCCGGCGTCCCCGGCGCCGGGCGCGCTGGCCTGAACGTTAATCAGCATGTCATTGCCGTCGCGGGTAACGGTAATGCGTTCGGCGCCGATATGGCTCAGGCGCAGGGTATCGCTGCCGCCGAGGTATTTTTCCTCGATGACGTCATGGCCGTCGCCGCTGGCGTAGAGATAGGTGTCATCGCCGGCGCCGCCGCGCAGGGTGTCATTGCCGCGCCCGCCGCTGAGGGTATCGGCGGCCGTGGAGCCGGTGATAATGTCATCGCCGTCGGTGCGGGCGGTGTCAAACATCATCTGGCGCAGGGTTTTCTGGTCCCAGCGGGTGCCGTCGTCCAGCGTGATGAATTCGACGCCGGTACCGGTTGATGCGTCAGCCGCCTGGCCGGATAAACGGATGGAGCCGGCGTCCCCGGCGCCGGGCGCGCTGGCCTGAACGTTAATCAGCATGTCATTGCCGTCGCGGGTAACGGTAATGCGTTCGGCGCCGATATGGCTCAGGCGCAGGGTATCGCTGCCGCCGAGGTATTTTTCCTCGATGACGTCATGGCCGTCGCCGCTGGCGTAGAGATAGGTGTCATCGCCGGCGCCGCCGCGCAGGGTGTCATTGCCGCGCCCGCCGCTGAGGGTATCGGCGGCCGTGGAGCCGGTGATAATGTCATCGCCGTCGGTGCGGGCGGTGTCAAACATCATCTGGCGCAGGGTTTTCTGGTCCCAGCGGGTGCCGTCGTCCAGCGTGATGAATTCGACGCCGGTACCGGTTGATGCGTCAGCCGCCTGGCCGGATAAACGGATGGAGCCGGCGTCCCCGGCGCCGGGCGCGCTGGCCTGAACGTTAATCAGCATGTCATTGCCGTCGCGGGTAACGGTAATGCGTTCGGCGCCGATATGGCTCAGGCGCAGGGTATCGCTGCCGCCGAGGTATTTTTCCTCGATGACGTCATGGCCGTCGCCGCTGGCGTAGAGATAGGTGTCATCGCCGGCGCCGCCGCGCAGGGTGTCATTGCCGCGCCCGCCGCTGAGGGTATCGGCGGCCGTGGAGCCGGTGATAATGTCATCGCCGTCGGTGCGGGCGGTGTCAAACATCATCTGGCGCAGGGTTTTCTGGTCCCAGCGGGTGCCGTCGTCCAGCGTGATGAATTCGACGCCGGTACCGGTTGATGCGTCAGCCGCCTGGCCGGATAAACGGATGGAGCCGGCGTCCCCGGCGCCGGGCGCGCTGGCCTGAACGTTAATCAGCATGTCATTGCCGTCGCGGGTAACGGTAATGCGTTCGGCGCCGATATGGCTCAGGCGCAGGGTATCGCTGCCGCCGAGGTATTTTTCCTCGATGACGTCATGGCCATCGCCGCTGGCGTAGAGATAGGTGTCATCGCCGCCGCCGCCGCGCAGGATGTCATTACCGCGCCCGCCGCTGAGGGTATCGGCGAAGCCGGAACCGTTAAGTGTGTCGTCGCCATCCATACCCAGCATTAAAGCCGCATGCTGTGCATCGAGCGTATCATTTCCCGCGAGCCCGGCGATGATGGGAATTTCGGGATTGATGCTAAAAGTATTTAATATTGCGGAAAAGTCTTCATTTCCGGAAAGCGTTATTTCGGCCAGACCGTGCAATATTTGGTGCGTGAAGTCTGTATCGACCCCTTTGAGAGTCTGAATAAGCGAGGCAATCTCTTTCAGCGCGGCTTCAGGGGCATGTAGCCAGCTCTCAAGTAATTTTTCAGCTATGGCGTCCGCCTCCCAGATAATCTGACCCTTTTCAATGTGCCAGGCAGCAAGGTCGATGAGCTCCGCCTGGTGAGTTTGCATCATTAGCTGGCCGTAGATATTGTCCTGCAGGCAGTGCCAGGCATCATCAAGTAGTTCTGCCGCATTTGCTCCGGGGTTACCGCTACCTACAAATTGCTGGTAAAAACGTTCACCCAGGAAGGCTTCAAGAGCGTAGAGTTTTTGCGCATCGATATTCCTGCCACGGCTGTCGGTTGCATATTGGCTGGCTCCGCTCCATTGCCGGAGTAACTCATCGACCAGTTCATAACGCCGCGCCGGGTCCTCTTCCCGTATAAATTGCTCCACGAGAGACCGTAGCGCGGGGTCATTACTGCGGGCCATAGCCTGATGAAGATCGCTGACGTTTCCACTGCCAATAATGTCGGGGAGTTTAGCGATGTCGTCACCGACTGGAACCGGGTTTTTGTCAACCCGGTGGCCCGGATTCTGGTTAAACCAAACGTCAGATATCGCGCCGGTCGTACCGTCAGTTTTAATATAGCCACCCTGTTGGCGATGATGGTTACCCGCAGCGTCGACAATATCAGTATCGCGCCAGTCCAGATTAATCGCTTTGATACCCGCTTGTTCCAGCGTGATGAGCTCACCTTCATCGGTTATGCCATCGCCATTCCGATCCTGCCAGATTTTAAGGCGCGTAAAAATTTCGTCATTAATATCGATAACGCCATCCCCATTGCTGTCGTAGTCGGCCAGGGCCAGAAAACCATTTTCAGCCAGTTCGCCGTCAGAAAGCCGGGTATTGTTGCCAAATAATTCGCTACCGTCATCAATGAGGCCGTTTTGATTTTTGTCCAACACCAGTAAGCCATCGTCTCTGCCAACCCAGCCGGTTTGTTGAGCGTAGCCGTTACCATCGTGGTCGAACCATGTGGTAGTTTCTGAGGTCTCCACGCCATCGCCGTCAAGATCGACGATCAGCGGGCTTACCGCATTCGCCGCTTTTTCCAGAAGTTTTTGTAACGCGTCAACCGGTATTCCCGTAGCGGAGGAAAGTGCGTTGGCAATGGCATTTCCGGCATCCTTCATCGCTTCCTTAGCGGCTTCCGCCATGGCGTTTAATGCCTCTGCCAGCGCGTTTTCACCCTGTTCAAAGGCGTCAACCAGGCCGTCAACCATTTTCGTAGCCTGATCCCAAACGCTGCCCAGCGCGTCCTGAGCGGGGGCCAGACTGTCGTGAATATCATTCAATAAGGCATCCACATTAATTGTTGATTTTGACGCTACGCTGGCAACGGCAAGTATTCCGCCGACGACGGTAAGGGCGGCAGCCACAGAGGCTAAAGCCGGGGCGCTTACCGCTGTGCCACCAATGGCGGCCATCAGCGCCAGCGCGCTGGCAGCGGAGCTAATGTTACTCAGGGCGGAGTAGATATTAGAAGTGTTGACGGTGCCAGTTTGTTGATAAGATTTTTGCATTGCTATTAAATCAACCCCAAGCCCAGCGCTAGCTAATCCCAAGGCCGCTACAGGGATCGTCTTTCCGGCAATCTTGATGGTGGGCAGCTCCTTACCTATCATTTCCCACACCGAAGCCCCGGTTTGCGCCGCGCTGACCCCAAAACTAAACGCACCGTTGGCATCCTCAATTTTAGTTGCATTATTTATGGTGGGCAATATATTGGTATGCCCGCTAATATAGGCTAAAATATTCCCGAAACCGCTCTCTAAAAATAGATGACTCATCGTTACCTTCCTTGTTTCTGCCGTATTGTTGAGTTGACCTCACTAAATCAGGTTTCCCTGTATCAGTGTTTCTGTGCCGTGTTTTTTTTAAAAAATACTTTTTTATTCGTGTAATTATTGTTAAAGCGTTTTTTATTACTATGCTTGCTCATTATTTCTTTGGGTAAGCTAAGAACCCGCCGCTTGATAATAGTGTGTTTAACTATTAGCGAGCTAATGCAACTTATAAAATTTTGCATAAGTATGCGCATCGACAATTGTATTATTGTTTTATCAAACGGATGTATTATTCTTTTTCCGTGAGTTTTAAATGCATTCCCCGCTATTTTTATAGGCGAGTATCGGTATTATTATTTTCCTTTAACGCTTTTTCTGCTTTATTAATCCGCCTGTATCCCCAGCATAATAAAAGGTTCACAGTGATTGTTATAATACTACTTGTCCACAGATTAAAGTTGCGTGATTTTCGCTCTATGGTGATAGACCTGTTTACTGAGGGGCGGGTGACTGTTACTTCATTGTTAATCACTATCTCCACCACCCGCTTTTGCGAGCTAAAAAGATTTGTTTCCTGCTGAAACCAGTAGATGGTTGCAGGTTTTCCACGCAGGCGCCTAAAGTCTTTTGCACTCATTTTCCCGCAAATATGACGAGTAATGCTCCTGCTGGCACAAGAAAACAGGTATTTCTTCCCGTTAGCGAATATGCCCGGAGCATAGCCTTTGCTCATTTTTTTATAGATAAAAAGGCCACTTTGCGCGTGTATCTTATCTTCCTGTGGGAAAGTGTAGGTACTTAAATAAAGCGCGGGGATGGTTGTCATATAAACAAGGATTAGCGTAATGAAAATATGAGCGAAGAGAGGCGTGTTATAAACTCGCACAGCTTTGCTTAAAACGCGAACTAACGCCGATTTGGGTTTAATACTGTTTTCCTGCTGCATGGAGTATCGTCTCTTTAGCAATTTATTTGTCAGTTTCTTGTGGCTATAGAAAGGTTATGCATTCTCAGCGACATTGTTTTTATTTTCTGCTTTATTCATCCGCCTGTATCCCCAGCATAATAAAAGGTTCACAGTGATTGTTATAATACTACTTGTCCACAGATTAAAGTTGCGTGATTTTCGCTCTATGGTGATAGACCTGTTTACTGAGGGGCGGGTGACTGTTACTTCATTGTTAATCACTATCTCCACCACCCGCTTTTGCGAGCTAAAAAGATTTGTTTCCTGCTGAAACCAGTAGATGGTTGCAGGTTTTCCACGCAGGCGCCTAAAGTCTTTTGCACTCATTTTCCCGCAAATATGACGAGTAATGCTCCTGCTGGCACAAGAAAACAGGTATTTCTTCCCGTTAGCGAATATGCCCGGAGCATAGCCTTTGCTCATTTTTTTATAGATAAAAAGGCCACTTTGCGCGTGTATCTTATCTTCCTGTGGGAAAGTGTAGGTACTTAAATAAAGCGCGGGGATGGTTGTCATATAAACAAGGATTAGCGTAATGAAAATATGAGCGAAGAGAGGCGTGTTATAAACTCGCACAGCTTTGCTTAAAACGCGAACTAACGCCGATTTGGGTTTAATACTGTTTTCCTGCTGCATGGAGTATCGTCTCTTTAGCAATTTATTTGTCAGTTTCTTGTGGCTATAGAAAGGTTATGCATTCTCAGCGACATTGTTTTTATTTTCTGCTTTATTCATCCGCCTGTATCCCCAGCATAATAAAAGGTTCACAGTGATTGTTATAATACTACTTGTCCACAGATTAAAGTTGCGTGATTTTCGCTCTATGGTGATAGACCTGTTTACTGAGGGGCGGGTGACTGTTACTTCATTGTTAATCACTATCTCCACCACCCGCTTTTGCGAGCTAAAAAGATTTGTTTCCTGCTGAAACCAGTAGATGGTTGCAGGTTTTCCACGCAGGCGCCTAAAGTCTTTTGCACTCATTTTCCCGCAAATATGACGAGTAATGCTCCTGCTGGCACAAGAAAACAGGTATTTCTTCCCGTTAGCGAATATGCCCGGAGCATAGCCTTTGCTCATTTTTTTATAGATAAAAAGGCCACTTTGCGCGTGTATCTTATCTTCCTGTGGGAAAGTGTAGGTACTTAAATAAAGCGCGGGGATGGTTGTCATATAAACAAGGATTAGCGTAATGAAAATATGAGCGAAGAGAGGCGTGTTATAAACTCGCACAGCTTTGCTTAAAACGCGAACTAACGCTGATTTGGGTTTAATACTGTTTTCCTGCTGCATGATCGCTTTTCTTATCTACAATGGGTTTAACAACGCTTTTCTGAGTAGAGGGAACTGCCCCTGTCGATAACCCGCATATCCGGGGCGTTTTCCTATACACAGTGTAAAATATTTTCTTTTAATTGAGCGTCAACTCGGTGTAATCGAGCGGTTTGGGCACAGTAATGTCACCTTTTATTTTAATAGATGAAATTCCTGGTCGATAGCCTTTATTTTCTCGCCGCTTTAAATATAGATACCCTCTTTTTAAGAAAGGCTTCATTGTTTGTATAGGATAGATATAAGCGCGCAGGGCAGCGGTAAATGGCGCTATGCCTGTTGCTATGGAAAACCCCGTATAATATATCCCTGTGGCGCAGTAAGCTTTTTGCAGCGGATAAATTAATACTGCTCTAAAGCTGGCGCGATATTGTTTTGCCATTAATGACCCACTTTCCGTAGCAATCCAGATGTAACAAATGGTAACTATCATCCTTGAGTTAGCCACTATAAAAGAAGATTGTACTCTGTCGCTTCATTTTGTCTTAATTCATCTCATTTGACGTGTTTTTGTGATTTTGCTTGCAAAATTTCTTAAAGGTATCCTCATCAGATTGAGACTCTCAAAAATTTTAACAAGGCATATATTTGTATTGCCTTGTATTCACGAGTGTTTTTCTTAAGTTGTTGCCAGTTTTATTTGAACTTCTTTAGTTCGGCTGAAAACACTCTGTTTAAGAAAGTAGCCTGCTTCCTGGTGCGCCCTGGTAATCATTAATTTTTCTCTTTATGCGTTGTTTTTTATTGGAGGGTGTCGAATTCAGTGTAACTATATGTGACGAATTTTTTGGCGTTGTTGTTTAGGCTTACGCTCGTTACAAACAGTATCTCTAACAGGGAAGTGTATTCTTCAATGGCTGTAATACGATATTCGCGATGAAAGTTAACAATGAAAATAATGGACCCGGTGAGATCTTTAGCGCTATCCGTGCGTGTAAGAAAGAACTATGGAGTATTGCGCTTTTTAGCGCGATAACAAATTTACTGATGTTGACGCCTTCAATATATATGCTCCAGGTTTATGACAGAGTTCTGGCATCGGGAAATAAAATAACGCTGGTGATGCTAACCGTCATTGTAATATGGCTGTTTATATTTTTAGGTGGCCTTGAATGGTTACGAAGTGTTATTGCGTCGCGCATGGGTAATCAATTAGATATGCGCATTAACCGGCGTATTTTTTATGCCGTATTTGAAGGGTATCGAAGCCGCAGCGTACAATATGCCGCTCAGGGAATGAGCGACTTAACTCAACTACGTCAGTTTTCTAGCGGGAATGCGGTATTTGCTTTTTTTGATGCACCCTGGTTTTTTCTATATCTGCTGACTATTTTCTTGCTGCATTTTTGGCTGGGAATAATGGCACTTGTTGGTGCTATTGTGCTGCTGTTTTTGGCCTGGCTGAATCAAAAAATTACTACGCAGGCGGTGAAACGGGCCGGGGAACTTTCTGCTGAAGCATCCCGCCAGGTAAATGCGACTTTGTCACAAAGCGGCGTGATTGATGCTATGGGAATGCATGACGCTTTCTATCAGCGTTGGTTACAGCAGCATCGGGATTTTCTGCATCAGCAAAATCAGGTGGGGGAGCGTGGTGCTGCCGTTAGTACGGCGACGCGCATGTTAAGGCTCACTTTACAGTCGCTGATGCTGGGGATGGGGGCATGGCTTGTGCTGCTTGAGGAGATTACGCCGGGCATGATGATTGCCGGTTCCATTTTATCCGGGCGCGTTATGGCGCCTATCGATCAGATTATTGCTATCTGGCGTCCCTGGATTCAGACCCGGCAGTCCTGGCAACGACTTGAGTCACTATTAGCGAGTGCGCCACTTTCGCCTTCCCGTCTTCCGCTGCCGCCTCCGACAGGATATTTAAAGTGTGAACACCTTAGTCATCGAGAGGGTATTCATAGTTTGCTGCGTGATATTTCTTTTGAACTGGTGCCGGGCGATATATTGGGAATTATTGGACCATCCGGGGCCGGGAAATCAACGTTAGCGGCTGCGCTGGTAGGAGCGTTAGCTCCGACGGGCGGAAAAATTAGGCTCGATGGGGCCGAATTACCGCATTGGGATAAAAATATATTAGGGAGCTATATAGGCTATTTACCGCAGGACATTCAATTATTTCAGGGCACTATAGCGGAAAATATTGCCCGTTTTTCGATAAATGATGAAAGCAAAATTGTTGCGGCAGCGCGGTGTGCTGGCGTGCATGAACTGATCTTGCAACTGCCGCTAGGGTATGACACTCCGCTTGGCGAAAGAGGGCATCCACTTTCAGGCGGGCAGAAGCAGCGGGTTGCTCTCGCCAGGGCGATATATAACACACCGGTATTGCTGGTTATGGATGAACCAGACGCCAGTCTGGATGATGGCGGCCGGGCCGCGCTGATTAGTGCAATTATGGCGCAGAAAAATGCCGGTAGTACCCAGATTATCGTTACGCATGGCTCTGCACTGTTAGCCTGTGCTACCAAACTATTAGTTTTAAACAACGGGCAGGTAAATTACTTCGGGTCCGCGCAGGCACTGCGCCAGGGTAAAGTACCGAACGAACGGCAACGTCAGCCAGCCGTGCGTGATGATGCCGTTGCCATTTGAACGCATAATAACCGACAGGGAAAGCGGTAATGGAACAATATGATGTCCCCGGGACGCGCAATATTATCTTCCGCGGGGGATGCATTATAGCCATTGGCTTGGGCGGGATGCTGCTGTGGGCCGCATTTGCGCCGCTGGATAGCGGCGTGAATGTGCCTGGAATTGTTATTGTTACGGAAAATCGTAAGGCCGTTCAGCCGTTAACGAGCGGGAAGATTATCCGGCTTCATGTTCGCGATGGGCAAGCGGTGCGTCAGGGAGAGACGCTGATTGAGCTGGACAGCCGCCCTCTTTTGGCGCTACGCGAAAATTTACATTATCAATATCTGGACGCGCTTGCGAATCTGGGGCGTTTGCAGGCTGAAATTAACGACGCCGCATCTCTTTCCGCTTTTATAGATAAGCGACTTTCTTTGGACGATAGTGTTGCCCAAGCCCTGAGCCAGGCGCAGCAGAAACTGCTGACGAGTCGCCGGGACGCTCATCTTCGGGAGGGTAATGCAATTCAGGCCTCTATTGCCGGCATTGCGGCGCAAATAGCCGGCGCCCGTGCGACGATTGCCAGTAATCAGCAGCAGGTACAATTACTCAATAAGCAGCTCCTCAGGGTGAGGCCGTTAGTTCAGGAACAGTTCGTTGCGGCCAATCGTCATTTAGAGCTTGAGCGCCAGTTTGCGCAGGTGAGCGGTGCCCTTGCCCAGGAGCGCCAGCGTCTAATGGCTCTTCAGCAGCAAAAACAGGAGATCGAACAAACCTTCTCGCTGCGTGAAAGTGAATACCGGAAGATGCTTTATGAGCAGTTTATTGAGACAAGCAAGTTAACCCAGGATTTGGAACAACGCTTAAAAAGTGCGGAATACGACCTGGAAAATACGAAGATTATCTCTCCTGCAAGCGGAATAATTGTTGGGTTAACCGTATATACAGAAGGCGCCATTATTAGTGCAGGGCAACTTTTAATGGAAGTCGTGCCTCAGTGTCAACAACGGGTAAAAAGTGATCCACTTACCGTCACCACCAACGGTCTAA
>CALYPF010000062.1 GCA_945271245.1 uncultured Enterobacteriaceae bacterium | reverse complement strand
TATGGACGTGAATTTATCGCTGGTTTCCCAGATGCCAAAAGCTAAGTCTTAAGGCGGATAGCTGATGAAAACGGAACAACCGCTATGGGGCAGGGGCATTATGGTCTCTCCCCAGCACTTCCAGCAACAGGCCGCGTATGCGGCCTGGACTACGGAATGTATTGCCCGGCTGGGCCTCTCTCATCCCTGGGGGATGATTGAAGCTACTTTTGAACCGGATGCGCTGAAGCTGAGCCGCCTACAGGCTCGTCATCTACATATTCGATTTCCCGACGGGACGCTTATCGATACGGATAATGCGGATAATCTGCCACCGGCGCTATCGCTTGAGAGTGAATCGCAGGAGGCGGTAGTGGTACTGGCACTTCCGCTGTTACGAGCCAATGGTGGCAACTGCCTCAAACCCGATGAAGTGGCTGAACGTCCTGTCCGCTATCGCCAGCGCTGGCGGGATGTCCGCAACGCCTTTGGGGAGGATACCCGTCAGATTGCGGTGATGCAGCCTGAGCTGACGCTGCGCTTCGCCCATCAGAACAATAGCGATTATCTGACCTGCCCGGTTGCCCGCCTCCAGCAGGATTCTCAGGGGGGCTGGACACTCGATGAGACGTATCTTCCGCCACTGCTGACTCTGCAGGGCAGCCGCTGGCTAATCACACAGCTGGAACAGTTGATGACGCAACTGCGCGCCCGTCTGAGCCGCCTGATGGCTATGCGCCGGGAAAGTAACGAACGCATGGCGGATTTTGCCGTGGCCGATGTGTCACTGTTCTGGTTGCTTAATGCCCTGAACAGCGCTGAGCCCGTGCTGGGGCAGTTTCAGCGTCATCCGCAAAGCCCGCCGGAGCGTCTGTACCCTGAGCTGGCACGGCTTGCTGGCAGCCTGTTGACCTTCTCGCTGGAGCATCAGGTAAACGCCATTCCTGCCTGGCAGCATGAGCAGCTGAATGCCGTGTTTCCACCCCTGTTTGATTTGCTCGGCGATCTGCTGGAAGCCAGTCTGCCGTCACGCGTGGTGGCTATTGAGCTTGAGCGTGATGACCGTCTCCACTTTTGGCAGGCTCGTCTGCATGACCCACGCCTGCGCGAAGGCGCTGATTACTACCTTTCCGTACGCTCACCGCTACCGGTGGCACAGCTACAGGAACAATTTCCGCGCCAGTGCAAGGTCGGCAGCCCCGATCATGTCAGGAGTATCGTCAATTCATCGCGGGTGGGTGTACCACTGACGGCGCTGCGTCATGTGCCGGCAGCTATCCCTCTGCGTCTGGAAAACCAATATTTCAGCCTTGATGTCTCTCATCCTCTGGCTACCGAAATGCTCCAGAGCGGCACCTGTATGTTTTACGTTCCTGGAATGCTCGGTGAGATTGAACTTGAACTCTTTGCGGTACTGAGAACATGAGTGAGCCTAAACGCGGCGCTGCCGCATCTATTGATATTGATGCCCTGCTTCAGGACACCTGGCTGCAGGTGATAAGCCTGCGATATGGTCCAAAATTCCAGGACGGGGAAGGTCGCAGACTATGGGAGCGCTGCATTGCTGATGTCGAGCGTGTGCAGCGTGAGCTAAAAGCAAGCGAACTCGATGAAGCTAGCTGTCAGCATATTCTTACAGCGCAGTGTGCGCTGCTCGATGAGGCGGTCAAAGGTCGCGGTGTGGAGGATGACGCCTGTGTGCAGTGGTACGATATTCCTCTGCAAGGGCACTTCCTTGGCACTATGGACGCTGGTGATACACTGTGCGATCGCATGCGCGATGTGTTGCGTGAACCGGCTCCTGAACTGGCTGTCGTGACCTGCTTCCAGCGCATCATGATGCTAGGGTTCCTTGGCAGTTTCCGCTCTCTGAACGACCCGGAGCGCCAGAAACTTGTCAACGCACTCAGTGAACATGTCACGCCGTTCAGCTATCCACAAACTCACCCAGTACTGGCAGAAAGTCGTGCCGGACAGGGAATGGGGGGCTGGCTGGCGTCGTGGCCCGCACGTATTGGCCTGAGCTTAATAGTGGTTGCCGCACTCTGGTGGGGGCTGGATCGCTGGCTTGACCAGACGCTGTTGACACTGTTGCCGGGGGCCGCGAAATGAGTCCTGCACAACGGCGCGGGCTTGCGCTATGGGCCGCCCTGTTGAGTGCAGTGGTCTGCCTTGGTTTTCTGCCGATCACCCGACTGGCTTCCGTGCTCGTTTTGCTGGCGATGCTGGGGCTTATTATGGCGTGCTGGTATGTTGCCAGTCGTCGCCCGGAGCACGATGTCACCCTGAGCCTGGATGATCTCCCGGAAGCTACTTACCGTCAGCCTGTGGTGCTGGTCTGTGGCGATCTGCCGCTGGCCTGGCCGCATCAGTCACCGGTACTCACTGTCACTCAGGGATGCTGGATCCGCGTGGAGAGCCATCTGGATCTTGAGCAGGTTGCCCGCCACGTACTGTGGCTGCGCCCTGACTGGGGATGTCAGCTGTCGGTGATGGTCAGCGTCTGTCCTCAAAAGCATGCTGACAGCGAGCGGCTTACCAGTCGCCTGCTGGCCCTGCGCTGGCAGGTCAGCCAGTTGCGTAAAGAGACCGGTCATTCTGTGCCGCTGATTTTGAATGGTCAGATCGGTAGTGCGATGACGAATGATATGCTCTGGCAGGCCGCGATCTTGGGGGAGGGGGTGAAGGTCTGGCGTGAGTCTTCAGCACCGAGCTCAATCGCTGCGTGGGTCACTACCGGTGGAGCGGCTGCGATGCAGCAACAGGTGCTGATGAACAGCCTGATGAGCTGGTTCCATCAGCACGTTAAAGCCGTTTTTATAGATGAGAACCCCGATATTCCTGTCATCGCCCCTACTGCGGTGCTTTGGGGAATGGGGCCTATCCTTGCCGAAAGTCTGGCTACATCGGCCTGGACGGCGTGGCTGTCCCGTCACACCGCTATGCAGCAGGTGACTGGCTGGCAGCCGGTAGGAACGGACAGTACGGTGATTTCCCTATTCCCGGATTTTATCCTGCCGCTGCTACCGGAAGGGCGGGGTCTCACGCCCGGCGGGCGAACCTGGCGCTGTGCGCTTGGGCTCTTCACTCTGGCGGCGATTGCAGCGCTGCTCTGCAGTGGCTGGAACAATCGTCAGTTACTGCAGCGCGTGAGCTTTGATATTGCCCGCTATGACCGTATCCCGATGAATAATTTTGTACCAAAAGCCGATGCCGTTGCTGTCCTGCGTGATGATGCGGCGCAGCTGGATGGCTGGGCACGCAATGGTGTACCGGCCCGGATGAGCCTCGGTTTATATCAGGGCGAGCGTCTGCGAATGCCAGTGCTGGATGCAATCCGCTCATATGTGCCTCCGCCACCGCCGCCAAAACCGCAGCCGAAACCCAAACCGGTACCGAAAATTATCCGCCTCGACAGCATGTCGCTGTTCGATTCCGGCAAGTTCGTGTTGAAAACCGGCTCCACCAAAATGCTGGTCAACTCCCTGGTGGGCATCAAAGCGAAGCCGGGCTGGCTGATTGTGGTCAGTGGCCACACCGATAACACCGGTAATCCGAAACTGAATCAGACATTGTCCCTGAAGCGCGCTGAGGCTGTGCGTGACTGGATGCGGGATACCGGCGACGTGCCGGAAAGCTGTTTTGCAGTGCAGGGCTATGGCGAAAGTCGCCCCATCGCAACCAATGACACACCGGAAGGGCGCACGCTTAACCGCCGTGTCGAAATCAGTCTGGTGCCGCAGGCCGATGCCTGCCAGCTACCGGGCGCCCCCTCAGCGTCATCGCAGGATGATGACGTATCACAACACAATGGAGAGTAATACATGGCAATTCCTGTTTATCTTTGGCTGAAAGACGACGGCGGCGCGGACCTGAAAGGCTCTGTAGACGTTCAGGATCGTGAAGGCAGTATTGAAGTGGTTGCACAGCAGCACAACCTGTACATCCCGACCGATAACAACACCGGCAAGCTGACCGGTACCCGTATCCACACCCCGTTCCTGTTCACCAAGGAAATCGACTCGTCCAGCCCGTACCTGTACAAGGCTGTGACCACCGGTCAGACCCTCAAGTCTGCGGAATTCAAGTGGTACAAAATCAACGACGCGGGCCAGGAAGTGGAGTACTTCAACACCAAACTGGAAAACGTGAAGGTGGTGAAAGTAAACCCGGTAATGCACGACATCAAGGACCCTTCCTACGAGAAACATAACCATCTGGAGCAGATAGAACTGCGCTACGAAAAAATCACCTGGTCTTACAAAGACGGCAACATCGTTCATTCCGACAGCTGGAACGAGCGCGCCACCGCGTAAGTGATGCGCCATATTTCGCGCCGTAGCGGCGCGGGAGGTGTTCATGCACCCCGGTCACACGGTTATCTGTGCGCCCGGGGAGGCACTCGCCTGCCGCCTCGCTGCAACACGAACTATTGAGCGTAACCGCCTGACGGGCAGCGCGTCCTGCCCGTTTTTCTGCTTTTCACAACGTCTGCCCTGCGGGCGTTTTGCAAAGCAGTCACACATTTTATCAGTACTGACCTTATGGGCATCGGTTAGCGGCCAGGGGCGGTAGCGTGTCAAAAAGAGAGGGAATGAAACTCATGGAAAATCCAGCCGTTCTGTTACGTCGCCTGAATCCTTACTGCGCCCGTGCGCTGGAAGGTGCCGCCTCCCTGTGTCAGACCCGCGCCCACGCGGAAATTTACCCGGAGCACTGGCTGCTGAAGCTGCTGGAGCAGGGCGAAGGCGACCTGACGGTGCTGGCGCGCCGCTACGAATGGGACATGGATGCGCTGTGGCAGGACCTGCTGGGCTGGCTCGACAATCTGCCGCGTTCGGTGCGGGGGCGACCGCAGCTTTCCGGCAACATGCTGAGCCTGCTGCAGGAAGCCTGGCTGCTGGCCTCACTCAGTGGTGAAGCGCAGATACGCAGCCTGCATCTGCTGACAGCGCTGACCGGTAAGCCAAAACTGCTGCGCTGCGACGGCCTGTGGCCGATGCTGACCCTGGCGCAGAGCCAGCTTGAGCGCTTAACGCCGCTGCTCGACGCGCAGTCGGATGAGCGCCCGGAAGTGCAGCAGGAAGCAGAGCTCGCCTGCGCGGGTGGCGATGTGGAAATGGTGGGGCGCCCGGCAGGGGCTGAAGCAGGGGCTGACGGGCTGAAGGCCGGTGAGCTGAACCCGGCCCTGCAGAACGCGCTGGATAAATTCACCCTCGACGTGACCGCCAGAGCGAAGGAAGGCAAAATCGACCCGGTATTTGGCCGGGACACGGAAATCCGCCAGATGGTGGATATTTTGTCGCGCCGCCGCAAGAACAACCCGATTCTGGTCGGAGAGCCGGGCGTCGGGAAAACCGCGCTGGTGGAGGGGCTGGCGCTGCGCATTGCCGAAGGCAATGTGCCGGCCTCCCTCAAACCCGTGGCGCTGCGCACGCTTGACCTTGGCCTGCTGCAGGCCGGGGCGGGTGTGAAGGGTGAATTTGAACAGCGCCTGAAAAACGTGATTGATGCGGTGCAGCAGTCGCCGGTGCCGGTTTTGCTGTTTATTGACGAAGCGCACACCATCATCGGCGCGGGCAACCAGGCCGGGGGCGCCGATGCGGCCAACCTGCTGAAACCGGCGCTGGCGCGCGGCGAGCTGCGCACCATTGCCGCCACCACCTGGAGCGAATATAAGCAGTATTTTGAGCGCGACGCCGCGCTGGAGCGCCGCTTCCAGATGGTAAAAGTGGACGAGCCGGACGACGAGACCGCCTGCCTGATGCTCAGGGGCCTGAAATCGCGCTACGCCGAACACCATCATGTACACATCACCGATGAGGCAGTGCGCGCCGCCGTCACGCTGTCCCGCCGTTACCTGACTGGGCGCCAGTTGCCGGATAAAGCCGTCGATTTGCTGGATACCGCCGCCGCGCGGGTGCGTATGAGCCTTGATACCGTGCCGGAGCCACTGACCCGGGTGCGTGCGCAAATGACCGCGCTGGAAATGGAAAAACAGGCGCTGCTGGAAGATGTCGCCGTCGGTGACGGCGCGCAGGGTGAACGGCTGGCCGCTATTGAGCAGGAAGAGGCGCGCCTGAGCGGGGAGCTCGGCGGGCTGGAAAGCCGTTACCATCAGGAACAGAAGCTGACTGAACAACTGCTGGCCAGCCGCCAGGATATCGCCCGCCGGGAAGAGGCTTACGCGCTGCAGCAGCAGCTCAGCGGGCTGCAGCACACCAGCCCGCTGCTGTCTGTGGATGTGGATGTGCGCACCGTCGCCAGCGTGATTGCCGACTGGACCGGGGTGCCGCTCTCCTCGCTGATGAAAGACGAGCAGTCGGAACTGCTGAACCTGGAGACGGAAATTGGCAGGCGCGTGGTCGGGCAGGACGTCTCCCTTAACGCCATCGCTCAGCGCCTGCGCGCGGCGAAGACCGGGCTGACGCCAGAAAACGGCCCGCAGGGCGTGTTCCTGCTGGTTGGCCCGAGCGGCGTTGGGAAAACTGAAACCGCGCTGGCGCTGGCCGACGTGCTGTACGGCGGGGAGAAATCGCTGATTACCATCAACCTGTCGGAGTACCAGGAGCCGCACACCGTTTCCCAGCTAAAAGGCTCACCGCCGGGCTACGTCGGTTACGGGCAGGGCGGTATTCTGACCGAAGCGGTGCGCAAGCGCCCGTACAGCGTGGTGCTGCTGGATGAAGTGGAAAAAGCGCACCGCGACGTAATGAACCTGTTCTATCAGGTGTTCGACCGCGGCTTTATGCGCGACGGCGAAGGGCGCGAAATCGACTTCCGTAATACGGTCATTCTGATGACCTCGAACCTCGGCAGCGACCACATCATGCAGTTGCTGGATGAACAGCCGGATGCCGGCGAAGCCAGCCTGCAGGAACTGCTGCGCCCGATTTTACGTGACCACTTCCAGCCGGCGCTGCTGGCGCGCTTCCAGACCGTGATTTACCGGCCGCTGGCGCAGGCGGCGATGCGCACCATCGTGGAAATGAAGCTCGCGCAGGTGAGTCAGCGCCTGCGCCGCCACTACGGCCTGAGCACGCATATTGAAGAGAGCCTGTACGACGCCCTGACCGCCGCCTGCCTGCTGCCGGACACCGGCGCGCGCAACGTCGACAGCCTGCTGAACCAGCAAATCCTGCCGGCGCTGAGCCGGCAGTTGCTCACGCACATGGCGGCGAAGCAGAAACCGCAGGCTCTGACGCTCGGCTGGAGTGAAGAAGAGGGCGTCGGAATGACGTTTGACCTGCCACAGGGAGTGCACGCATGAACGGTAATCCTCCGATAAGATTCAGCCACAGCCATCACCGGCTTTCGGTGAAGGGGTGTGAAGCAGAGCTTGATGTGCTGGCGTTTGAAGGCCATGAAGCCCTGAGCAAACCGTTCAGCTACCGCATTGAGTTCACCAGCGCTGACCATACCCTCGGTCAGGAAATGATGCTGATGAAAGCCGCTGCCCTGACGCTGCAGGCGCCGGTGGAGCAGGGCTTTGGCATCAAAATCCAGCAGGCGGTGCGCACCCTGCAGGGGGTGGTGAGCGGCTTTGAACGCCTCGGCACATCAAAAGATGAAACCCGTTACGCCCTGACGCTGCAGCCACGCCTGGCGCTGCTGGACCGTTCGCATCAGAACGCCATCTACCAGGACATGAGCGTCCCGCAAATCGTGGAAAAAATTCTGCGCGAGCGCCACGGCATGCGCGGGCAGGATTTTCTGTTCTCGCTGAGCCAGGAATACCCGCGCCGCGAGCAGGTCATGCAGTACGGTGAGGATGACCTGCACTTTATCACCCGCCTGCTGGGAGAGGTGGGTATCTGGTTCCGCTTTACCACCGACACGCGCCTGAATATTGACGTGGCGGAGTTCTGTGACGGGCCGCAGGGCTATGAGAAAGGCCTGACGCTGCCGTCGGTGCCGCCGTCGGGGCAGCACTCGCAGGGCGCGGACGCGGTGTGGGGAATGGAGAGTCATCATAGCGTGGTGCAGAAGCAGGTCAGCACCCGCGATTACAACTACCGGCAGGCCACGCAGGACATGAACGCCCGGGTGGATGTGACGCGCGGGGATGTCACCACCTACGGTGATGCCTACCACTATGCCGATAACTACCTGACGGCGGGCAGTGCGTATGAGCGCAGCCCGGCGCCGGAGTCCGGCGCGTTCTACGCCCGTATCCGGCATGAGCGCTACCTGAACGGTCAGACGCAGACCCGAGCCGTCACCAGCTGCCCGACGCTGGTACCGGGTATGTTGCTGAAAGTGACGGGCGGAGACGAAGTGGCGGAGGTCTTTGGTCAGGGCGTTGTTGTGACCGCAATGCACACGCACGCCCGTCGTGACGAAGATTTTGGAGTGAATTTTGAGGGTATCCCGGACAGCGCGGACTTCAGCTTCCGCCCTGAGCCGGGGGCACGCCCGGTGATGGCGGGGACCCTGCCGGCCCGGGTCACCAGCACCACCGAAAATGACATCTACGGCCACATCGACAGGGACGGTCGCTACCGGGTTAACATGCTGTTTGACCGGGACAGCCGGGAGACCGGGTTTGAGAGCCTGTGGGTGCGCCAGTCGCGCCCGTATGCGGGGGATACCTACGGGCTGCACCTGCCGCTGCTGGCGGGCACCGAAGTGGCGATTGGCTTTGAGGACGGAAACCCGGACCGGCCGTACATTGCCGGCGTGCTGCACGACTCGGCGCACGGCGACCACGTCACTATCCGCAACTACAAACGCAACGTGCTGCGTACTCCGGCGAACAACAAAATCCGCCTCGACGATGAGCGTGGCAGGGAGCATATCAAGGTCAGCACCGAGTACGGCGGCAAGAGCCAGCTGAATCTGGGGCACCTTGTCGACAGCGAAAAACAACGGCGCGGCGAGGGCTTTGAGCTCAGAACCGACGAGCGGGGCGCGATACGGGCACAGAAAGGGATTTTTATCAGCGCGGACGGCCAGCCGCAGGCGCAGGGCCAGGTGCTGGAGATGGGGGCGGCAGTCAGTCTGTTGAAAGGGGCTGTAAACCAGATAACCGAATGGGGAAGTATCACTCAGACTCATCATAATTTTTCTCCGGATGCGGGGTCGCTGAGAGAGTTTGTTAACGGGGCCAGTAATCTGAAAGAAGCCGCACTGGTGATGGCGGCACCCAAAGGTATTGCTGCCGTTACACCAGAAACCACCCTGTTGCACAGCGGAAAAGGTTTGTACTTACAGAGCCTGGGTGAAGTGAATATTGCAACGGCACAGCGGCATTCGGTTAATGCCAGCAAAGCAATTTCAATCCTTGCACAACAGGAAGGCATGCGTCTGGTGTCGGCGAAAGGCCCGCTGGCGGTAGAGTCTCATGCTGATACGTTGTCTATGACATCTCTGAAGGATGTCACCGTCCAGTCTACCCAGGGGCATTTGCAACTGACGGCAAAAAACGGGATTACTCTGGGCTGTGGTGGGGCTTATATTCGTCTTACGCCACAGGGAGAGGTGCATATTCACGGGCCGGGATTAATCAGTCTTAAAGGTCTGCACGATTTGCAGGGGCCAGCCGGCGAGGATTTTCCTCTGCCAGAACTGCCGGCATCAGTATGCAAAGAGTGCCTTAAAAAAGCTCAGGAACTGGCGCAGGGTTTTGTACCTAGGGAGGCATAAATGACCGCGCAATGGATTGAAGAAGTTGCTGTTACCTGCCGGGCTTCCGGAACTGATTATCTTGATATTATCGTTGACCAGGCAGGGCTGGATTTCAGCGTTATTCCGGCACTGAATGCACTGTCGGTGGAGTGGCAGTCACTTTATCACGGGCTTCCGGAAACGTTTATCATCGATGATGCTCCGCTGGTTGCACGTATTATAATTGATGATCTTCAGCAGATGCAGTGGTTGAAACATATGAGTCAGCAAGTTGCCGTTCAGGCTCCGTTGCTGCTGTTGTGTTCACACTGGCCTTTTTCTTCCCTGGCTCACTGGTTCACACAATGTATCGATATTCTTCAGGAAGGGCGGAGCGGGATTTTACGGTTTTACGATACGCGGATTTTCCCCGTGCTTTTTACGCACGTCCTTAGTGAGGATCAGCAAAAGCCTTTATTGCGCCCTGTACTGTTCTGGGCATGGCAGGATATGGATGGTAATGCCAGAGGTATGCAAGGTTGCGGTACGCCCCAGACCCGCGATGAAAAACCTAACAAAATCGACCTCAGCGATCGCCAGCTTGAGTATCTGATGTGCATATGTGATGTCATGACCCTTCTGTCGCACTGTGCACCGCCAGCGGGTAGGTATGCATCACAACAGGCACTTTTTTCTGATTGTTACCAGGGCATGGTGGAGGCAACCAATCAGGGCATTATTCTGGATGAAGCACGTGAGGCCTGGGTCATCAAAAAGTGGTTTTACACATAAGTAAGGGCCTGATGGTGAAAAGAAATCGTTTTATCCGCCGTTACATCCTCCCTTTTTAAATGCTCTTTTCATACAAGGAAAATCAGATGAAACATTCACTGTTAAGCCCGCTGCTGGCGGGCCTGCTGCTGTTAACCGGCTGCTCGCAGCCTGCCGCTCAGGCCGGAGGCGGCGGCGGCACCATTAAAGCCATCAACCACACTAAATGGGCGATTAACCACTTCAGCGTGGATAACCAGTCGGGGATTGACATTATCGGCCCGTTTCAGGGCGGCGGCGGTGGCTGCTGCTACAGCGCGCCCGCCCGCTGGACGCCGGGTATGACGGTACGTATTGACTGGGAAAGTGGGGAGGGGGGGTCAAAAGGCTTTCCCGGGTTTGCAGATACTGAAAAATATCTTGCTTGGGAAAAAAAAATGAAGGCCCAGAACCGTCAGCACAGCAAAACCGTGCCGGTGCCCGACTATAACGGGCAGGATGTCTGCGGTATCACGGTGCACTTTTTACCCTGCGATGAGGTGAAGGTGACAACCAGCTGCTGGTCACCAAGAAATGCCAGTTACCCGATAAAAGAGCCCATCAGGATGAAGGAGCCGAAGGTATGTCCGAAATAAAGGAAACCAGTTTAGCCTGCCACCGCTCAGCGTTTAGTGCCTCTTTATACAGGGAAAGTCAGATGAAACATTCACTGTTAAGCCCGCTGCTGGCGGGCCTGCTGCTGTTAACCGGCTGCTCGCAGCCTGCCGCTCAGGCCGGAGGCGGCGGCGGCACCATTAAAGCCATCAACCACACTAAATGGGCGATTAACCACTTCAGCGTGGATAACCAGTCGGGGATTGACATTATCGGCCCGTTTCAGGGCGGCGGCGGTGGCTGCTGCTACAGCGCGCCCGCCCGCTGGACGCCGGGTATGACGGTACGTATTGACTGGGAAAGTGGGGAGGGGGGGTCAAAAGGCTTTCCCGGGTTTGCAGATACTGAAAAATATCTTGCTTGGGAAAAAAAAATGAAGGCCCAGAACCGTCAGCACAGCAAAACCGTGCCGGTGCCCGACTATAACGGGCAGGATGTCTGCGGTATCACGGTGCACTTTTTACCCTGCGATGAGGTGAAGGTGACAACCAGCTGCTGGTCACCAAGAAATGCCAGTTACCCGATAAAAGAGCCCATCAGGATGAAGGAGCCCAGAGTATGTCCGAGATAAAGGAAACTGACCTGGCGTGGGTACCGCCGCCGTTTCCGGCGCAGGGTCGTCTTCCGACGCAGGCGCTGCAGGTCGGGCAGAGCTGCCATCAGCAGAGCAGCGCCGAGCGGCTCTACCGCCAGGAACTGTGTCTGGCGGCCGGACGGCGCGTGGAGCCGCCGTGCTGCAAGACGCTGCATATCAGTCTGTTTTTCGACGGTACGGGGAATAACCTGAACAATGATCTGCTGCTGTCTGACCCGAAGCATCCGACCAATATCGCGCGGTTGTTTCGTGCCACTATTGGAACCGGTACGGCGGGCGGGGTACCGACTGGCGGGCAGGCAACACTGTTAGATGGTGCTGAAGACGGCGGCGGGAAATATTTTAAATTCTACATGCCCGGTGTGGGCACCCCGTTCCCGGAAGTAAACGACCCGGACTATTCCACCCTGGGGCTGGTGGGCGCAACCAGGGGTGAAGAACGTATTAACTGGGCGCTGCTGCGCATTATTGATGTACTGAAATTTACCGCTACAGAAGAATGGTTAACCACCGCAGAGAGCCGAAAGTCCCTCAGTAAAATGGGTACCAGCTGGAACCGGCTGTGGTTTGGCGGCAGCCACAACCGCTATGAAGAGTTCAGCCGCTTACTGAATGAGTTAGCCCCGCAGCTGAAGCCATTGATCACCCAGCCGGAGCCGGGTAAACCGAAGCTGTTAGGCATCAAACTGTACGTTTACGGCTTTTCCCGCGGCGCTGCCGCGGCGCGTACGTTTGTACGCTGGCTGAGCGAACTGCTGCCCCCGCCGAAAGCGGAAGGCGAAAAGCCCCCACAGTGCCTGCAGACTGGCGAGCTGCAGCTCCCCGTCAGCGTGGAGTTTCTCGGGCTGCTGGATACCGTGGCCTCCGTCGGAGTGGCGCACGTGGTGCCGGTTGCCGAGGGGCATATGTCCTGGGCAGACGGCACAATGGAGCTGCCGGACGATGCAACCTACGGCGGTCTGATAAAAAAATGCGTGCATCTGGTGTCCGGGCATGAGCAGCGCCTCTGCTTTCCGCTCGACTCGGTGCGCCGGAGTGACGGCAAATACCCGCCCTATGCCACCGAGGTGGTGTATCCGGGGATGCACTCGGATCTGGGGGGCGGTTATCCGCCGGGGGATCAGGGGAAGGCTAATGGGGAGGATGACGGTTTATTGCTGTCACAGATAACATTACATGATATGTATTCTTCAGCTTTTAGCGTCGGTGCCCCCTTTAAAGTTCCATCAATTTCATTATCACAAGACCTGCAATCAAATAATTGGCGAATGCTGTCCCCTGAACTGCAATTGGAATTTGAAGTAGCGCCTGAATTAGTTCAACGCTTCAACGCGTGGCGTGAACTCACCCTGAATCTGACCACGCCAGAAAAAGTCACGCCTGAAGAGGCCTGCGAATACAACCCACCGCGTGCCAGCGGCAGTCTGGAAACCGTGGTTGAAAACCAGATTGCGTGGCTCACCGCCTGGCGTATCGAGCGCTATGCCAGAGGTTCGATGCTGAAAACGCCGTTCTACCAGCGCGCCACCAATACCGAAGCGCTGCCCGCCGCGCGTAAGGCTGCAGAAGACGCACGGGATGAAAAGCAGCGGATAGTGCTGAAAAGGCGTCAGGAACAGATAGCAAAACAGTCCGCAGACAAGATGGATGAGCTGGTACTTCAGCCGGGCATCAAGGATTTCGACCCGGATATGGCGCAGACTCAGTTGTTTGAAGCGGCGAAGGAGTTTGGAAAGGATTACCACGACGGTTACCGTATCCCGGAGAACCTGGCGCAGATAGTGCTGGATACCGTGCTGCAGCCGCTAGTTTTCGTTCTCAATACCGATGATGAACCCCGGGAATACCGGCGAATAAAGGCAGACGGAGACGCGCGGCAGGCTGTGCTTTTCCCGGAAGCCGGTGAGGCCAGTAATGCGCAGCAGCCTGCCGGGCTGGTCAGGGCGTTGTTCGACGACCAGGTGCACGACTCGCGAGCCTGGTTTATGCACGCGGCGCTGGGTACGCGCGAGATGTGGGGCGGCTACTTCCGTTACCGGATGATTTATTTCAGCGACAAATGTAGTAAGTCTCTGTCACCGCTGGTAATCGCCGGGAACCTTGTCGGGTTTGCCACCCTGACCACGGGTGTAGTGCTGAGTTTCAGACAAAAGAGCCTGACCGGAAAGGTGGCAGGGCTGGCTGCGACAGGCGCGGTGCGCTCACTGCAGGTTGAGGTACTGGACAGGCTCACCCGTGAACCCGTGGCGGAACTGCCGGGGGGAGAGCAATTACGTGCGTTTACCCGGGAGCCAGGTGTGGTGGTTGCCCGTCAAAAGGCGCAGGTGGCTGAACAGCAACTGGCGCGTGCGCGGGCTGCGATCCCGGCCAGCTGGCTTGAAAACGTGGTGACGGCGATCGCCTGAGAAAGAGGAAGGAGAACCTGATGAGTAAGGTTATTCGCACAGGGGACAGGCTGCGGGAATATGGCGGTAAGGTATTAGGGGGGCACTATCAGTGCTTTGGTCAGGGATTTGCCTGCAAAGGGGATTCGGTTCGCTGCAACCAGCATGGGATGACCACCATCGTTGAAGGTAGCTCACTGACCATGATTGATGGTCAACCGGTAGCGCTGCACGGCCACCGCTGTGCCTGTGGCTGTACGCTGGTCAGCTCGTTTCCTGACTGCGGTATTGAACAGTGAGATCTGCTCCTGTCTACCCGGAATACAAAACGGCGCGGCCACCCGCTGCAGCCAGGTGGCTGTCAGCCTCGGCATTACTGGTGCTGAGCTGCGGCGGTGTGGGCGCACTATGGCCATCAACACAAGGTGAAAGTTCGCCGGTTGCGCTCGGTATCCTGGTAGCACTGATGCTGGCGGGCACTGGTTGGCTTGTGCGGCTGTTGTATTATCGTACCAGTATGCATAACGCCGCTTTCTACTACCAACTGGTGGCATATGAACAGCAGCAGTGGTGGGCACAGCACCGGCAGTCGTTCTGGTTAAAGGAAGTGCTATTGCTGGGGCCTGCGGGTACGCGTTCAGTTGACTGGCTGCGTGTTCTTAATCGCGAACAACGCCCACCAGAAGAAAAAAAAGAGGGGGGCAGCGGTGCGCTGAGACTGCCGCAAATTTCGGCGATAGATCCCTCCGCACGTGAAAAGTGGTTGGCGGAAATGCTGGTTATTGAGTGGCAAAAGCAGCGCAGTGAAATAAAACTCACGTCACCTTTGCGTTGCTACTGGCAGGGGGCCGATATTACCTGGCAGGCATTTCGCGCACAGATGGCACTCACTTTCCCGGAAATCGCGCTGCCTGCACGGCCTGAGCCCTGGCAAGGGGAAGCCAGTCTGGCTGAGATAGCGAGCGATCTTGCTGAAGCCAAACCTGAGGACACGATGCTGATCGCCGGATGTCTGGTGGTCGCGGCACAGCCTGGTACAGCGCTTCCAGCCGGAGAATCAGCCGTACTGTGGCTGGCTGGACGGAATGGCCCGGTACAGCTAACGCGTGGTGAAACTTTTTCGCCAGCAAAAGGCGACATATTACCCACAGTGTTTGCCCGGGCACTGGAACAGAGCGAAATAAAAGACCCTCCGGAGGCCTGTATGTTGTTTTCCCAGCCCGACATTAAGGCGCTGGCGAGTGGTGGCTGGGATGTCAGTCAGCATCTGCAGGACGCCAACTGGGGGGATATCGGCGATATGGACGCGCTCATCGTGTTATCGCTGGCCGCAATCTATGCCGAGCACCACCAACAACCGTGTGGCTGGATTGCCCGCGACCCGATGAACCCCCTCGCAACTGGAATTATAAAACCTGATGGACAACGTCAATAAACCTGCTGCCATCTCTGGGGCAGCCACGGCAACGGTATGTATTGCTGTAACTACTTTACTGGTACTGCTGGGCGGAATGGCGTGGTGGCTGTGGGCGACCGAACGTTCAACGGAATGGGAAACGCTGCGCCCGCTTATCGTCTCTGGCTTTATCATTTGGGGAATTGCGCTCAGCCTGCTTGTTCTGGGGTTTATGGCCTTCCGGTTATTGATTAAGGACAAGGTTAGCCCGTCGGCATCCCGCAAACATAAACCCATAAAAGTTAGCAGAGGTGAACACGCTTATGCGCCTCTGAAAAAATACCTCCGACTCCGCTACAGATTGTTCTGGCGCCACAAAGTCCGCCTGTTGTTGATTACCGGCGATGAGGCAGCCATTGAGCAACTGGTGCCCGGCCTGCAGAAGGAGCAGTGGCTTGAGGGCAGCCGTACCGTGCTGATTTACGGCGGCAGCCTGGCCTCGGAGCCTGACCGCGAAAAATACGCCGCGCTGCGTAAACTGCGGCGCGGCCGCCCTCTGGATGGCATTGTGCGCGTCATGCCTGCCTCGTTTAACCTGACACCCCAAATCAGCGACAGCGACCTGCGCGGGCTGGAAAAAATCAGCGAACTGCTCCGCTATTCCGCACCGGTCTGGCTGTGGCAATTATGCGACAGCGGCTGGTCGCAGAGCGGCCGCACTGAGCAGGCGGTGGGGGCCGCTTTCCCGCTGCGCGCAGCCGAAGACGATATTATCCGCCAGCTTGAGCTGATGCTGCCGGCCCTGCGGGCGCAGGGCGTGAGCCAGGTCGCTGAGAACAACGGTCACGACTTCCTGCTGCGCCTGGGTCAGCACCTTGCAGAGGGCGGTATTGCCCGCCGGGCAGAACAACTGGCGCCGTGGCTGTTTGCCTCTCAGCAGCGCATTCCGCTGCGTGGCCTGATGTTCAGCCTGCCACAGGGGCAGTCATCCGGCGCCATTGAGGATGCCGGACTCTCTGCCCCTGCCGGGGCCGAAAAATATATCCCGCAATCACAGCGCCATGCCCTGACGTTATCTGTTACCTGGCAGGGGGTTGTGGACGATTGCACCCGCGTACGCGGTCGCCGGGTCGGAATGCCGTGGGAGCAGGCGCTGGCCTGGGCGCTGACGGCGATTATCGGCGTCTGGGCGGCGGGAATGCTGCTCTCTTTTGCGCTCAACCGGTCACAGATAGTTTCTGTTGCAGAGCAGGCGCATGCCCTGGTGGAACATCCTTCCGTCTCGGACAGCCAGCTGACGGCCCTGCACGCCCTGCGCAACGATGCCGGACGCCTGCAGCATCGTATTCAGAACGGCGCACCGTGGTATCAGCGCTTTGGTCTGGACCATAACCCGCAGCTACTTGACGCACTGCTGCCCTGGTACGGCGTGGCGAACAATCGTCTGATACGCGACCCGGCAAATGCCGCCCTGATGCAGAAGCTCAGCGCGCTGGCCAACTCGGCCCCGAACAGCGACCAGCGGGCTGCGCTGGCAAAACCGGGCTATAACCAGCTGAAGGCCTGGCTGATGATGGCGCGCCCGGATAAAGCAGACGGCGCGTATTACGCGCAGACCATGAAAACCGTGCAGCCGGCGCACCCGGGTATCTCAGCCGGCCTGTGGCAGAGCCTGTCGCCGGATTTGTGGGCCTTTTACATCGCCGTGCTGCCGGAGCAGCCGCAGTGGAAAATCACGCCGGATGCGCAGCTGGTCAGCCAGAGTCGCCAGGTGCTGCTGCAGCAGATAGGGCGGAGTAACGCGGAAAGCACCCTGTATGAGAATATGCTTAAATCCGTGCGCCGTAATTTCGCCGATGTGTCCCTGGAGGACATGACCAGTGGTACCGATGCGCGGCGGCTGTTCACGACAGATGAAGTTGTGCCCGGCATGTTTACCCGCCAGGCGTGGGAAGAGGGTATTCAGCAGGCCATCGAAAAGGCCGCGAGGTCGCGGCGGGATGAAATTGACTGGGTGCTGAGCGACAGCCGAAAAACCGTCTCCTCAGACCTGTCGCCGGAAGCCCTGAAGGCCCGCCTGACGCAGCGTTACTTCACCGATTTTGCCGGCAGCTGGCTGAGTTTCCTCAACGGTCTGCGGCTTAACCCGGCAAACACTATTGCCGATGTGACGGACCAGCTGACGCTGATGAGCGATGTCCGCCAGTCCCCGCTAATAGCGCTGGTGAATACCGTCGCCTGGCAGGGGCAGACCGGACAGCGGAGCGAGAGGCTGTCGGACTCCCTCATCAAATCGGCGAAAGACCTGGTGGGCGGAAAAGATAAACCGGCGATTGACCAGTCTGCCTCCGGGCCGCAGGGGCCACTGGATGAAACCTTTGGCCCGCTGCTGCAGCTTGTGGGCAAAAATAAGGGCAGCAACGTTATGTCGGCTGACAACTCCCTGAGCCTGCAGACGTATCTGACCCGCATCACCCGCGTGCGCCTGCGTTTGCAGCAGGTGGCCAGCGCCTCCGACCCGCAGGAGATGATGCAGGCGCTGGCGCAGACCGTATTCCAGGGCAAAAGCGTGGACCTGACCGACACCCAGCAGTACGGCAGCCTGATTTCGGCAAGCCTCGGCGAAGAGTGGAACGGCTTTGGCAACACGATGTTTGTACAGCCGCTGAATCAGGCATGGGAAACCGTTTTGCAGCCGTCGGCAGCCAGCCTGAATGACCGGTGGAGCCGCTCGATTGTTGCGAACTGGCATACCGCGTTTGACGGACGTTTTCCGTTTGCCGTCAGTAAAAGCGATGCTTCCCTGCCGATGCTGGCTGAATTTGTGCGTAAGGACAGCGGGAGAATAGAGCGCTTCCTGACCACGGAGCTCAGCGGAGTGCTGCATAAAGAGGGCAGTCAGTGGGTGCCGGATAAGGTGAACAGCCAGGGGCTGAGCTTTAACCCGGCGTTCCTTAGGGCCATTAACCGGCTGAGCCAGATATCGGACATTCTGTTTACCGATGGCGGTCAGGGTATCAGCTTCGAACTGCAGGCCCGCCCGGTGCCGCACGTGGTGGAAACACAGCTGACCATTGATGGTCAAAAGCTGCGCTACTTCAACCAGATGGCCGACTGGCAGCCCTTTCGCTGGCCGGGAGACACGTACAGGCCGGGCACCATGCTGACCTGGACCACGGTCAGTGCGGGTGCGCGCCTGTTTGGTGACTACAGCGGGACCTGGGGCTTTATTCGCTGGCTGGATGAGGGCAGGCGTCAGCAGCTTGACCGCAGCCAGTGGATGATGAGTTTCACCGCAGCGGATGGCCGCACGCTGCAGTGGGTGCTGCGCTCCCAGCTGGGTAAAGGTCCGCTGGCGCTGCTGGAGCTACGGGGCTTTACGCTTCCGGAACAGATATTCAGCGTCGACAGTGCGGCTACGACCCGGGCGCTGATAGCCGGCAGGGAAGGCAGCGAGCGGGACGGGATTGAATAACCGGCACTTTGCAGGCTCCGGCGGCCGGCTGTCAGGCGGTCAAACCGCTGCGGTGAAAATACATGCAGCCATGTACGGAAAGCGGGTATTGCTGGCTTATCCACATCAGTGATGCCCGCCTGGCATGAGAAGGTCCGGGAGATGACGATAATTTTCAGCGTATCCGGCAGGAGGTTAACAAACTTGTCGGCATCGATATTGAATCTTTGTATTCAGCATGGATGGATTTCTTTTTTTTGCTTAACCCTGCCAGACTCCCAAAGTCTGCCTCCGTACTTAACACGCAGTAATAACTAAACAGAAAGAATTATGGATGACTTAACCCTGCGTTACTACGACGCTGAAATGCGCTATTTACTGGAAGCCGGTGAAGAATTTGCCCGGGCTCACCCCGAGCAGGCGGCCATGCTCAATCTCGATAAAGCGGGCGCTCGTGACCCGTATGTGGAACGGCTGTTTGAAGGCTTTGCTTTCCTGATGGGCCGCCTGCGTGAAAAGCTTGATGACGATCTGCCTGAACTGACCGAGGGGCTGGTCAGCCTGCTGTGGCCGCATTACCTGCGTACTATTCCGTCGTTATCCGTGGTCGAGTTTTCTCCCGACTGGCGGGAAATGAAAGAGCCGATGCGGATAGTGAAAGGCTTCGAGGTGCATTCCCGGCCTATCGGCGAGAAGAGAACGCGCTGCCGTTACACCACCACAAAGGAAATCGATCTCCAGCCGCTGTCGCTGGATCAGGCAAGTCTTGTGACCGACCCCGATGGTCGTTCGGTCATTACTCTGCGTTTCAACTGCAGCAAACTGGCGGACTGGAGCCGCCTCGATCTCAGCCATATTCCGCTCTATTTTAATGCGGATGCACCGCTGGCCTGCGCCATGCATGAAGCCTTTACCATGAACGTGGCGCGCATGTGGCTACGGCTTCCTGGAGATGTGGACAAAAGACCGCTGGAAGGGCACTTTACCGCGCTCGGGTTTAGCGATGACGATGTTCTCTGGCCGAAAGGTAGCAGCTTCAGTGGTTACCAGCTATTACTGGAGTATTTCACTTTCCGTGAGAAGTTCATGTTCACCGGTCTGCGCGGGCTAGAGTCCGTAGACTTTCCGGCAGAACTGACTTGGTTTGAAATTGATGTGGTGCTGAGTGAGCGCTGGGAACATGATTTCAGCTTTACTGAAAAGCATCTGCGGATGAACTGTGTCCCGGTGATTAATCTGTTCCCGCTGGAGTCGGATCCGCTGACGCTGAATTCCCTGCAGACGGAGTATATGCTGCGCCCGATGCGCGTGCAGGATGGCCATACCGAGATTTACTCCGTGGATTCGGTGATGTCCTCAAGCCAGCATACGTATGTGCCGTTCTCAAGCTTCCGCCACAAAGGTGTGATGATGCGGCATGAGGCACCGGAGTATTACTATCACACTCGCGTCCGCCGTGGTCCATCGGGGCTTCATAACACCTGGCTTATACTGGGCGGTGAGGCTTTTGATAATCATACCGTGCCGGAAGATGAGAGCCTGTCGCTGACGCTGACCGGGACCAACGGGCAGTTACCGCGCCGTGCACTGCAGAGTACCGTGCTCGATACGGTGATGAAAACCACCTCAGCCAGCATCGCCGTGCGTAATCTCTGTGCGCCAACCCTGCCCTGTTATCCACCTGCTCAAGATCGCTTCCACTGGCGAGTACTGAGCCATCTTGGCAGCAGTTTCCTCTCGATGATGGATAACGCGGAAGTACTGCGCGGCACGCTGGCGCTGTATGAATGGACTAACAGTGAGATGAATCGCCGTCGACTTGAGGCTATCATCGATGTGAAACACGGCGAAACCGAACGCTTTGAGCAGGGATATCTGGTGCGCGGTGTGCAAATTGAGGTGACTCTTGATAGCCACGGCTTTGCCGGGCGCGGAGATATCTGCCTGTTTGGTGAGATGCTGAGCCGGTTTTTTGCGCTTTACACCGATATTTATCTGTTTAACCGCCTGATTATCATTCTGCAACCAACTGGAGAGCGCCTGGAATGGGAAGAGAAGCACAACCGCCGCATTCCCGGCTGACCGCGCGGCTGAACGCCGACCTGCATCGCATTAACTTTTATCGTTTCTGCCAGTTACTGGAAAAGCGCAATCCGGGTAAGCCGCTAATGGGGGCGACCAGCCACCCTGCCGACGACCTGGTGCGCTTTGCCTCACATCCGGGAATGGGGTTTCCGGCCAGTGAGCTGAAAGCCGTTGAATACGATGAAGATGATGACAGCAAACCCCCCGTCATCCGTACCACATTTATGGGGATGTACGGTGTCGACTCACCGTTACCAACGGTGTATCTCGATGACATTACCCAGCGGCGAGAAGGACATGAGGCGCTGAAGGGGTTTCTGGATATCTTCAGCCATCGCATCCTGACGCAGTTTTACCGCATCTGGCGTAAGTACTCCTATCCGGCTACGTTTGAGCCCGGCGGTACCGACAGCATTTCACAGTCACTGCTGGGCTTGGTTGGGCTGGGAATTCCCGGTACCGCAAATCATATTGCTACGCCGGTTTCGCGCTTTCTGGCGTTACTCAGTGTGCTGCAGCAGCCAGGCAAAACGCAGGAGGGTATGCAGGCGCTGGTACACTTGCTGGCACCGAATACCCGCGTAAAAGTCAGTCCGTACTGTTTGCGACCGGTGGCAGTCAGCCAGCCGCTGGGTTTTTATGATGAGGCTGATTTTTTGCTGGATGGCAATATGCCGCTGGGTGATGAAGCGATGGATGCCAACAGCCAACTACTGATTGCGCTCACAACGGATAACGAGCTGGAGGCGCGGGGCTGGAAGCCGGATGGTCTGTTATATCAGGATTTCCTGGTCATGCTGCGTGTGTATTTGGGCTGGCGCTTTAAAGCCCGGATTACCTTGACCACTTCAACCCGATTGCTGGCAGCGCCCGCGCTGGGAGAAGGGCCTTTCTGGCTGGGTATGAACGGGGTGCTGGGGGCTGAGAGTGATAGCCTTTCGGATGATATCCCTGAAACCTTTACGACAGAACTAGGTTATTACACCGGGCTTAAGCCTGCGAAACCACAACAAGGAAACCGACGTGTTACGTACAAATTTACTTAAGACCGCGCGCTGGCTAACACCGCTGATGGTGTTCACTTTGGCAGGGTGCGGAGTGACGCAGAGCGTCACCGATGGTACTAAATCGGCATTTAATGCCGTGTTCTATAAAAAGATTAAGGTGCTACACTTGGATTTTACCGCGCGTGAAGCGCTGAATACGGACTCTCATGAGAGTAACTCATTGTCTGAGCCGGTGGTAGTCCGTGTCTATCAACTGAGAGATCGCAAAACCTTCGATAAAATGGTCTATCAGCAACTGCTTAAAGACGGAGAAAATATTCTGAAGGAAGACCTGCTGGCTAGCCGTGACGTGGTGGTGAAGCCGGGCGGCGATGAGAACCTTGATATGCCGATGGAAGAGGCGGCGCAGTTTGTGGCCATCGTCGGGCTATTTCGAGATCCTGACCTGGTCAATAATACCTGGAAGCAGGTTATCAAACGCAACGTTTGGAGCCGGATAAGGCACGCATTCTGGAAGCCGGTAGCAACCATCTGACGCTACAACCGCTGAAAGACGACTGATATTCAGGGATATAGCGTCTGCGGGCAGTATGCAGTGTACCGTGGTAGTTTTACCGCTGACTTCACCCTCAGCCTGGCCATTGAAAGTCAGTAGGTTATCCTGCCGGGGCCGGATAATATGCAGCGCAATCTTAACCATCGCGCCGGAGCACTGGCGCACTTGATCGGGCGTGGCCTGATGCGATAAATATTCTTAATGGATGCCGGGAACGGCTCATAAACTGTTGGGAGCCTGTCTGCTACTTTGCTCAAATATGAGCTATGTCTGAATAATAAACTCTGATCTGCAGTAACTGAACATCTTCGGCGCGCTACGTCATTGATGCCAGATTCACGACTATTGATCTAATGCGTTATGCCACCGATTTTATGTCAGAATGCCTGATTCTGGAGCGAGGTATGATGCATCAACGCTATTTTAGTGCGATCTCAAATAGTTAAATGGAGCTATTAATTAAAAGGAATGTATGTAAGAAATGTCATTAATAAATTAGCATTAGGTTTCGCGTAATTTTATCTTTATCCGTTCTATCTGTTTGTGCCACCAAGAAGCATTTCGAATGTAATTAAAAATCATGAAAGTGGAGAAGCCTTATATAGTAGCGATGTAATTTCTGCAGTAGCTATTACTGAAACAGAGCAAGGTAAATATAACTGGATATTTGTTGTCGAGCATTTCGATTATGCCCTTACCGCCGATGGTGACGATTTTATGCGCGTATGGGTGATCGGCAAAATCGATAAATCGTGAATCAGAGCATCGAGGCGTGGTGAATTTACATTCAATAAAGATAAGAGCGGGTTCACAGGAGAAATTACAATATCATTATCACGATGCAACGAAGCGCGTGCGTATTCCCAGCATATTGAAGATTTCCTTCTGATATTGTTCGAAATAACAGCAGCGTGAGTGTGAGATCAGTATCAGTAATCTGGCGGGAATAATTAATAAAGCGAATGCCGAAGATATTTTTTGGTTTGATAACCTCATTACAATAGGGTTTTATACTAAAAATAATTTATCGGCTGAACGGCCACTTACCCGGTCGCTGTGGCAACTGATGTTGCTCTGCCTCCGCTATATCTCTTTAGTAGTGTGGCTGCTTTGACTGTTTATGGTCTGACTCTGTTACTTTGATAACCTAATTATTAGTTAGACACTGAATATCATTATTGTAAATAATTTCTCGAGTAAATTTATACCGGAAAGTTATGTTGGTATGCAAACGCCAGCGATTATCACAAATACCGGGAAAGCCCGGAGTTATATAAATAAGGATTGAAATAGTTAATGAAAACAAATACAGCAAAAACTTCTTCTGCATTTAATGCTATGTCATGGCTGGCGCTGGTTGGGGGTATTGTGGTTTATCTGGTCGGTCTTTGGCGATCTGATATGGCGCTTAATGAAAGAGGGTATTACTTTGCCGTAATGCTACTCGGGTTATTTGCCTCCGTATCGCTGCAAAAAACGGTGCGGGATCGTATGGAAGCCATTCCCACGAGCCATATTTATTACGTTTCGTGTGTGGTTTCTTTTGTGATCTCTATTATTCTGCTGGCGGTTGGTTTATGGAACGCTACGTTACTGCCGAGTGAGAAAGGTTTTTATGCTATTGCTTTTTTCTTGTGTCTGTTCGGTGCCATCGCGGTACAGAAAAATATACGCGACAGCCAGCAGGAGGATAATGAATACTCACAGCCTGCAGCCCGGGTGTCGGCGGAAACTATAAAGGAATAAATGATAACGCGGCCTCCTGATTTCAGGGGCTGCTTTTCAACGGGTAAATACCTGAACGAAAGCGAGCATTTTTTCTTTGTCCTGAAATTGGGTGTGCGGTTGTAAGGAATGGAACCATTAGGGACATGAGTAAAAACATGCTATTGCTATCGGCAGATTTATAAGGTTTTCATCCGTTTTAGCCGCGTGGTTTTTAGCGGCCGTGTGCGCCATTGGTGGGCTGCAAGAAGTAAAAACCCGTCTTATAGGCGGGTTCTTAGAAGAAGCAGTGCCGGACTTAGAATCGAACCAAGGATTCGTTTCTATAACAACGAAATCACCTAATAACAGTAAATTACTTTTACGCTTCCGAAGGTAATACTATTTAGTACGACCAACGTAATTAGTTACTTTTTTCCGGGTGCTCATGATAGTTGTCAACAACGGGTAAAAAGTGATCCACTTACCGTCACCACCAACGGTCTA